>JBGTIK010000062.1:0-28960 GCA_041745715.1 Phormidesmis sp.
CACTTTTTGAGAAAGTCGGCGATCGCGAAGCGGTGCGCTTATGATACTTTTTCATCACAAGTCTCGGAGACGATCAATGCCTAATAGCTGGGCCATCACCATCGGTATTAACCAGTATCGGCACCTACAGCCGCTGATGCACGCGCAAAATGACGCGCTCTTTACCCACCGCTTTTTGACAGAGGAGGCTGGCTTTCGCGCCGATCACTGCGTGCTGCTGAGCGATTTAGCCACGTCTGTGGAGCATCAGGTTGTCTACCCCGATAAGTTAGCGCTTTTGGAGTGGCTGCAAACCATTACGCAGCAGGTGAATCAGGGCGATCGCGTGATCTTTTTCTTCAGTGGCTATGGCGCACAAGTAGAAGAAGCCGATTATCTAATGCCGATTGATGGCGATCCGGGGCAGGTGGAAAGTACGGGCATTGCAGCCGCAGATTTAATATCGGTATTAGCTAACTTACCCACAGATAAAACCCTGCTGCTGCTAGATATAAACCGCTCTCAGGGGTCTTTGGCCGGTCAAACAATCGGTCAGCAGGTGATTGACTTGGCTGAAAAATACGAAGTCGCGACGCTGTTGTCCTGTCAGCCTGAACAGTATTCTCACGAAACTTTTGGAACGCGCCACGGGCTCTTTACAGCGGCGCTGCTAGAAGCATGGCGGCAAAATTGCACTACGATTGGCGAGATCAGTGACTACCTTATTCAGCGCTTGCCTGAGCTATGTGAGCACCACTGGCGACCGACTCAAAATCCGGTGAGTTTGATCCCTGCGTCTCTCAAAACGGTGAAGATTCTGGTGGAGGATGCGATCGCTGCCGATCGCGAAGCGGCTTCACCCCCCCTAGCTCTAGAAATTCCTGAAGCTTTAAAAAATCATGAAATTTCAGAACCTATCGAGTCTTCCGATGTAAATGAATCCGATGCAGATGAATCCGAAGATGATTTAGGCCCAGATGATCTAGGCCCAGATGATTTGGATTCAGATGATTTGATCTTAAAGCCCCCGTCGCTTCAGCCACCCTATCGAAAAGATAGAAAAGCCTATGAAGAAGAGGTCACTAGTGATACTGGTAATGCGATTGTGCCTTGCCGTAAACCAGTAAACGGCACGCAGCTTCGCAATTGGGGGCTTTTAGCATTGGCTGTTCTGGTTTTGGGCGTTTTGATTAAGCAGCCTTTTGTGCAAGCCGCCTGGCAAGACCTCTCTGAAAAAATCAGCGCAGTGGCTAGTCGGGCTACCAGGGATGGAACTGCGGATGAGGGTGCCAAAGTAGCCCCCACGGCTGAGGGGGCTATCCCCACATCTGATGAAGATAGTGCGTCAGGGCCAACCCCGGCTCTCAGCAATAGTGTGACGGCTCAGCCGACAACTGATAACAATGGTACGAATACAGCGGCTGAAACGGATAGCAAAGCTGGGCTTGAGGCGGATCAAGCGACTGCTAAAGCGCTAATTGCCAAAGCGAGTGCGGCGCTAACTAACCGGCAGTACTCGGAAGCCTTGATTGCCTTGCAGCAGGTGCCTCAGTCTCAGCGAGACAATACCTTTTCATCGATATTGACGCAGGCGCGAGCAGGAGCGGCTGAAGCGCAGCAGGCGAATGCTTCGGTGCTGACGGAGGCGCGGACAGCGATTCAACCGATTCAGGCGTCGCAGTTTACAGAAGCGATCGCCAAAGCCAGATTGATTCAGCCGGGAGAACCTTATTATGAGGCTGCTCAAAACGATATTCGGAGCTGGAGTCAAGTGATTTTAGACGTTGCCGAAGGACGGGCTACTAGCGGTAATTTAGAAGGGGCGATCGCTGCTGCTACGATCATGCCTTACGACAACCCGGAGCTGTATCAAAAGGCTAAAGATAGAATTGCCTTTTGGCAGCAGCGCCAAAATAGCCGCAATATCATGATCGCAGCGCAGGCAATTCCCAAATCAGGTCAGGCCAGCAGCTATCAAGAAGGCATTGTTAAGCTCAGAGAAATCCCGATTGAGCATCCAGAATACGAAAATGCTCAGCGGTTAGCAGACGACTGGAGTGATCGCATCTTCAGCATTGCGCAGGCAAGGGCCGCTCAAGGGCGGCAGCAAGCAGCCATTCAAGCTGCCATTTTAGTGCCCGCTGGCACAACGGCTTATGAGCCAGCGCAACAGGCTATCAGACGCTGGCAAGCGCCTTAGCGGCTCTAGCTCGTCTTAGTTGTTGCCCTAGCTGAGACGCGTTAAGTCTGCACGCACTTGGGTGAGCTGATTGACAGCTTGCTGGAGTTTGGCTTCAACGGCTTGCTTTTGGTGAATGAGCTGTTTGAATGCTTGGTGGCGAGCGATCGCTGTGCTAACTAGCGCCATCTGCTCAAGCGGACAGGGGTGCTTTAAAACCGTTCCATCCTCATTTAGCGAACATAGCGCATACTGAGTCGGTGTGTTGCTTAAAAACTTTTCTGCTGAAGACTTTTCTGCTAAAGACTTTTCTGCTGAAAGAGACAAGACCTCTAGATTATCCTCTAAATTTCTTCCTAAGTTCTCAGCCTTCTCATGCTTTAGAGTATCCAAATCAGGCATCTCCGGATTCTCTAAAGCCTCAACATACTGCATCAGATCCTCTGCCTCCCCGTGTCGTAGCAATGTGGTATGGGCCGCCGCTGCTGTTAGGCCAGCTACCCCTATAGAAGACTCTAACCAGCCGTCTACCATCGGACCCTGCGCATGAAGAGAATGCATCGCTTGGACAATCTGCCGAAGCTGCTCTTGCCAAACCATTACTACGGTTTGAATGTCTTTAAGCAAATTTAGCGCCAGTGCAGGCTTCACCTCATGGCGCTGGCTGATGAAGTCTTCAGAGTCCAGAAAGGGTAATGAAACCGCGCCTCTAAAAGTTTCTAGATGGGTTGCCTTTGAGTTAGCGCCAGCAGCGCGACCCAAATCAAAAGACGAAAAACTCATAGTCTAGTCCCTGTCTAACCCCTGCTCAACCCCTGCTCAACCCCTGTCCAACGCTTGTCCGGCTTACAAGGAGGCGAGATTTTACCTCGCCTCATGCATCTCAATCCGAACCGGCCCGAAATCTGGCCAAGGGATGATTCAATAGGATTTGCTAAGATTGATAGTGAGTATATATTAAAGATATTCAAATTTCGATCAAACATTTGGTTCGACTAATGTTTGATCGGTCAAACCCTAAGCGTAGGCCCAACTTCAGATAGCAGCTGTCCGGACAGCATACTAAGCTTAAACTCCGAAATTAAATCTTGAAAAATGTGCATCCTATTTGCACTGCTCTGTACCTAATGCTTGCATTCCTCTAAAGATATGCCTCAAAAAATGTGCATCTGCCGCTAACGCTTGATAACTTTCGCTTGGTTTTATCGTCATGGCTACGCCCACCTTCTTAAGATACCTTCCCGCTCGCCTGAAACCGTTAAGCATCCCGGCTGTTTGGATCTCTCTAGGTCTATTTGGCCTAATCAGTATTTTCATTTGGGAATATCGTGAAAATCCTCAGTGGTTTGAACGTGAGCCGGTTAGTGATGTCGTTAATTCTGAGTCTGGCCTGACCCCGGATGAAGAAGCCCAGCTTGCAGAAATAGATACGCTAGATGTGCTGCTACAAGGCTCGAAGCTGCCAGACGGTTCACCAGAAGTAACCAGTATTATCAACCCAAACGCACCGGGTGCCGCGACTACCAACGGGAATGGCGACGGCAATGGCAATTTGTCAGGGCAAATCGATCCCTTTAGAGCCTATACCGACGCATACCGTTTTCCGGGCACCCGCGAAACCCCACTGACAACTGGCAATCGGCCCTCTGCCAATTCATTAAGCGGTGGCGGTGTTCCCTCTGCTGGTAGCGCGCTGTCCAGTAACAGTTCAAACGGCTTGCAGTCAGTTCGTTCAGCGCCTGCCGCTAGGAGTCAGCCTGCTACGGGCAATGCCCTCTCTCAAGCTTTGGATCGACAAGCGGCTGAGGCCGCTAATGCTAACAGTGGTAGCAGTGGATCTGCTGTGGGTGGCATCAATTCACAGTCTTCTTTGGGTGGGAGCGGCAGCACCGGTAATGTGTCCGGCGCTCAATCAGCTCAATCGCCAGTTGCACCAATTCCTGCGCCCTATATTCGCACCACGCCAGAGATGTCGCCCCCAGCTGGGACTACTGGCTATCAAGTACCCGCGACTTCAGGCTTGCCTGTTTTTAACCTAGCACAGCCGCAGCCGACTAGAAATCCGGCTCCAAACACAACCGTAGCGCCTAGAAGTGCAGATTTTCCATCTGGGACGCTCTACACAGCGCCGACTTCTGTTCAACCTGCGCAACCTCAACCCGCTCGATAGGGCTCTTAAAACTTGGCGACTATTCTATTGGGTTATCTATGCGGCTTAAGTATTTATGAAGGCTTATGCAAAAGCCGTTTTGCTAGTTCTAGAGCCGCTTAGGCTGGCGGTGCGTTGAGTTGTAGCTGGCGTCATAAATTTACCGAAGCCTTACAGGCACATTGAGGAAACCGAAGCCTTACAGGCACATTGAGGAAGCTTTGCTAATCACGCTATAGACTCTATTGTGTGATTAGCGTAATTAGCGCTGACTTTAGTTAGAGCGCTTTTATATTGATATATTGATTGACTTCCTGCAATATTACTTCAGCTACTCTGGTACTCGACTAGCCACTATTTCACTAGCATAGTCGCAACATGCAAAAGATTCTCATTGTTGATGACGATAATACGCTCAGATCTGCGTTGACCCGGTATCTAAAAGATCGTGGTTTTTTAGTGCGCAATGCTGCCTCAGGCACAGAAGGGCTAGATAGCTTTATGCAAGACACTCCTGATTTGATTGTCTCTGACGTCGTGATGCCAGAGATGGATGGATTTGAGCTGTGCGGAAAGGTGAGGGCGGCGGCTTTGGGGCAACTGGTCCCGTTTATCTTTTTGTCTGGACGCTGTGATTTGGAAGACCTGATTCAAGGCCACAGCATTGGAGCTGATGACTATTTGGTGAAGCCTTTTTATCCTAGAGAGCTGATTGCTAAAATTGAGGCGCAGTTGGCGCGGGCAAGTCGGATTCATCTGCAAATTGAAAAGGCGCTGAAGCTCGCTAACCATAAACAGCCTAGGGTTACTCAATCGCCGCTAATGCTAACGCCTGCTGAGGAGAAGGTTTTTTGGGAGGTGGTTCAAGGGTTTACGAATAAATCGATTGGCGATCGCCTCTTCATTAGCCCCCGCACCGTTCAAACTCACTTAAGTAACATTTTAAGTAAGCTCTCGCTAGAAAACCGCTCTCAGCTCATTCGCTATGCCTTTGAAAACGGACACACGCCTTCTGCTGATACTGATTCAGGCGTGTTCCCTGGTGCTGGCCAAGGTACTGGTTCAAGTGCTGGTTCAAATACTCGAAAAAACCCGAGTCGAAAAGCTCGTAAATAGCGGCACTGTCCCTAGGCTCGCGGCAAGTCGTTTTCAAATAATCAGCAGGCACTCCGGTATTCCACTATCATTGGACAGATAACATTAGACGGGTCTGTCTGGCCGTTTTGCTCGATTCGCACCCTGACTTTATGAGCGCTTTTTCTTGAGTGCTGCTTACTGATCTAAGTATGTCTTCAAACGCTATTGATTCTTCTCAAGCCGTTGCTCCTTCATCTCAGCCCAGCGATAAGTCTGCTGCTAGCCCTTCAGCGAATGCCTTTGACATAGATAAGCTAGAGTCGCTAGTCGCTGATCTAGCAACTGGAATTGCTAAGAAACAGTTTGCTGCGATTCACGGCCTAGTGACTCTAGGGACTGAGGGCGAAAAGGCACTGGTCAATTTTGTTCGTCAGCGAATGGCTGAGGAAAATCCGGATGAACCGACAGCGGCTCACGGCTGCGCCTATCAGTATCTTTTTCAGAGCGAGTCGGTGGCAGCTCAAGCGCTGGTTGCAGAATTTCCCAATGGATTGGTATGCCCGCAGTCTGATCAGGGGATAGATTACAGTGATTTGCAAATGCTGCTGGTGAAACGAGAGTATGAAAAAGCTGATAAAGTCACCAGTCAAAAGCTCTGTGAGCTAGCAGGCGCTCAGGCGATAGAGCGCAATTGGGTGTATTTCACCGAAGTTGCGCAGTTTCCGGTGATTGACCTGCAGGCAATGGATGTAATTTGGGGGCTGTACTCTGAAGATAAATTTGGCTGGCGCAAGCAGCGTGAACTATGGCTACGACTAGATCGAAATTGGGAGCGCTTGTGGCCACAGCTCTTGTGGAAGACAGAGGGGGCTTGGACGCGCTACCCGAATGAGTTTATGTGGGATTTGTCAGCGCCGATTGGGCATTTACCGCTTTCTAATCAACTGCGGGGGGTGAGGACAATGGCGTCGCTGTTGGCTCATCCGGCTTGGGAGCAGTCGCCGTTGTAAAGTAAGGCTGCTGAGGCCTGCGGTCAGGCTTGTTGCTAGGGTAAGAAGAGGGGTGCGATCGCCGCTCTTTTCTCACCCAGCTAGGATTCATCAGCGTTTGAGCAGCACCTAATAGCTGCCGAGG
Organism: Phormidesmis sp.; assembly: GCA_041745715.1. Classification (GTDB taxonomy): domain Bacteria; phylum Cyanobacteriota; class Cyanobacteriia; order Phormidesmidales; family Phormidesmidaceae; genus Phormidesmis. Next base: position 6,519 of record JBGTIK010000062.1, read on the forward strand.
ATGATCGATTAAAAAAGCTGGTTTTTGAGCGGCAAGGGCTTCACGACTGCTAAATCCCCAGGTGACGGCTGCGATCAAAATACCGGTTTGATGAGAGGCATCGACATCTCTGGTTTCATCACCGACATAAATCACTTGAGAGAAGTCAATGCTGCCTTTTTGCACAATTCGCTTGAGCGTTCGAGATTTGCTCAAAAGACCGACGCCGCCTTGAATAGATTCAAACACGTTGCTCAGGCCGTGAATCGCCAAAAAGCTTTGAATATTCCGCTGAGAGTTAGAACTCATGATCATCAAGCGATGGTTAGCCGCTAGCAGATCGTGCAAAGTGTCGGTTAAATCGGGCGCGATCGGCACTTTATTCAGCTCTATGCCTAACTCATGGCGAACTCGACGCAGTAAAAAGGGCAGTCGAAAGAGCGGGATTTCGGCCTGCTTGAGCATTTCTTGAGTACTCAAAGATTGGTAGTACTTGAGCTTTTCGGGTGTGGTAGGCGAGTAGCCATACTCTGGCGCAATTCGGTTAGTAATGCGGACGATGGCAGCCAGCGTATCGGCAATGGTGCCGTCAAAGTCGAAAATTAAAAATGCCACGTATCCGCGTTTTATAAGGGGTCTGGGCACTTAGCTATCATACGGCAAAGGCGCTAGTTGAGCAGTGATTTGGTAACAGTTTTGTCACCAAATCTAGGAATTTTCATGAGGGCTAATTTTACTGCCACCGGCCTGAGCGTAAAATGCTGACAATTAGCCAAATGCCTAGAAAAGAAGCCGCAGCAAACAGCAGCGAACTAAGCCCCTGAAGCTGGGCGGTGGTCTGGCTGGTAGAAAGAATGGCGGCCCCGATGATCAAGGCGGCTACCACGGTGCTAAAAGCGCGTCGATTGGCGGCTCGTTCGAGGCTGCGCTGAAGAGAATCGAGGCCCTGAATGCGCAGGTTCCATTGAAGGGTTTCGTCGCTCAGGCGATCTAATAAAAAGCCGAACTGCCGGGGTGCAGAAAGCGATAGGTTACGAAACTCTAGGCCGGTGCGCAGCAGCAGTTGAGTCGGATCGTCGCCGACGAGCTGCTGCTGAAATAACTCGACCATGAGCGGTTTGATTTCAGCCATCAGGTTAATGTCGGGGTTGAACTGACGGGTTGCGCCTTCTAGATTGGCGAGTGATTTGGTAAAGAGGCCAATATTGGCAGGCCAGCGTAGATGATTACGAATGCCAGTTTCTATCACCGCGCCAAAGGCTTCGGCAGTATTAAAGCGCTCTAGGGTAAAGCCGTAGTAGCGGCCTAGCAAGCGGCTGTAGTCGCTCTCTAAGCGCACCAGATCGACGGGCTTAAGCGGTTCGGTGAGCTGGAGCGTGAGCTGGGCGCAGCGCTGGGCATCGGAGCTGACAATGGCGAGAACGAGTTCGGTCAGGGTAGCTCGGGTTTTGGGATCGAGGCGACCCATCATGCCGCAGTCGAGAATCGCAATGCGGCCTCCGGTGAGGTAAAACAGGTTGCCAGGGTGAGGATCAGCGTGAAAAAAACCGGTGACGAAGTACTGGTAGAGGAAGGCGCGAAAGAGCAGGGAGGTAATGGCTTGACGTTCGCTTTCGGGAGCTTTTGGGTCAATAGATTTGCTGGTCATCGGTGTGACTGGCGGTAGCGTGGCAGTGAGTAGGGGCTGGCCGTCTAGCCATTCCATCACGAGAATTTTGGCATTGGTGAGCGGCCAAATAATCTGCGGGACAATCAATCGATCAGAATCGACCCAAGTGCTATCGGCGAGGTTTTGGCGCAGTTCATCCGTGTAGCGGGCTTCGGTGGTGAAGTCGAGTTCTTGAGTGAGGGCTGATTTAAATTCTTCGGCCAGATCCGTGATTCGGTAGCGCTGGCCAAATTGAGTGGTGGAGACGAGTCTGGCGATATCTTTAATCAGGGCCATGTCGCGCTCGACTTGTTTGTCGATGCCGGGGCGCTGCACTTTGACGGCGACGGCCTGACCGTTTTTGAGGATGGCTTTGTGGGTTTGACCGATGGAACCAGCGGCGATCGCGCTATAGCCAATCTCAGCAAACACCTCCTCCGGTACCCGATGCATATGCTGGCGCACATAGGCTTCTATCTCCGCTGCTGGCACCGCTGGCACGGTAGACTGCAAGCTGCTGAGCGCTTCAATGTAGCGGGCGGAAAGTAGGTCAGGCCGCGTGCTCAGCACCTGACCAAGCTTGACGTAAACTGGCCCAAGCTCGATTAAAATTTTGCACAGCACCGCTGGGGAGGGCAAGTCGGGTTTGTCCGGTGCGCCGCCAGTGATGAGTCTGCGCATATAGCCCCAACCATTGCGCAGCAGCACTTCTACAATTTCGCGCTGTCTGCCAATGAGATCGGGCGTCAGCATTGAAGGCAAAGGAGATCGAGGCATAGCAGGCGGGGTTGAAAAGTTGGGTGCAGGCGTCACTGCTGATGTTAACAAGTTTGAGAGGGGTGTGGCTTTAACAGCTGTGAGCGTTGCTGAGCTGGTTCTGCAAAATGCCCGTGCCAAATGCTGCTATCTCAGCTACAGTCCCAGGTATACCAGACATCAGAAAAATCAAGCTGAGCCAGCGCTGAAGGCCGAATGAAAAAGTTGCAGATGCCAACATCGCCTCAGAGAATATCTATTTTGTTGTTGGAGTCAGAATCGATCTGTAAGAGCAGTTCGTAGGGTTCTGAGTCATCAGCGAGTCGCGCGCGTGGATCGACTTGCGTGAAGAGTGGGTAGCCGCCTAGACGATGGCCTTCAAACTGGGTGGTGTATTGTTTGAGGCTTTGACGGTAGTTAGATGGGAAGGTGCGATCGCTAGCAGACGCTTCGCTCACAAATAGCTCAGAAGTCTCCTGACCCACTATGGCGGGATATTGGTAATCAACCCAGCTAATAGGCGCTGTTTTAAGCTCAAAGCTCAGGGCAAAGCAGCTATTGGGTTTTGACAGGTATTTTGAAAAAATCTCAAACGGAAACTCGCTGTCGTCATCTTTCCAGGGCGATGGCATAAAGCCAAAGTCAGTGACCAGATCGGCTTGATCGGGGCTGGGATGAGGATGAAAGATGGCTCGAAAGCCCGATTGCTCAGTTGGTCTTTCAAAATCAGCGCCATAGAGATCTGAATTTGCGAGATAGAACTGAAGGATGCCTTGCTCAGGAAATCCGGGTAAGGTCGGCGCTTCAGAGAAATTAATTTGCGCTAGTAGGTACTAATAGTGGCCCTGAGGCGTTTGGGGCGCACTCATAGATCTGGGCCAGTAGGGCAATCCTAAAAACTTGCTTTGCCACAAGGTCACGGTTTCGGTGATTTCAGTTTGAATGTCGAGATAGGGCCTGACGCTGGCTTCGAGCTGAGCGCTAAAAGGCTCAAAGCCAGCAGGCAAACTGGGTTTATTCACTGGCTGCTGACTCAAGCTTCTGTGATGTCTGTTATTTCGGGGCGTTTATCTTCTAGACGGCGGCGCTCGGCGAGTTTGAGCATAACTTCAGCGTGAAATTCTCTGGTAACGGGATAGAAGTAAATCAGCACAACGCCGCAGATGACGAGCATGAGCGGGACTGGGCCCATAAAAAGGCGGATGGCATTTAGGGCCGAATCAGATTGGGCAATGCTGTCTTTGTCAAAGCCGGAGGCATCGAGGGCTGCGCCGACGAGAAAGAGTCCGAGGGCAAGGCCAAATTTTTGTAGCAGAGTCATGAACGAGTAAAAGGTGCCTTCGCGGCGGCGACCCGTGTTGAGTTCGTCGAGATCAATGATATCCGGCAAGATAGACCAGGGCACGACATAGGCGGTGGCAACGCCGAAGCTGGCGAGAATGCACAGGCCGTAGAGAATATTGAGCTGACCGGGTTGAAGAAAATACAGGGCGCTTTGGACGGTGATCCAAAGGCCGGAGCCGAGAAAGTAGAGATTTTTTTTGCCGATGCGTTTGCTGAGTCTGGCGCAGACAAACATCATGATGATTGCTGGCCCCTGCACCAATAGTGCTACTAGGCTTTCATCGGTGCCCATCCAAGATTTGGCATAAAACGGAATCACGGCGGCGGTAATTTGCAGCGCTAGCCAGGAAAACATGTAAATGCCGACGACAAACAAAAAAGGGCGGTTGCTGAACACACTTTTGAGCTGGGTGAAAAAAGGCTCTTGTGGCTCATCAGCTTCGGCGGTGGCGTTGAGCGATCGCCCTTCATAAGCTGCCTTTTTTTCCATGTAGCCATACGTGCCAAAAATGCACCAGTAAATCGAAAGCACTGAAATGACGCCGCCAACAATGCCCAAGAGCCTATACCGCTGGGCATCATCGCCAATCAGCTGGCCTAACACCCCAGCAATGATCAAAATAGCGACGCCGCCGCCCACAGAAAACGCCAGTCGAAAGGAGGTCAGATCGGTGCCTTCGTCATAGTCGCGGCTCATTTCGGCGGTGAGGGCGGTATAGGGCAAATTTGTGGTCGTGAAGAAAATTTGAAAGATTGTGGTGACAATGACGTAGTACCAAAATTTGCTGCTGTCGCTAGCGCTGTCGGCAAAGGGCGATATCCAAATCAGGTAATAAGAAAGACCGAAGGGAATGGCGGTGAGAAATATCCAAGGGTAGCGGCGGCCCCAGCGGGTTTTGGTGCGATCGCTCAGCATCCCCACCAAGGGATCATTAATCGCATCCCAAACTTTGCCAAAAGCCAGCACCGAACCCGCCACAATCGGATCCATGCCAACGACATAAATCAAAAAGCTCAGCAGAAAAAACGCTAAGAACTGAGAGGTCAGCCCCGCGCCCAAATCACCCGCGCCATAGGCAAGCTTGACCGGCAGCGTCAGCGATGGGCGCGGATCGTGAGCCGGAAGGTTGGCGCTGAGTTCTGCTTTAGTCATAGAAAAACCCTGTATAAATAACTATAGATTCCCATTCGATCTATTTTTTAATCCTAATTTTTATATAGCTCACTCTACCTTCCCGCTTTGTCTATGTCAGATCTCTACGTATCTTGGTCAGACTATCACCGCGACATTGAGCAGTTGGCCCTGATGGTATACCGCTCCGACTGGCCGTTTAATCAAATTGTGTGTTTGGCTAAAGGCGGCCTGCGCGTTGGCGATGTTCTCTGCCGCATTTCTAATCAGCCCCTGGCGATTCTTTCGACGGCTTCTTATGGCGGCGAAGGCAACCGTACCCGAGGCTCAATTACGTTTTCTAAAGATTTGAGTATGACGAGTGCAAACTTAGGATCGCGGGTATTGCTAGTCGATGATTTGGTTGATTCTGGCGAAAGCCTAAAGCGCAGTATTTCATGGCTGAAGCACCGATACGGCTTTTATATTGACGAAATTCGCACTGCTGTACTTTGGCATAAAAACTGCTCGGTGATTACGCCCGATTACGCCGTTCATTACCTAAAGGATAATCCTTGGATTCATCAGCCCTTTGAGCATTATGAAGACATGAATTGGACCGATCTGGCACAGTCCATGACGGCCACCGTAGAGCGTTAGAGATGGCTATTAGAGAGTGCCAGAGATTTACCTGATTCGTTCCAAAGTGCTATACACTAGGCCGGTGTTGTGGCCCTTGAAAAATACTGCCTGAAAATACTGATAGTACCTGTCGCTCAAAACTTGTCGTATCTGTGAGTATTCCGCCTGTTAAAGCCTCTGAGAATGATATCCCTCAAGCCCGTCGGCAATCAGTGACGGCTGAAAGCGGCAAGTTGCCCACTGCCCAACGGCGACGAGAATGGCCGCTGAGTCCCGTTCGCGGATTGGCGCTCATGAGCTTAGTCATCGGTTGCGGGCTGGCTGTGTGGCAGTGGAATGCGATCAGCTATCAGGTGCGCGCCCAGGCGAATGCGCCTTTTACCCCATTCGCAGCCAGCAGTGGCAAATTTAATCGATCATCAGCCAACGCTGAAGCCAGCAGCACTAGCAGCAAGCGCAACGATCCCCCAGAATTGCTCCACCACCGCCGCTACGCAGAAGCTTCGATAGCAGGTTTGGTACCTGTAAATTCAAACAGTGAAATTAAGCTTCAGCCAGCGGCTGCGGCCAACATCAACAAAATGATTACACAGGCCAACTCAGAAGGGGTTCAGCTGGGTGTTGTCTCTGGATTTCGATCAATTGCGGATCAAAACTATTTGTTTTTTGACGTGAAAGCTGAGCGCGGCGAGACGCCTAAGACCCGAGCAGAAGTCAGCGCGCCACCGGGATATAGCGAACACCACACTGGCTACGCGGTTGATTTTGTTGATGAAAGCCAGCCTGATACCTATACAGAAGAAAGCTTTGAAAAAACAGCTGCCTATCAGTGGCTGATGAAAAATGCTGCTTTTTACAACTTTGAGATGTCGTTTCCTCAAGATCCTACGTCTCCATTGAGCTATGAGCCCTGGCACTGGCGCTATGTTGGGGATCAAAAGAGTTTGGAACTATTCTATAAAGAGTAACCATCTGTCTTGCCCCCTTGCTCTTATCCTTGTCTTAATTGACTGCGCTCATGAACCCGACAACTTTCAACCTGCTAGCGGTTTCAGTGTTTGCCTTTGTGCTGCTGAGCTTAGTTGGGCCTTTGCTGAATATTTCGCCGGGGGCAGTGGCGATCGCACTCACCGGCTGCGCTAGCGTACTCGCACTAGATCGCTTTAGCTTCAAAGGCAAAGGCGGTAATTTGGTGATTGATTTACTCAGCAGCCAGTCGTCTGAATACCGTCAGCGGATTTTGCACCATGAGGCTGGCCATTTTCTGGTGGCGCATTTGCTAGAGATGCCCGTACAGAGCTATACCCTCAGCGCTTGGGAGGGCATTAAAGCCGGATTGCCGGGACTAGGGGGCGTGGTGGTTGAAGCGCTCACCGAAAAAACCGAAAAGACCGAAAAAACAGCGTCAGTCCCCTTTTCTCGTCAGCAAATTGATCGCTGCTGCACGGTTTGGATGGCCGGAATTGCCGCTGAAACCCAAACTTACGGCAGCGCTCAAGGCGGCGAAGACGACCAAAGGCAGATCAAACAGCTCTGGGCGCAGGCTCAAGGGGCAGCGGTAGCGACCGCCGGAGAAAACGCTGAAACGCAGATGCGCTGGGCACTGTTGCAGGCACAGTCACTGTTGGCAAAGCAACATCAAGCCTATGAGGCGCTGGTAACCGCGATGGCTGAGCGATCGCCCATCAGCTTTTGTATACAGCAAATTGATCAGCACCGGGTAATAGACAACTAGGTGCTGATCACTCGATTTCGACTGATCGCTTTAGCCTGAAGCAAATTTTAATCAGCTTGATGTAAATCGGTTGAAACCCTCGATAGTGTGGCACCATTGATCCAATCTGGAGAACCTCGCCGTCCTACCTCTCTGCTGCCATTGCTATGTCTGTTCAGAAAAATTCATCTCAGCATATTGAATCGAATGCCACTCAATTAGCTAGTCAATTAGCCAGTCAATCGCAGGCTACTCGTCTGCCGTTTTTGAGTGGGGCTGATATTCGCCAAAAATTTCTAGATTTTTATGCAGCTAGAGGGCATCAAATCTTAGCGAGCGCTTCGCTGGTGCCGGAAGACCCGACGGTGCTGCTAACTATTGCTGGGATGCTGCCATTCAAGCCGATTTTTTTGGGGCAGCAGGCGGCGGCGTTTAATCGGGCGACGACAGCGCAAAAGTGCATTCGCACGAATGACATTGAAAACGTGGGGCGCACGGCTCGCCACCATACGTTTTTTGAGATGCTGGGTAATTTTAGCTTTGGCGACTATTTTAAGAAAGAGGCTATAGCTTGGGCTTGGGAGCTATCTACAAAGGTGTTTAAGCTGCCGCCTGAGCGAATTGTGCCGAGTGTGTTTGAAGCGGATGATGAGGCGTTTGCAATTTGGCGCGACGAGATTGGCATTGCTCCCCATCGGATTATCCGTATGGGCGAAGCGGATAATTTTTGGAAATCGGGGATCACTGGGCCTTGCGGGCCTTGCTCTGAGCTGTATTACGATTTTCATCCGGAGCGGGGCGATGAAGGCATCGATCTTGAAGATGACAGTCGCTTTATCGAGTATTACAATCTGGTTTTTATGCAGTACAACCGCGATGCGGCGGGAGTATTGACGCCTTTGCAAGCGCAAAATATTGATACGGGCTTAGGGCTTGAGCGGATGGCTCAAATTTTGCAGGGGGCGGCGAATAACTATGAGACTGATTTAATCTTTCCAATTATTGAAACAGCAGCAGCGATCGCCTCCATCAACTACGCCTCTGCAACTGACGCAGAAAAAGTATCGCTCAAAGTGATTGGGGATCATGTGCGCTCAGTAGTGCATATGGTGGCGGATGGAATTGCGGCTGACAATACGGGCAGAGGGTATGTGCTGCGCCGCTTAATTCGGCGGGTGGTGCGTCACGGTAAGCGGTTAGGCATCGGTGAACCGTTTACAACGCAGGTGGCCGAGAAAGCCATTGCGCTGTCAGAAGCGGCATATCCAGCGGTGCGATCGCGCGAAAAAGCAATCAAAAACGAGCTTTCTAGAGAAGAAGCGCAGTTTCTTAAAACCCTAGATCGCGGTGAGAAGCTGCTCGCTGACATTTTGGCTGAACACCCTCAGAAGGTAACGGGTCAAGATGCGTTTAAGCTGTACGACACCTATGGCTTTCCGCTAGAGCTGACCCAAGAAATTGCCGAAGAAAGCGGGATCGCGGTCGATGAAGTCGGCTTTGCTGCCGAAATGGAGGCGCAGCGTCAGCGCGGTAAAGAGGCGCATGAGACGATTGATCTGACCGTGCAGGGCAGCTTGGATACGCTCGCTGAGCAAATTGAGGCGACTGAATTTGTTGGTTATGAGCAGTGGGTGAGCCAAAGCACCGTTGAAGCGGTGCTGATGGAAGGTGAATCGGTGGCTCAAGCTGAGGCGGGTAGTGCGGTGCAAATGGTCCTAAATCAAACGCCTTTTTACGCCGAGTCGGGTGGGCAAATTGGCGATCGCGGCTACCTATCGGGCGAAAATCTGCTGATTCGGATTGAGGATGTGAAAAAAGAAGGGGCGTTTTTCGTTCACTTTGGCAAGGTAGAGCGCGGGGTGGTGAAAGTAGGTGATGTGCTCAGTGCCAAGATTGACCGGGCCTGTCGCCGCCGCGCTCAAGCCAATCACACGGCGACTCATCTGCTACAAGCGGCGCTGAAATCTCTCGTGGATGAGTCGATTTCGCAGGCGGGTTCGCTGGTGGATTTTGATCGGCTGCGCTTTGATTTTCATGCCCCCGAAGCGCTGAGCTTTGAGCAATTGCAGCAGGTGGAAATGCAGGTGAATACTTGGATTGGTGAAGCGCATAGCGCCCATGTGCAAACGATGCCGATTGCTGAGGCCAAGGCCAAAGGTGCCGTTGCGATGTTTGGCGAAAAGTACGGTGATCAGGTCAGAGTGATTGACTATACTGGCGTTTCGATGGAGCTATGCGGCGGTACGCATGTGGGTAATACCGCTGAAATTGGGGTGTTTAAGATTATTTCTGAAACCGGCGTCGCGGCTGGAATTCGGCGAATTGAGGCGGTTGCTGGGCCAGCAGTGCTGGCCTATTTGGAGGTGCGCGATCGCATTGTGCGTGATTTGAGTGCGCGATTTAAGACCAAGCCTGAGGAAATCAGCGATCGCGTCACGGCGCTGCAAAGTGAGCTTAAAACCGCTCAAAAAGATTTGACAGCCTTAAAGTCTGAACTCGCACTCGTCAAATCCGATCAGCTGTTAGCTCAAGCTGAAATCTTCGGCCAGATTCCGGTGATTGTGGCCAGCTTAGAAGCGGTGGAACCAAACGCGCTAAAGACGGCGGCAGAGCGGCTGCTGCAAAAGCTCGGCGATGGGGCGGTGGTGTTGGGTTCGGCTGTAGCGGACGATAAGGTCTCTTTGGTAGCAGCTTTTAGTCCGGCGGCTATAGCCCAAGGGCTGCAAGCCGGTAAATTTATTGGCGGGATTGCCAAGCTGTGTGGCGGCGGCGGCGGCGGTCGGCCTAATTTTGCCCAAGCGGGGGGTCGAGATGCCGCTAAGCTGCCAGCCGCGTTAGAGACGGCTAAATCTCAGCTAAAAGATAGTTTGAGCTAGCGCTGGGCTTGCGGAAGATAGTGAGACTTGTGAGGCCAGATCTATGTGTGGACGCTATACCCAAACGTGCTCAGGTGAGGCAATTGCCCAAACGTTTGAGCTACAGCACATCCCTGATCTCCAGCCTAGATACAACATTGCACCGACTCAAGCGGTGTCAGCGATCGCGCAAAACGAAGAGTCGAGAGCGTACCGGATCTTTCAATGGGGTTTGGTGCCTTCATGGTCAAAAGATCCCAGCATTGGCAGCCGCATGATCAACGCGCGATCTGAAACAGCCGCCGAAAAACCCTCGTTTCGAGCCCCCTTTAAACGGCGGCGCTGCTTGATTATTGCCGATGGCTTTTATGAATGGCAGCGCTCAGCCAACGCCCAGAGCGGGCCAAAGCAGCCTTACTATATTCAGCTCAAAACGCGATCGCTCTTCGGATTTGCGGGACTCTGGGACGCCTGGGAAAGCGGTGACGGCAGCTACTTAGAAACCTGCACTATTTTGACCACCGAGCCCAATGACCTGATGCAGCCCATTCACAACCGAATGCCGGTCATCGTGCATCCTGAAGACTATGACCTGTGGCTAGATCCGAGTTTGCAGGAGGGCGATCGCTTGCAGTCTCTTTTGCGCCCTTACGAAACCGACGCAATGCAGCTATATCCGGTCAGCAAAACCGTTAACAGCCCCCGAAATGAGACGCCTGCGTGCATTGAACCTTGGCTGAATGCACGGTAGGCGGTAGCCCTAAAAATCATCCGGCGGATAAACTACCTGCGTTTGCGGTCAATCGCGATGCTGAAGATCGAATTAAATTGTCAACAGCCATACAAAATTATAGTATTGTAAAGCTTTGTAAAAACGCCTCTAAGCGAATCTAGGGTGCAAAAACCTAGTGTGTTAGCAGGCGCTGGACTGTTAACACCTTTAGGGGCGGCCAAGGTTATGTCAATCAAACAGGTAATACGTGCAACTCAGTACTAGGCCCATTCGTCCCGCTTCGTATTCTGCTCAAGAGTCCGAGCTTCCGTTTACGCTGAAAGACCTCAAAGATGCAATTCCCAAATACTGCTTTGAGCCTTCGACGCAGCGATCGCTCTTCTACTTTTTTTTCGATATCAGCGTGATTGCTGGCCTCTATGCATTGGCCTATAGCCTCAACTCTGGGTGGTTCTTTCCGCTTTTCTGGTTCGCTCAGGGCACGATGTTTTGGGCATTGTTCGTGGTCGGTCATGACTGCGGCCACGGTTCTTTTTCAAAGTATAAATGGCTCAACAATTTGATTGGCCACCTGAGCCACACGCCGATTTTGGTGCCCTATCACGGCTGGCGGATTAGCCACCGTACCCACCATGCCAATACGGGCAATATCGATACCGATGAAAGCTGGTATCCCATTACGGAAGATATCTATGACGAAATGGGCGCTGTTGGCAGAGGCATCCGCTTCAGTCTGTTCTTACTAGCCTATCCGTTTTATCTGTTCTTCCGTTCGCCCGGTCGTCAGGGCTCTCACTTTTTGCCGAGCAGTCCTTTATTTAGAGCCTCTGAAAAGTGGGATGTGCTGACGAGCACCGCCTGCATTTTGCTTTTTGTTGGCTTTTTAGGTTGGGTAGGCTTTACGGCTGGCCCGCTTTTTCTGTTCAACTTTTACATCATGCCTTACCTTGTGTTTGTGGTATGGCTAGATCTAGTGACTTATTTGCACCATACTGAAGCCGACATCCCCTGGTATCGCAACGATAGCTGGGACTTTTTGAAAGGTGCTGTCTCTACTATTGATCGCGACTATGGTATTTTCAACAATATTCATCACAATATTGGTACCCATGTTGCTCATCATATCTTTTTGAATATGCCTCACTACCATCTTAAAGCGGCGACAGCGGCCATTAAACCGGTGATGGGTGAGTACTTCCGGGAGTCAAAAGATTCTATTTGGAAGAGCTTTTGGCGTTCAGCCAGAGAGTGCATTTATGTGCCCAACGAGGGCCAAAAGGTGTATTACCGAAAGCGCCCTTAGAACGCAAGGACGATTTTATCCGTCTTTGATCAGTCGTTTTTGATCCGCTGCGTGCCTGCTTGCGCTTACTATATTGGCGGGCCTATCGAATTAACCAATTTTGATATGAAATTGACGGATAAAATTCAAGATGCGGCTGTGCGCTCCAGCATTGCCGCCGACTGCACTCAGCTCATTGATACGCAGGTCGCCGCTAAGGGGGGGCTATCGGGCATGGCGCTCAAAGCTGCTTATGGAGCAGTCAAAGGACTCAGTAGCAATTACGTTTCAGGAGCGGTTAATCGGCTGCTCCCAGAAGTGTTTGCCTCGCTCGATCCGCTGTGGGCAGAAGGCGTAGAATCAGGCGATCCGGTAGCTTACTTGAGTAAAAACAGCGATCACACTGCCGATGTAATTTTAAGCACTACCGATGCTCGAATTGAGCGAAAGGCCAGCGATGGCCTAATCGGTAGTGCTTATAAAAAGCTACGCAGCTCGGTCAAGCGAGATGTCGCCGCTGCCGTTCCGGGCCTTGCCAAAATTATTGACAAGCATGTGAACGCTGGGTAACTAGTTTAGTGGTCATCTTTTGGTAGGCGACCGCCTTTCATTCCGGGCAGCACAGTCTTGGCGTTGTTAGGATAAATATCGGTCATTTCATCAACGGCATCAGCAGATTCTTTGGCAATCCGCTTGACTTGCTTAGCGGGCTGTCCTTGCAGCTGCTCATTTTCAGCTTGCCACTGGCCAGTGGTCACCGGGCGACCGTTTTCACCGCGCGCGATCATGTCGTTAAGCATGGCTTTGGTACTGGACGGGAGATCGGCGCTGTCGACACTGGTCGTGAGTAAAAAGAGACCGACGAAGGCCACAGCGACCAATCGCTGTAGATTAACCGATTGTAGTCTCGACTGAAGTCCGGCAATGCGGCTGGTAAGGCCATTAAGCAGTTGACTCATTGAAGCTGTTAATTTTTCAATCAGTTGCATTAGCATAAAATAATAATCTATCTCTTGAACGATCAGGCTTATCGTACTGTTAGCCGCATACGAGTGCTTCTAACAAAAGAGAGAGAGTGCGATCGATTAAGAAAGAGAAAGATACTGTCGATAGATGCCGATAGATATTATCGCGATAGGCGCTTAAAGCGTTGCTTGATAAGCCCGCCAGCCGCCGTGCTGGGTAATTTCTTTTTTGCCCTCTACCGTCAGCGGTTCACCAATCACGCCCAGGACTTCTTCGCCATCGTGCAGCGTTACTTTGCCAATGGCAAGTCCCGGCGGCTCTTGTGAGAGCACAATACCCAGTCCTGCCAAAGGCACCTGCCAGATCTCTAGCGCCACTGCTACACCGCCTTGTTTGACTTTAACCATCGCCGGATAGCGATCATCAATCGACCAAATGCGGTAGCAGGGCGCGGTTTTAGCCTCCCGCTCAAAGGTCGCACCGACATTGATTAAATTAGGATTGAGTGCTAGATCTTTCATCAGCGTGCCGTTGACGGCTAGTTTGAGAGTTGTGGTCACAAGGTCGGGCATAGGCGCTGACAAGGATTGTGAGTAAAATTTTTTCGATGCTGCTAGTTGTCTTTGCCGAGTGCCCCCGGTGAACCGGCTACCGTCTGCTGGGGAGAGCAGGTAATAACCATGATGATTAAGGTCAAAATGTAGGGCGCAGCGTTAAATAAGTAATAGTAAGAATTAATGCCTACCGATTGAAAAGCGGGGCCAATTGCCTGAGCGCCGCCAAAGAGCATTGAGGCCCATAGGCACTGAATCGGGTTCCAGCGGGCGAAAATCACCAAGGCTACTGCCATCAGCCCTTGCCCGCTAGAGATGCGCTCTGTCCAAACGCCGGGATAGTACAGCGACAGGCAAGCGCCGCCAATGCCCGCCAAAAAGCTGCCTGCCATAATGCTAAGCATTCGCACTTTAAAAATTGAAATGCCCATTGCTAGGGCCGCTTGAGGGCTATCGCCGACCGCTCGAATGTAAAGGCCCCAGCGAGTCGCGCGAAAAAACCATTGCAGCAGAGGCGCGATCGCTATTCCCAACAAAAACAGCGGACTTACCTTCAGCGCGGCCTGCAACGGCGGTGAACTGCTCCAAGCCCCCCAGTCGAAGGTAAACAGCTGTGGTGCTTGCGGCTGAATAAAGGGCTTACCCCAAAAAAAGGCCAGCCCGCTGCCTAAAATAATCATCGCAATTCCGGTTGCAACATCGTTGACTCGTGGCTGTTGCGAAAGCCAGCCGTGAATTGCGCCCAAACTCATGCCCGCTAGCCCCGCTGCCAGTACGCCTAGCCAAGGAGCCCAAAAGCTACCTACTGCGTCTTGGCTTAGATAGGAAACCGCATAGGCGCTCATAGCTCCCATCAGCAGCGTGCCTTCTAGGCCAAGGTTGATTTTGCCGCTTTTTTCGGTGATGCACTCTCCCAGGCTGACGAACAAAAAGGGCGCACTGCCGCGTAAGGTGCCCGCCAAAATGCCGAGCGGAATGCCCCATAGACCGACTGATTCAGTTGCCATGATTGTTTTTTAGATCTCTTGAGCGGTTGCTTGAAACCAGGGAAGCTTGCCGTACAGCGATTCGCTGTACAAAACGCAGAGAAAAACGATGCCTTGGAAGACTAAGACGGTGGCGTCTGGGAGATTGTGCGATCGCTGCAAAATCCCGCCACTGGCCAAAATGCCGCCTAGCAGAATCGCCACCAGCACCGTCGCCAGCGGATTGTGCCGCGACACAAAAGCCACCAAAATGCCCGCATAGCCGTAGTTAGATACCAGCGATTCATTAATTCGCTTTTGCACTGCGGCGACCTCTACCATGCCCGCTAGCCCCGCCGCCGATCCGCCCAGAAAGCAAATTGCCAGCGTCAGCTTGCCAACCGGCAGTCCGGCCATGCGAGCTGCCCGCAGATTGCCTCCGGCGGTGCGAGCTGCAAAGCCAAAGGTCGTGCGCTGAATCAAAAAGTAGGCGATCGCGCACACCACCACGCCATAGAGCAAGCCGTAGTGAATCCGGCTACCGGCTAGCGTGCCGAGCACATTCGCCGGATCGAGCGCGGCTGAAGACGGCTTAGTAACAAACGTAGGGTCTCGCATCGGGCCTTCGACGAGGTGGTTCATCAGGGCGATCGCAATATAGTTCAACAGCAAGCTGCTAATCGTTTCATTCACGCCCCGGTAGTGCCGCAGCGCCCCGGCCAGCATAATCCACAGCCCGCCTGCAATCATTCCCGCCATCGCCATTGCTAGCTGCACCATCACCGGCGGCAGCGCCGTGCCTAATGACAGCCCTAAGCCCATCGCCGCCAAGCCACCCACCACCAGCGCCCCCTCATTGCCGATAATCACCAGCCCTAGTCGGGCGGGCAAGGCCGTACAGAGCGCTGTCAGCATCAGCGGCGCGGCGCGAATCAGCGTATTTTGCCAAGCGCTCCAGCGGCCAAACGCGGCTTTATAAATAGAGGCATAGACGGCAAAAGGATTGGCTCCCGCGATCGCGCAAAACCCCCCAAACAAAATGAGCGCCACCATCAGCGCCGCCACCGGCAAAAAAATCGCCTCCGAAGTTCGCCGCCAGCGCTCTAACCGGGCAGATCGTCCTAAATCAGCCGAAGAAAATGATGTCATCAGCCGTCAACGCTACCTTTAACGCCTTCTACCAGCCAATCCATTTTCTCCAGCTCAATATTTTTCTGATCGTACTGGTTGCCTGCCGCCAGAATCTTAGCGCCTTTATTGTCTTTTAGCTCACCGTTATAAATCACCACCGACTTTGCCAAGAACTGTTCCTTCGCCGCGTCCGCATCAGTTTTCGCCTCAGCACTTACCGCTGGGCCATAGGGCGAAAGCTTACAAAACTTATCCGCTAAGCCACCGCGCAAAATATGCTCAATGTCTCCGGCCATCAGGGTTTTGCCCGCTGTAATTTGCTCTCCTAAAAAGGTATAAATGCTGGCCCAGTCCCATTCAGCCCCGGTCAAATAGCCCTTGGGTGCTAAAGGCGCTTGATTGGCATGATAGCCCGATGAAAAAATGCCCCGCTTTTCAGCTGTTTCAATCACCACTTTGGGGCTATCCACATGGCAATTCACCACATCAATGCCCTGATCGGCCAGGCTGTTTGTCGCTTCCGCTTCTTTGACCGGCAGCGCCCAATCACCGGTAAAAATTACCTGAGTCGTAATCTCAGGTTTGACTGTTTTCGCGCCCAGCGTAAAGCTATTGATGTTACGCAGCACCTGCGGAATCGGTTTGGCGGCGACAAAGCCGAGCTGCCCGGTTTTAGAGGTGTGAGCTGCCACGATACCCGCTACATACTGAGCCTCGTCAATATAGCCAAAGTAGCTGCCTACATTTTTCGGCGTTACGCCCTCTTGGTAGAGCCCGCCCGCATGGAAAAATTGCACCTCAGGAAATTCTTCTGCTATCTCTAAAATGTAGGGATCGAAATAGCCAAATGAGGTGGGAAAGAGCACTGTTGCCCCGTCTACTTCAATCATGCTGCGCATCGTTTCTAGCACGGCAGAGGTTTCTGGAACACTGGCTTCTTCAAGGATTTTGATGCCTGGTACAGTGGCCATGGCTTTTGCCCCTTCGGCATGGGCTTGGTTGTAGCCAAAGTCATCTTTCGGGCCGACATAGATGAAGCCGACTACAACCTCCTTAGGTGCGTCTGTCGTTGCAGATCCAGCCGTGGTATCAGCAGTTTCAGCTGCTGGGGTGCAGCCGCTGAGCTTAGTGGCTGCACCGAAAGCAGTGGTTGCTAGCAATCCACGAATGATCTGACGGCGAGAGAATGGCAGAGAGCGGCGATCAGTCATGAAAAGTCTCCTTGGCAAAGCAGAGTAGGGTTCGAGCTACGGCTAGCGATAGTGAATCGGATGAATCGGGATTACAAGGTGGGTTGAACCTCCTTTCCAGAATTGAGAAGAAGTGGCATCTTGTTTGTATCGTAGGGATCACTTTTGCCAGCTTAAGATCGTTTGAGATTGGTGACTGATGGGAGCGATCGCCTACAATCCCATTCAGAATACCAGCATGAAAGATAAGGCGCAGTGGTGGCGCGAAGCCGTTATTTATCAAATCTATCCGCGCAGCTTTTTCGATGCCAATCAAGACGGCATTGGCGATCTCGCGGGCATCACGGAAAAGCTATCGTACGTCGCTCGACTAGGCGCAGACATGGTGTGGATATCGCCCTTCTATCTCTCGCCGATGAAAGATTTTGGCTACGATGTGTCTGACTATAAGCGCGTGGATCCGATTTTTGGCGCTCTAGATGACTTTGTAACCTTAGTTAGCAAGGCCAATGCGCTGGGCCTGAAGGTGATGATCGACTTAGTTTTGAGTCATACGTCAGATCAGCATCCTTGGTTTCAAGAGAGTCGTTCTAGTCGCAACAATGCTAAAGCTGACTGGTATGTTTGGGCCGATCCGCAGGCTGATGGCTGCCCGCCGAATAACTGGCTTTCGATTTTTGGCGGCAGCGCTTGGGAATGGGACAGTCGCCGCCGTCAGTTCTATATGCACAATTTTCTCACGGCTCAGCCGGATCTGAATTTTCACCATCCGGATGTGGTAGATGCGGTGCTAGATGTGGCCAAATTTTGGCTGGATTTGGGTGTGCATGGCTTTCGATTAGATACGGTGAATTGGTACTTTCACGATCAGCAGCTACGCTCCAATCCGCCTAATCAAGGCGAAGAGCTGCTGTATGCGCCCGAATCTAGCAATTATCGGATGCAGGCGCATATTTACAACAAATCGCGGCCTGAAATGCTGCTATTTTTAGAAAAGTTTAGACGCTTGATAGATCGCTACGGCGCGATTAGCTTGGGTGAACTGACGGCTAAGCACGCGATTGAAATGACCCCCAACTATACGGCCAAAAATCAGCGGCTGCATATGGTCTACACGTTTAGTTTGTTAACTCAATCGCTGAATGCGGCTCACCTTAAGCGAACCATTCGTGAGGTCGAGTCGCATTTGGGCGATGGGTGGATTTGCTGGGCGTTTAGCAATCACGATGTGATCCGGGTGGTTTCTCGCTGGCGATGCGAGACGGTGCCCATAGTGCAGCAGGCTAAGTTTTTAATCGTTTTATTGCTGTGTTTGCGCGGCTCAGTTTGTCTGTATCAGGGTGAAGAATTGGGCTTGCCTGAAGCCGAGATTGCCTTTGAAGAGATTCAAGATCCCTTTGGCCTACGGCTGTGGCCAGAGTTTAAAGGCCGCGACGGGTGCCGTACGCCGATGCCTTGGCAAGCATCGGCGGATCAGGGCGGATTTTCGAGTGAGCGACCTTGGTTGCCGATGCCCGCAGCGCACTTAGAAAAAACGGTCGATCTACAAGAAGCGGATACCCATTCGGTGCTGAATTTTACTCGAACTTTGCTGGCATGGCGCAAGTCGCAGCCTGCGATCGGGGCTGGCTCGTTCAGCTTGTTAGCAGCTGCCGATCCGCTGTTGGCCTTCGAGCGACGCTGTCAGGAGGCGGCTATTTTGGCGGTGTTTAATTTGGGCACCGAGGCGTGTGACTTTGACTGTAGCGCCTATGAAGGCAGGGTTAAGCCAATTTCAGTTGGGTCTTTTGAGTCTTTTGAGTCTTTTGAGTCTTTTGAGTCTTTTGACTGTTTTGACTATAGGTACGAGAACGGTATTTTGAGCTTGCCTAGCTTTTCAGTATTTTTGGCTGAAATTGGCTAGCTGAAGTTTTTTTGTTTTTCTGACAGGCGTTGCTTTACTGGATAGCGATCGCCAAATCGTAAGTCGCATTGCCTCTTGTCCCACCGACAATAATCTGGTACTCACCCATATCCGGCAAAAGGATTCTTTGCTTGCTTTGCTCAGTGCCTAAAATAAGGCCGCTGGGCGAAACCACATCGAAAGCAGCATTACTTTCGATAGCGGTAATAGAAAGATCCAGTTGCTGTCCGCCTTGAGCGGTGATCAAGTAGCGATCCAGGTCGCCCCGCACCACCGAATTACTCACTGTCGTACTACTTTTCCCCGCATCAAAAAAGACCTCTTGAGTATTAACCCGATTCGCGCCTTCCGTGAGGTCTTCAGCTTCTAAGCCATTTTCAGATTGAAAAGATTTGTTGACAATCTTGCAGTTAGCCTCAGTCAGCTTATGTGTCTTAGTGCGAAGTTCGGTTGGGCTCACCTTCCAAGTTTCCTGCTGGTTTTGCTTGTCGTGCTCAATCCAAGTCGCAATGTCCAAATTGAGATTGCTGCCATCGATAGTGCCATTCAAATCGCTGCGGTAGCTTGTGTAGTAAGCTGCTTTTTCGTCGTGAACCACCCCCACCTGATTGCCAATGACGCTATCTGCTGAATCAATATTGATGCGAATGTCGATATCCTCCACGTCATCGCTAGATTGATAGCAGTATTGTCCGGGCTGAAGGGCCGCCGCAATGGGCTTCGGCGTATCTTTGGGGCCGGGTGCACCGGTTGCCTGCTGATCGCGGTCCGTTTTGTCATTGCCCTGAGCCGTCCGATCAGAGGCTGCTTGCTCTGTTTTTATAGAATCTACCTGATTAGCGGATGGCGACTGAGGGAGTGATTTGCAGCTAGCGAGTGCCACGATCATCGAGATTGTTGAAGCGAAGCGTTGATAGGTAGATAAGCGCACGGGTGAACTCCTCAAGGTCAATGTATGGTCATTGACGGGTGTTATAACTTACCCCGATGTGGGGGGCACGCTTTCGGATGCCAACAGCATTTAACAGATGGCACAAAGCAACGCCAGGTGCAGCGAGCGGGAACGCTAAGCGCGGTGTTTTCTTTCTGAGGATGAGAAATCAGCAATCATGGCTCAGTCAACGGCAAACAGTGTTTTCTCAGCCCTCTCTCAACACAGCTATGGCCGGTTGGCAGAGCGGGTTGAGGATCTGTCTATTCCTGATTTCATTCGGTTTTTAGAGCGCACTACCCGCGACTTTAAACAATTTCTCAAAGTGATTGTTTGATTAACAATCAATCGCTAGAGCCTATGCTAGATGAGCTATTGGAGACGTTCACGCTCAAAATAGGCCAGATTTTGCAGGCGGATCGCACCACTATTTTCGTGGTGGATGAAGAGCGCCAAGAGCTGTGGTCGAAGGTGGCACAAGGGGGAGAACGGAGCAGCGATCGCGCCCTTGATCGTCTGAGTGGGGCTGACAGTTTAGAAATTCGGCTACCGATCAATCAAGGCATTGCTGGCTATGTAGCTACCACGGCCGAAGGGCTAAATATTCCCGATGCTTACGCCGACGAGCGCTTTAGCTCCGTGACGGATCAGCAAACCGGCTACCGCACCCGCAATATTTTGTGTATGCCAGTCGTCAGCAGTGACGGGCGAGTTGTGGCCATAGCTCAACTGCTCAACAAAATTGGCTCTTTGCCCTTTTCCGCCAAAGACGAAGCCCGGTTTGCTCACTTTGCGCCCTCCATTGGCATTTTGTTAGAGAGCTGCCAGTCGTTTTACCTTGCTGCCCGCAATCAAAAAGGCGTCGCCGCCCTGCTCAAAGCCATCTCTTCGATGGAGCAAAGCCTCAATTTAGAAGTGACTTTGCAGTCGGTGATGGCAGCCGCGAGAAACCTGATTCAGGCCGATAGGAGTACGCTGTGGCTCATTGATGAGGCTCAAAATGAGCTTTGGTCACAGGTTCAAAGCGCCGATGGTCAATCTCTCATTGACCTGCGGTTGCCTGCCGACAAAGGGATTGTCGGCCATGTCGCTGCAACCGGTGAAACCCTCAACATTTTTGATGCCTATAGCGATCCTCGCTTCGATGTCTCTGCCGATCACAAAACCGGCTACCGCACCCGGAATATTTTGTGTATGCCTGTGTTCAACTCGGCTGGCAAGCTGATTGGCGTCAGTCAGCTGATCAATAAAGCTCAAGGGCAGTTTACGCAGATTGATGAATCGTTTATGCGAGCTTTCAATACTCAAGCCGGGATTGCTCTTGAAAATGCTCAACTTTTTCAAGAGCTGCTGCTCGAAAAACAATATCAAAAGGATATTTTAGAACCCACATTCCGCCCTTTGAAGTGTCACACTCAGGTATTAATAGACCTCTTGCATAATAGGATTCATGGTAGTCTGGCAAGCTTTAGTTTACTGTTTCCCTTACAGACAGATGAACTACGAAGCCAGCCAAGCCCTCAGTCATCGCCAGTTTAAGCGTCGATTCGGTGTCCAGAGAGCGACCTTTAAGCGCATGATTAAAGGTCTGAGCCCTCAACTGCCGCTGGAAAGAATGCGGGGTCGTCCACACAAGCTATCGGTTGAGAACCAGACTTTAGTGGCGCTAGAGTATTGGCGTGAATATCGCACCTACTTTCATATTTCCACCGACTGGGCCGTCTCAGAATCGACGATTTGTCGCATTGTCCATCGAGTCGAAACCGATTTAATGGCTTCGGGATTGTTCCGAATTCCCGGCAAAAACCGTCTAGCAAAAGGCTTTGGCCAGTATGAAATGGTAGTAATGGATGTGACCGAAACGCCGATTGAGCGGCCCAAACGCAAACAAAAGAAATTTTACTCTGGCAAAAAGAAATTTCATACGCTCAAGTGCCAAGTCATCATCGACAAAGCCACTCTCGATATCATCTGCCTCCATTTTGGTCACGGTCGTACCCATGACTTCAACCTATTCAAAGTCTCGGGGGTTCACTTTAATCCTGAGACAAAGAGCTTGGAAGACAGCGGATACCAAGGCATTGCTCGCTATCATGCAAACAGTTTCATCCCCCAGAAAAAGCCTAAAGATGGGGAACTATCCGAGTCAGCCCGTGAGTACAATCGCGCGCTTGGGAGCGAACGTGTTTGTATTGAGCATGTGAATCGACGGCTCAAGATCTTCAAAATTTTAGCCCAGCGCTATCGCAATCGGCGACGACGCTATGGCCTCCGGTTCAACCTGATAGCAGCGCTCTACAACCATGAACGCTCGCTCGTCCCCTGTTAGACCGAAGAACGAGGGGCGTTACTCTAGCACATAATATTTATGCAAGAGGTCTAATTATGGAACTATCATATCTCGATCTTTGTCCGACTCTGAAGAAAATTATTGAAACAGGAAAGAGTATTGACGAAGACAATAGACCTCTTGCATAATAGATTTCATGGTAGCCTGATAGGCTTTGGTTCACTGCTGCCCACATAGGCCGATGAACTACAAAACCACCCAAACCCTGAACGACCGCCAGTTCAAGCGCCGATTCGGCGTCCAACGAGCGACCTTCAAGCGCATGGTCACCGGACTACAAGCCCCCTTGTCTCGCTATCCTGGACGACCTGCCCAGTTATCGATTAAGAACCAAATCCTGGTTGCCCTCGAATATTGGCGGGAATATCGCACCTACTTTCATATCGCC
>JBGTIK010000063.1:0-36062 GCA_041745715.1 Phormidesmis sp.
GGCGCAACCTCCGCCAGCCAAATCGCCGTTTCCGCCGCCTCCACCTGACAAAAGAAAGGCCGCAGCGACTGAAACTGATAATGCCGCCAATGCTGAAGCAGCCGCGCCGTCTCAGGCGTTACCTTCCAATCAGCCGGATTAGGCAACTGCCGCCAAGCATTCACCTTCTCTCTCACGCTATTAATAAACAGTGATAGGTCGTAAGCCTGCGACTCGTCAGAAATTCCCTCCGTATCGAAAAGAGGAAGCGCCTGCTGCATATCATCTTGAGCCTTTCGCCGCTTTTTCGGCTTAGGAATCGGCGTCAAAAACTTAGAAGGTCGCCTGGATTCAATCAGCTTATTCGTCGGCTGACCATCCTCATCTAGTTCCCAATGAAGTGCTAGATACTCATAAGACGAGTTGAGAATGGGCTGCTCAAAAAATTGCTCAGTCATAGGCACATTAATAATTCTTCAATAGAATAGCCGACTTCTTCGCAAATGCCCTTACGGAGCTGACAAGAGGTATCTTGCAGCACTCAAATTACCGGAAGCAATCTCTTCTGAAGCCTCAACGATCAGTTCGCATCGCCTGAACGATAGAATGCTTCTACTTGTTTTTACAATGACTGCAACTCTACAAATTCATTGCCTGAATCTAGAATGAAATGACCCTGACTCATGTAAGGGATTCTTCACTTTCCCCAATTCCCCTTGCTAACTTTCACACCCTCACCCCAGAAGCGACGCCACGAGATATCAAAGAACGCATAGCTAGGTGGGGTAAGCGTCTACACCGATTACTGGAAGGCATCCGTCAGCGTCATTCCTGAAAAAACGACATTTTGCCGAGGACAAAATCAAACCGGAGAATTGATTAGTCCTGGATGCTCATCGGGTCGGGGGCCAGGAGCAGACCAGTGAAAGCGACGTTCTGCCTCTTGGATAGGCATGTCATTGATACTAGCCTCCCGGCGCTGCATTAAGCCTTCTGCATTAAACTGCCAATTTTCATTGCCGTAGGCGCGGTACCACTGCCCCGAATCATCGTGCCACTCATATTGAAAACGGACAGCAATTCGACTTTCGCCAAATGCCCACAGTTCCTTAGCCAGCCGATAGTCTAACTCTTTATCCCACTTGCGCTTCAAAAACTCTCGAATCGTCTCTCTACCCTGAAACACCTCAGCTCGATTTCGCCAGTGACTATCTTCAGAATAAGCCATCGAAACCCGCTGCGGATCTCTGCTATTCCAAGCATTCTCTGCCATCCACACCTTTTGAACAGCAGTCTCATACGTAAATGGCGGGACTAATTTTAGAGATGACATCGGCAATCGTTCTCAAACAAAAAGTGTTAGGTTCTATTGTACGCAGGCAAAGTGGCTAACCTCGTAGGACAATCTTTTGAAAAAAATAGAACTTTCCTATGAAGTTTTGCTTCCTTAGCTTTTTCCTCAGCTTTGAAGTAACAAGGGGAGCCTAACTCGAAATGTTGTCCCCACACCTAGCTTGCTTTCCACTTTGATATCCCCTTTCTGTAAATCTACAAACTGTTTGACAATGCTTAGCCCTAGCCCCGATCCTGGAATATTGCTGACATTCTTGCCGCGATGAAAGGGCTCAAATAGGTGAGGATAATCCTCTGGAGGAATCCCTAGCCCATTGTCTTTAATGCTAAATACGGCTTGGCCTTGGCGCTGATAGAGCGATAGCTGCACTACGCCGCCTTCAGCGCTGTATCGAATTGCATTCGATAGAATATTAATCAATATAGAGCGCAGCAATGTCTGGTCAGTCTTTGCTAGCAGCGTCTTAAATCTGCCGGTAAATTGTAGTTGCCTCTGATTAGGCGGAACTTCTAGCAGCAGTTCCTGACAGAAGTTTACTAAGTCAATAGGCTGTGGGCTCAAGATCAGTCGCTTGGCTTCCACTTTACCCAACACTAAGATATCGTCAATCATCTGGGTCATCCGCTCAACATTAGCCGCAATGCCCAATAGATACTGCTGCTTTTGCAGGGGAGACATTTGCTGGTCGTATCGATCTAGAGACGATACGGATAGGGCAATGTTGTTCAGCGGATTGCGAAATTCGTGACAGACCATCGAAACTAAGCGAGATTTCACCGCGCTTAGCGCCTGTAAATGTTCGTTAGCGGTGTATAGCTCGGCTGCGCGCGATCGCACCTTCATCTCCAAGTCTTCGTTAGTCTGGTGCAAAACAGACTCTACCCACTTGCGCTGAGTAATATCTTGAAAGGTGACGACCGCTCCAATCACCTGACCCTGCTCATCCCGCATCGGTGTACTGATATATTCCACCGGAAAGCTAGTGCCGTCCTTTCGCCAAAAAACCTCGTCGGTGACGCGGTGAGTACTGCCATCGTGAAGCGCTGCATAAATCGGACAGCGATCGCGTTGGTAGTGGGTGCCATCCAAGTGAGAATGGTGCAGCACCTTATGCATCGACTGTCCGATTAAATCGTTCATCTCCCAGTCGATCATCGCGGCGGCAGCAGGGTTAACGAAAGTGACGTTGCCCTGCATATCTAGTCCATAGACCCCTTCTCCCACCGCATTGAGAATAAGCTGATGCTGACGCCGCAGCACTTCTAGCTCGCGATGCTCTAAATAATCGGGTTTTGAGTTGCTGATCAAGGAGCCCCGCCTTATCAAGCGACCTGTAGTGAATTACACCACAGGCTACCGACGAGATCCTGTAGATGTGGAGATAGAGATACATCTTGTCTGTCTATATCTGGCCTGTCTGTATCTTGTCTGTCTAAAAACATGGTCGTTAGAAGCAATGGTCGCAAAAATTCTTGTTATCGAGGATGAGGACGAAACCAGAGATATCTTTCTAAGATGTTTGACCTTTGAAAAGTTTACCGCCATTGGTGCCAAAAATGGTGAAGCTGGCGTTGAGCTAGCCGTTCAGTATCAACCTGATCTGATTGTCTGCGACATCATGATGCCAAATATGGACGGCTATGGCGTTCTGAGCCTGCTTAGGCAAAAAGCCCTGTTGCCGATTCCTTTCATTTTTTTAACGGCGAAAGTGACAATGGCAGATCTGCGTCGCGGGATGGCGTTAGGCGCAGATGACTACTTGACCAAGCCCTGCACGATTGAGCAGTTTTTGGATGCGATCGCAATCCGACTCCAGCGCACTCAAGAACTTCAACGCCATAGAACCCGCCCGCCAGCATCGGATACTGTCGCGAGCATCTTTCCCAACTGCCCAAAGCTAACGCCTGTCTTTCAGTTCATTGATGCTCACTACCAGCAGTCAATTCATCTAGACGATGTTGCCCCCGCCGCTGGCTATTCTCCGGCTTATTTAACCAACCTCTCTCAGAGCCATACAGGAAAAACAGTCAAAAAATGGATTACCGAGCGGCGCATGGCCCAAGCGCGTCAAATGCTAAGAAGCACCGCTCAGTCTGTTAGGCAGATTGCTGAAGAGACTGGCTACACCGATGCTGGGTATTTCATTCGTCAGTTCCGCCAGCTGCATGGCACAACTCCTAAAGCATGGCGCAGTGATTGCAAAGTCTCATCGGTATCAACCACAACAAAATGATCTCACTTGTGTAACAACGGCAACCAAATAGGCTCATCTTGCTAAAGAGAGCGTGAAAAAGTCCTATTTTATTCGACATATAGTCCTATGTCTTTCCTTCTTTTTACCTATATAAATTAGAGATATCAGTTAGAAAGCAACAGCTTAAGCGCTAACCCTTCGCATGACTCAAGCGAATAAATCTATGGTTTCAACCTCAGCCTACACCCAGCAAAAGCTGCACAGTCTCAGTCGAGACCGCGCTAATCTCCTCGCTAGCCCCGCATCGAACTACGGTTCAGCCTGTGGTGTTTGTGGCGGCACTCATTTTTCCGCTGACCACTGGGAGTTTCTACAAACCATGCCTGCCGATCCGGTAGATATGGTCAGCGATCTGGCAAAAATGGGACTTTATAAAGCGTCTCAGTTCAAAGCGGCAGATAAGGTGAATACCTTTGAACTCCGTAAAGCCCTGCTGCTCAAAGCTGCCGGTAAGGGTGATCCCAAGCGAGAAAAGCTTGTATTAGCGCTAGCTCAGCAGGCAGGTGGTATTGAAAATGCGTTTGCCGCCGCCTTTGGGCCCCAAGCCGGTCTGTTCTTTGCTGACACCATCCGTGGCAGCAATGCGACTCGCCGAGAGTTTTTGAGGAACTTGGCAATCGGTGCGGCAATGGTGACATTGACTAACTGTGCTAAGCCAGAAGCGCCGGGTGCAGCAGTGTCTGACGAGGCGGCTGCGGTAGATGTTTCTAACCTGGAGAAAACAGATTTAAAAATTGGGTTTATCCCCATTACCTGCGCGACGCCCATTATTATGTCTGAGCCTTTAGGCTTTTACAAAAAGTATGGGTTTAATGCTGAAGTGGTGAAAATGCCGAGTTGGGGAGCGGTGAGAGATTCCGCGATCGCTGGAGAACTCGACGCCTATCACATGCTAGCCCCGATGCCGATTGCGATGACGCTAGGACTCGGATCGGGCGCTTTTGGAGTCAAGCTTGCCAGTGTGGAGAACATCAACGGCCAAGCCATCACGATTGCCAATAAATATAAAGGACAAGTTAACGGCCCCGCCGACTTCAAAGGCTTCACAATGGGCGTTCCTTTCCCCTATTCCATGCACAATCTACTGCTGCGTTACTATTTGGCAACTGGCGGTATCGATCCAGATGTCGATGTCAAAATTCGCCCGGTTCCCCCGCCAGATAGCATCGCCCAGCTAATCGCCGGAGATATTGACGCCTATCTTATGCCCGATCCTTTTAACCAGAGAGCTGTCTACGAAGACGCTGGATTTATCTTTAAGCTCACTAAAGACATCTGGCCCGGTCATCCCTGCTGCGCCTTTGCGGCCAGCGACCAGTGGATAGACGCTAATCCCAATACCTTCAGAGCCCTTAACAAGTCCATCATCGAAGCAGCAGGCTATGCCAGTAATCCGGCCAACCGCCCAGAAATTGCAGCAGCTATCTCTGAGCGCGCGTTTCTCAATCAGCCAGTTGAAGTCGTCGAAGCTGTCTTAACTGGTAAATTTGAAGATGGTTTGGGCAACACATTAGATGTGCCTGATCGCATTGATTTTGACCCCTACCCCTGGCAGAGTTTTGCCAATTGGATTTCTTCTCAGCTAGTTCGATGGGACTTACAAGGCGATGGTAAAGCAGCCCAAGAAATTACTGACGATAGCTATAACGAAGTGGGTGAAAAGGTGTTTCTGAGCGACTTGGCGCGAGAACTGGCCGAAAAAGTCGGCTTAAATCCACCTTCCGAGGTGTACCGGACAGAAAAGCTTGAGTTTGATACCTTTGATCCTGAAAAACCCGGTGAATATATCAAAGAACAAATCGATCAGTACGGTGTTTAAGGTCGCTGAAGCTCTCCAAAAGAAGCTCTCTAAAAGAAGTTCTCAAATCATGGTCAAGCTCACTGACGCAAAAAATATATGACAATCAGTAATCCAGCTTTAGGCGAAGCTAAAAAGCCAGATAGTGAACCTTTCTGGCGTCACGAAAATGCCCAGGCAATCGGACTATTTGTGATCTCGCTGGCGCTGTTTCTAGCGTTTTGGGAGCTAGGGGCAAATATGAAGTGGTTTGCTAAAGGGATGCCAACCGCATCTAAAACACTGCAAGAGCTATGGTGGTGGTCAACCCATCCGTTCTTTGACAATGGGCCAAATGACTTAGGCATTGGCTGGAATTTGCTCATTAGTCTGCGTCGCGTTGCGATTGGCTATACCCTAGCATCTATCATTGCCGTCCCTTTAGGCATCTTTATCGGCATCTCTCCGGTTGCCTATAAAGCCTTTAATCCCTATGTACAGCTTTTGAAGCCAGTGTCTCCCTTGGCCTGGCTGCCGCTAGGTCTTTACATCTTTAGAGACTCTGAGCTGACGGGGATATTCATCATCTTGATCTCTAGTATCTGGCCTACGCTTACCAATACAGCGTTTGGAGTCGCCAATGTTAATCCGGAGTATCTAGATGTTTCTAAAACGCTGGGCGCATCTAGGCTACGAACCGTGTTCAAAATCATCATTCCGGCAGCGCTGCCAAATATTGTCTCTGGCCTGCGGATTAGCATGGGGATCTCTTGGCTGGTGATTGTGGCGGCTGAAATGCTGTTAGGAACAGGGCTAGGCTACTTTATTTGGAATGAGTGGAACAACCTCTATATCCCAAATATTTTGGTGGGTATTTTCATCATTGGTTTGGTGGGCCTCATTCTAGATAGCCTGTTTGCCGCGCTTGAAAAATTTGTTGCATTTGGTCGTAAAGCATGAATCTTGCATCTGTTGATTCTGTCTATCATTCAACCGGTCAGCTAGCGAGTAGCAGTACTGAGCCTTCAGACCCTATAGCGCCGTTAGCGCAGCTTTCTATCCGCAACGTTACCAAGGTCTTTGCAGGTAAGCGCGATCTCTTTAGCAAGCTATCGCGCAAAACAACTCGTGACTTTACGGCCATTGAAGAGATTAGCTTGGACATTGAGCCAAATACCTTTGTCTCCATTATTGGGCCTTCTGGCTGTGGTAAGTCTACGCTGCTGAATATGATTGCCGGACTTTCTGAGATTAGCAGTGGCGAAATCTTGCTCAACAATCACCCGATCACAGGGCCGGGGCCGGATAGAGGGATGGTGTTTCAAAACTATGCCCTAATGCCCTGGATGAGTGTTGAAGAAAACCTTCGCTTTGCCGTAGAAACTGTTTACCCCAAGCTGTCGCCTAAGCTCATCGCGCGAAGCATTAAGGAAAACATTCAGCTAGTTGGGCTAGTCGGAGCCGAAAAGAAACATCCTCACGAACTCTCAGGCGGTATGCGGCAGCGGGTAGGCATTGCCCGCGCGCTGGCAATCAATCCTCAAATTTTGCTGATGGATGAGCCTTTCGGGGCGTTAGATGCCTTGACAAGAGGATTTTTGCAAAGCGAAGTTGAGCGAATTTGGGAGCAGCAGCGGAAAACGGTGATTATGATTACCCATAGCATCGAAGAGGCACTGCTGTTGTCAGATCGGATTGTGATGATGACGCGGGGGCCTGCTGCGCGGGTCAATGAAATTTTAGAAGTGCCTTTTCCGCGCCCTCGCGATCGCGAAACCATCGACCAGCATCCGGCCTACCACTCGCTCAAAACCGAGATGGAGCGCCATCTGTTTCGGGAGACTCGCGCGGTAGAAGAATCTCGCATTCGCTAGCTGCTGTTTCACCCGAACCTAATAGATCTCACAACGTAATTACTCAATTTTAGAAGGGATTGATCTCATGAAAACGCCAGAAATTACGACAAAGCTACTTTCTGCCAAAAAAGAGAAAGGCTTGAGCTTTGCTGATTTGGAAGCCAAGCTAGGCTATGACGAAGTATGGATTGCCTCTGTTTTCTACCGTCAGGCCAGTGCTTCTAGTGAAGAAGCTAGCAAAATGGTGGAAATGCTTGGGCTTGGGCCAGATATTGCTGAGGCGTTAACCGAGTGCCCGCTCAAAGGAGGACTCGATCCGCTCGTGCCGACCGACCCGCTGATCTACCGTTTCTACGAAATTATGCAGGTGTACGGAATGCCCATCAAAGCTGTGATTCATGAAAAGTTTGGGGATGGCATCATGAGCGCTATTGACTTTTCTATTGATGTTGAAAAAGAAGAAGATCCTAAGGGCGATCGCGTCAAAGTCATTATGTGTGGTAAGTTTTTGCCCTACAAAAAATGGTAGTGACGTAGAGTCAGTTCCTCTCTTCAGTTCCTCGCTATAGATGGCTCAGAACTGGTCTTCAGGGGGGTGAATTTATTATGGAGTTCGCGCTAACCTAAACAAAAATTTTGAAGGAGATCTTTGTGATGGTAATGGCATCGATTAAGTCTGGTTCAACCCAGTCTATTGGCGATTGGCTAGGGAATGAGGCGGATAGCCTATTAGGCTACAGCGCTAAAGTTGATAAAGGTCAGCTTCATTTGCCGGGCCCAGACTGGGTGAATCGGATTTTTTCGCAGAGCGATCGCTCACCTCAAGTGCTGCGCAGCCTTCAGCAGCTCTATAGCACAGGCCGCTTGGCCAACACTGGCTATCTATCTATCCTGCCGGTTGATCAAGGCATAGAGCATTCAGCCGCCGCTTCTTTTGCGCCCAATCCCATTTATTTTGACCCTGAAAATATCGTGAGCTTGGCTATAGCGGGCGGCTGTAACGCAGTAGCCACTACGCTCGGTGTTTTGGGTATGACCTCGCGCAAATACGCCCACAAAATTCCTTTCATCGTCAAGCTCAACCACAACGAGCTATTGAGCTATCCCAAGCAATACGACCAGGTGATGTATGGCTCGGTCGAGCAGGCTTGGAACTTAGGCGCAGTGGCAGTCGGTGCGACTATTTACTTTGGCTCTGAAGAATCTACCCGGCAAATTCAAGAAGTGAGTCAAGCGTTTGCGCGGGCCCATGAGCTAGGCATGGCGACTATTTTGTGGTGCTATTTGCGCAATGACGTGTTCAAGCAAGATAAAGACTACCATTTGGCGGCTGATCTGACCGGGCAAGCCAACCACATAGGGGTCACGATTGAGGCCGATATCATCAAGCAAAAGCTGCCGGAGAATAACGGCGGCTACAAGGCGGTTTCTGATGCGATTGGTAAGTCTTACGGACGCACCGATGATCTGGTGTACTCAAACCTAACGAGCGATCACCCGATTGATCTGGCCCGCTATCAGGTGCTGAACTGCTACGCCGGAAGAGCCGGTTTGATTAATTCGGGTGGTTCATCGGGAAAGAACGATTTTGCCGAGGCCATTCGCACAGCGGTGATCAATAAAAGGGCCGGTGGCTGCGGGCTGATTTCGGGCCGCAAGGCTTTTCAAAGAGAGTTTAAAGAAGGCGTTAAGCTGTTTCATCTTGTTCAAGATGTGTATTTGTCTGATGAGGTGACGATTGCTTAATATTTTGAGGGTCAGCCTAGTACCTCTTAGTTTGTTCGTTCTTCTTAATGGTTCGATAGAATGAAAGCGCTATGTGTAGCGTCAGTTCGGTTGGTTTCTCAGATAATTACTTGATTAGGCATCTGAAAAATAAAGTCCATAACCTCGTCTATACAACAGTCGGGAACGGGCAGACTGTACTACCTTCATTTCCTATTGCGATGACATTTATCAAGTCAGGTCAAACCTGGCAATTTGCGACTGAATCGAACCTTGAAGAAGTTGTCTGGCGTTATTTGCCTGAGCTGATGAACCTCAAGCCTGTCAGTCGGCAGTTTTGCATTAGCGGTAAATTCTGCGACATCATAGCCGTTGACAACTTCAATCGGCTGGTGATTGTGGAGCTGAAAAATACAGAAGACCGCTACGTCGTGCAGCAGCTAGTCCGCTACTACGAGGCGATCGCGACGGCAGAAACTTTTCCTTTCGATGTAGATGTTGCTTCCCCTAGATTAGTCGCGCTTGCGCCTAGCTTTCATGCAGATAGCTTCACAGATTGCAAACATAGCAGGCTTGAAGTGGAGCTAATGACCTTTAGCTTGGAATCCTCCTCAAGTGGGATTAGCCTCCTTATGAGGGATGCTGCTGGTCATGACCTTTGTACTCTGCCGTTGCAAAAAGACGAGGATGTTTCTCGACCTGAAATTCAGATTTCAGAGCCCCCACGAAAGCTATTGAATTGGTTAAGCGACAGCAGCGACATTGAGCATGAATGAGTATTGCAGTTACGAAAACAATTACTAGGCTTTGATCCTCGGATGAAGGAAATAATCGAGCCAACCCGAATTATTTATGGGCGCGGAAAGTCTAAGCCTTGTTGTGAGCTGAAAAAGAATACAAATAGGGGTATTATAACCAGCCAAAAAATCAGCTATTTTCTGTGGCTACCAGATCCTGACAATAATCCGCACGTCATTATCATGCAAATGAATTTCGATCTTGAGAAGCAGAATGTCAGAGGCATGATGTATGGACGTAATGGTTACAAATCTGGAAGCCCCTGGTATTTTCCTAAATGCATCGAGCTAATGAAAAGCTTTAGATACGAGCGGTCACTATCTCAATATCAACCTTTCTTAAGCCCTAGTATGACGATTTCCCCGACCGGAATTGTTAGTCTTGCGATGAAAACTTGGCATAGTAGGTTTCGCTAAGATTCTGCCAAATACGTATAGCAGTCCATCGCGCTCTTATAATTTGCCATGAGCTTACGGGCTTCTTCGATGGTAATTTGTCCGGCTTGCAAAGCTAGCTCAGAGCGACGGCGAATTTGTTCGATCATCTGTTCAGGATCGTACTGCACCTGCTTGAGCACTTCGTCTGTTGTATTGCCCCTGACCACATGCTCAATTGTGTAGCCCTGATGCGTTTTAGCCTTAGAAGCTAGCTGCACATGCACCGTATTGATATTGCCAAAAAGATTGTGCAAATTGCCCAGCGTTTCTTGGTAAGAGCCGACCAAAAACATACCCAAGTAATAGGCTTCATTCGAGTTTAGAGAATGCAGCTCTAGCACGTCCTTTGCGCCTTTGGGGCCGATGAAGCGGACAATTTTACCATCGCTGTCACAGGTCAAATCTGCCAAAGTGGCCCGCTGAGTGGGTTCTTCATTGAGCCGATGAATCGGCATCACCGGAAAGAGCTGATCAATCGCCCAGCTATCCAGCGCTGATTGAAAAATAGATAGATTCATGTAGTAGATAGAGGCCATGCTTTTTTCCAGATGCTCTAGCTCCTCAGGCACGTTGTCTTGCTGGCGCAGCAGTGTCGTAATTTTTTGGCAGCAGGCCCAATACAGCCGCTCTACCCGCGCCCGCTCACCCAAGCGCAAATAGCTCAAGTTAAACAGACTGCCTGCCTCCTGCTTAAACTGCACAGCGTCGTTAAAAGCTTCTTGATAATTTTCGGCGTTGACGGAGCTGTACACATCCCACAGCTCCCGAATGAGATTATGTTCGCCTTCTTGGTAAGGCGTCGGCTGGCTGGCAATGGCCTCGCTCGTGCCCAGCACATCAAATATCAAAACAGATTGATGCGATGAAACCGCTCGACCGCTTTCACTTACCAGCGTCGGCATCGGAATGGCTCGGTCGGTGCAGGCATCTTTAACATGAGCGACTACATCGTTGGCGTAGTTTTGCACGCTGTAGTTTTTAGAGTCTTGAGAGCTGGTTTTAGAGCCGTCATAATCGACGCCAAGGCCGCCGCCGACATCGAGGTAGCCCATCGGTGCGCCTAAGCTGACTAGCTCTACATAGATCTGGCAGGCTTCTCGCATGGCTTCTTTAATCACGCTAATGGCCGATACCTGAGAGCCAATATGGAAGTGCAAAAGCTGTAGGCAGGAGATCATCCCAGCGGCTTTGAGCTTTTCGATGACGGTGACAATTTCAGGGATGCTGAGGCCAAATTTGGCGCGATCGCCTGCACTTTCACCCCACCGGCCTGAGCCTTTGGCGGCGAGCTTGGCGCGAATGCCCAAAATCGGCTGAATGCCGAGATGCTGACTAGCTGCGATCGCCACCTCCACCTCCTCTATTTGCTCCAGTACGATAATGACCTTTTGGCCTAGGCGCTGACCTAGCATCGCCGTTTCAATGTACGACTTGTCCTTATAGCCATTGCAAATAATCAGCGCTCCGGGCGTATTCAAGCTGGCCAGCGCAATCATCAGCTCCGGCTTCGTTCCGGCCTCTAAGCCAAACTGATAAGGCTTACCAAAGTGCACGATGTCTTCGACGATGTGACGCTGCTGGTTGCACTTAACCGGAAACACCCCCTGATAGACGCCTTCGTAGCCGTAGCGAGTGATGGCTTTGGCAAAGCAGGCATTGATGCGCTCTATGCGATCTTCCAAAATCTCTGAAAATCGAATCAGTAAAGGCAGCTGAAAATCTCTTTGCTTCAGCCCTTCTACCAGCTTTTTTAAATCTAAAGAGCCGCCGCGATCGCCCTGAGGAGCCACCGTTACATTGCCTGCTGCATTGATAGAAAAATAAGGATCGCCCCACCCCTTAATGCGATAGAGATCTTCGCTATCTTCAACGATCCAGCGCTTTTTGCTGTCCTTCTGAGATGACGCTAGAGCTGTAGAATCCATTTTTGAGCTATCAGCCGAGTTGCTAGCTGTAGCGCTGTTGTTTTCTCGCTTAAGCTCAAAATTAGAAGGGATGTAGGCTGGGCTCACGGGGACTACGCTCTCAAAAAAACGAACAAACAGGGCAAACCGGTGGTACGGGCAAAAGCACCTCAGCCCTGAGACTGACTGGGCTGGTTTAATTAAAACAATTTAACTCAGCTTTGGGCTCAACTCAGCTTTTGGTTCAGCTCAGCTTGTATAGTGTAGAACTTTGAGCGCACCGCGACCTCGTCCGCCTAACCCAGCTCCGTGTAATTACTGAAGTTACCAACCAATGACGAGGATTACCGGGTATTCGCGCAGAAGAACATATATTCTTGATGAACTTGCGGCTTCATCCTGATAAATTTGCTGAGGGCTTGATACTTTAATCTAAGTTTGCATTGAGTGTACTTAATCTGGGTAAAAACTAAAATCATGCAGCCATACATTGGCAACAGGCTTTCACATCTATGAGATATACAACTTCTTCTCCCGTAAATGTCACGGCTAACGCTAAAGATAATCCCACTACGCCCTTTACATCCTCTATTTCTCAGCCTCGCAGCTTGACTCGGATCATTTGGCAGACGCTAAGCGTCGATGTGTTTCTAGCTATCGTCTCCGTGGTGATGGGGCTACTGTTCAGCCGCGCAGTGGGAGAAGTAAGCTCGTCTGCGACTGCAAATAGCAGCTTACTGCTGCCGTCTTCATGGTTTATCTTCTTGATTTGCGCGCTGCCTACCTTTATTTGCTTGCTGCTCGATTGCTTGAGTATTTTTAGCAATCCATCTGTTTTACCCTTTGCAGGCTCTCCGGCAAGAGTTAAAGCTGTCTATGCTAAGCGTATCAATTGGCTATTGCTGGCTTTCAAC
Organism: Phormidesmis sp.; assembly: GCA_041745715.1. GTDB lineage: Bacteria > Cyanobacteriota > Cyanobacteriia > Phormidesmidales > Phormidesmidaceae > Phormidesmis. Next base: position 12,999 of record JBGTIK010000063.1, read on the forward strand.
TTCACGGCGATCTTAGTCGCTTTGTGCTGGTCAGCCTTTTCGATGCTGCTGGCTTCCAAAATCTTTGTATCGGCAATATTTGCTCTAGCCCTTTATTCTCTAGGCCAAAGCATTCCATCTCAAAAGCTGAGCTTTATTATCTCCGGCATTTTGTTTTTGATTGTGCTGATAGGAACTCAGATCTTCATTGTCATGCGCCTAGAAGCAAATTCGTCAAGAGCGAGTCAAGAGCTGCTGGATAATGCAGACTCTCAAAATCAAGAAGGTGGTTTGAAAGAAGCCACGGAGGGAAACTTAGACGGCAGACTGTAAGGCTCAACCGACTGAGAAGCCTGATGCAAGGTCTAATCTAGACGTTAGCTAAGCTGAACAACGACTTGGTTGGTCATCAGCGTTTCTGAGGTGAGTAAATCTTCAACGCTCATTCTCAAAAAACGGTTTTCGTCGATGCTGAAGCGGACTTGAATGCGATCGCTGCCCGGAAAACCGAGCGGTATCAGCTTGGCAATCGTTCGTGCCCCGTCTCGATCATTCAGCGCCTGCACGGCTTGCGGTGATGCTAAGCCGAGGCGATTTCCGGCAGCGCGAGTCACCAGCTGATCGCCTTCAAAATAAACTTCAGTAGCTGTTGACTGCTCTGCTAACTCACCGAGCACTAGCTCAATGCTGGGCTGCTTTTCGATAGAAGCGCCTAGCAATAGCTCAATCGGCTCTGAAGTAGGGTAAGGTTGCCCCTGTGGAATAATCGGATGCCAGCTGTGAGCCTGATTGCGGCGGTTCCAGTAGCGGATGCCGTAGCTGTGATAGAGAAAGTCTTGAAGCTGAGTCGTTTGGAGGCTCAGTGCGCCGTGAGCGACGGCTTCAAAAGGGCGATCGCTGCGAATTTTATCCAGGGAAAAATGACCTGCGGCCCACTCTTTCACCGCCGGAATTTGCGCACTGCCCCCCACTAGCAGCACCGCGTCGATGGCTTCACGGGTAATGTTTTGTCGCTGCGCCTGCTGAAGCACCTGATCGAGCCTATTGTCTAAGCGGATGAAAAAGCCTTGGTCAGTTAGAATTTGATGAAAGCGATCGCGATCTAACGCTAGTTCGTAGCTATCGAGCGTTTCCTCATCAAAGTAAGCCTCCGTTGCTGAAACCGTACCAGAAAGCGTAATTTTAAGCTTCTCTGCTAGCCGCAGCGTCACCGCAGTCACTGGCAAGCCTTGGGTTTGCGCAAAATGCTCGACTATCCAGCGATCAATATCTGCGCCGCCCAAATTCTCCCCGCCTTTGGCAATCACTCGAACGGTCGTGCCAGAAGTTTTGCCAGATTGACGCCCAGATTGACGCCCAGATAACGGCCGCGACCCCCACTTCAGCAAAAAACCGACCGGCTTATCAGCGATAAACGTAGGCTGCACCAGCGAAAAGTCAAGCGTGCCGCCACCAAAATCCACCACGAGTAAATTGCGCGCCTCTGAACTCAGTGCATAGCCCAACGCAGCAGCGGTCGGCTCATCTAGCAGGCGCACTTGCTCAATATCTAACGCCTGAGAAACCTCAGCCAACCACAAACGGTAAGCTTCAAAGCTATCGACGGGCACGGTTAAAACCAGTGATGTAAAGTCTGGATCTTGCGCCTTAAGCTGAGCAATGATTTGCTGCAAAAACCAGCTACCGATTTGCTCAAACGAAAGCACCTGACCTTCTAGCTCAGGCATAAATCCCTGCATCGGAGTGCCAATACCCCGCTTAAAATTGCGAAAAAATCGGGGATTGCCGCTCACATCTAGGCCGCGATCGCGCACTGCTTGACCCACAATCGTCGTCGCCATCTCTGCGCCCACCGCCGCTTTCTCCACGTAAAGCAAGCTCGGCACCAGCGGTGGATTGCCCTTCATTTGAGCTGACATTGCTGGGAGAGAGACAGTTTCTGCCGTTTGCGTAGCCGCGTTCCAGCGAGCGATCACCGTATTGCTCGTGCCAAAATCAATCGCATACATGAATCAATTAATCCGTTAAAAAGGCTGTTAGCAAAGCCGTTAAAAAAACTGCTAAAAAATATAGTTACATAGCCAGCAAATCGGCTGCTTGTTCGCTAAGCAGAGTCGGCCAGTCCAAATTCTTGAACGGCGGGCATAAAGTTATTGTTTTCGTGGCTAGAGCGACTCAGTTTAATCAAGGCAAACCGCTGTAGCTCTGTGAGTGCAGCCCACTGAGCCAGCGACAGCGGCACCTGATATGCGTGAAACTTTTCTATCACCTGCACCGGAATCGTAGAGAGATCTTGCCAAGGTGGATGCGGAGAAATCTCTAATGTTTTAGCAGGCGCACCTGTGCGCTCAGCCAGCAGTTGCTGCAATCGGGTGCGGTACGCGTCAGCCGCAGCAGCCGTATTCGAGGGCCATGCGACCAAATCTAGACGCTCGGCTGGGCTCAGCTGATTCCAATGCTCTAGCTTGAGCTTGACCCCACAGCTATCCAGATGGTGCCTTACGACCATCGGAATGCAGCGCAAAGAGCCGACAAAATCCTGTTCAAAATCGAAATAGGGGGACGCCATCACAGTTGCCTTTAGAGCGTCAGTATACCGCGTACTCACCGCCCGCTTTTGAAATACTGCTAAAGGCTTATGGAGTTTGTTTGAGGGAATCTGTATCTTTAATGAGAAGACTGAAGTTTGCATAAATTCATATTTTTAAGGGTAGTTGCTGCCACGATTACAAATAAATATGAAGTTTTGATGCGATATCCCTAGTTAATTTCAAGTACATTGACTACGATTAGGAAAAATTGTGGTCTAGATTCAAACTCACTGCTAGCGATCTTCTATTGGGCTTTACCCGCTCGAAGCGTCAAAAGCTTTGATTCTTGCGTGATGATCAGGGCTCTAGCGCTACAGTTTTTTTAGATGATGGCAAGCATTAGCTGATTAGCGGTTGATTTATGGAAACGCTTGAGTTTTTAATCTATCCCGATGGCCGAGTAAAAGAAGTGGTGACCGGCATCGTTGGCGCAACTTGCGCTGAGGTGACAGCCGCTATCGAAGCGCAGCTCGGTGAGGTCATGGCGCAAGAACCTACGGCTGAATACTACGCTCAAGCTACTAGCTCGGTCGCTAGTCAAGTTTCTAGTATGGCGACCACTTCTGATTGGTAATCTGCGCGTGCTATTTCACTTATCGTTTGCCCATCGTTCGTTTGCCCATCGTTTTTGTTACCTTTATTAGCCCGGTGTCGAATCATGTCTCACTTCAGCCAGATCAAAACTAAGCTCCGCAATCTTTCCTCCTTGCAGCTAGCTCTAGATGATGCCGGTATCTCTTGGCAGCTAGGCCCCAAGACTGTCAGGGGTTATCAGGGAAAAACTGAGACGGCTGAGGTCGTCATTGAGCAGGGCAATGGTTACGATTTGGGCTTTAAGCGCAGCTTGGAAACTGGTGATTACGAGCTGGTTGCTGATTTGCAGTACTGGCAGCAGCCTTTATCAGTAGACGGCTTTTTGAACCAGGTGACGCAGCGCTATGCGTATCACACGGTCTTGAATGAATCGAGCAATCAAGGCTTTCAGGTTGCTGAACAGGTTGACAACCAGGATGGATCTATTCGCTTGGTGCTTCAGCGCTGGGGCTCATAAGAATGCCTGCTAGCGATCAGCCTTTTAATCGCTCAGACCCTTCAGGCCGCTCAGGATTTGAACCGGAGCTCGGCGGTGCATTGCGATCTGAGCAGTCACGGACGGGCTTAGAGCCCGAACTGGGCGGGCAGTTCCGCCAAAACGGTGTCTATGTCGATGAGTTGACTTGCATTGGCTGTACGCACTGCGCTCACGTTGCTCGCAATACGTTTTACATTGAGCCTGACTACGGCAGAGCAAGGGTGATTCGCCAAAACGGCGATAGCGACGCTCTGATTCAGGAGGCAATTGATACCTGCCCGGTCGATTGCATTCATCAGGTTAACTATACGGATCTGCGTCGGTTAGAGCGCGATCGCAAGTATCAAGTCATCCCTGTCGTCGGCTTCCCGGCAGACAAAGCGGTGGCTGTAGTTCAAAGGCGACGACGCAGATTAAAACAATAGGTCAAGCTGCACTGGAATCCAGACTCAAAAGTCAAAGCTCAGAAGTCAAAATTCAGAAATCAAAACTCAGAGACTTGAACTTGGCCGTCAGTCGTAACGGTTATACGTAGGACTAAATTTGGGCTGTTTTGCTGGGCTGAAGTTGTTGTCATCGCGCTGAAAGTGGGTGGGTTGCTGGACAAGAAGAGGCGATCGCGCCACACCTGTGCCTGATCATTTAGCGCCGTAAAGCTCACAACTTCTCCCGTCTCGGATAGCTGAAGGCGGTAAACGAGGGGAGCTCGAAGCGCTTGCCCGTTGGTTGCTCTGATCGCCTGCCATCGAGAGTCAAAATAGCTTTGCACTTGTGCAATCACCTCGGTGGTTGATGATCGCGCCGATAGTCGGGCAGTACTTGGAGCGGCTGTGTTTCCGCTGGATTCCGCATTAGCCGCATCTGCCAAACTATCAGAAGACTGGGCAGAAGATCGGGCAGATTCCGGTTCGGTAGCCACCGCTGGGGGTCTAACGATTGACGGATTAACGGGCGGCGAATTGTCGGACGGTGGATTGTCGGCAGCAGGCGCTTTCGCAGACTGAGCGGGTGCAGGCGCAGAATCCTCCGCTGCTACGGAAGGGGCTGGCTCACCCGAAGCATTTCGGTTGGCGGCACGATTGCGAGGTAAGGCATCAGACGCCGTGTTTGAGTTGGGTGCCGTTGGCACTGTATCGACTTTGGCCGCAGTCCCTGAGCGATTGTCTAGACGGGTTTCTGAGCGATTGGCTGAGCCGCTCTCTGGCGCTGGGGTTAGGGTTTGGCCGGTCGGCGGCGCAGAAACTTTGGGTTCTGAAGTGGTGTTAGGCTCTATCGGTTCTATCAGCGTAGAGTCGGCTCCAGTTTGAGCAACTTGGCTGGAAATATTAGGCCATAGCGTTGCTGTAAGCCCAACCACAAAGACGGCAGCGGCGGCAGAACTTGCCCAAATTTTGGAGCGGCTAAGACGAGTTAAGGGATGGGCGCGGCGATTGAGCGGGAATGAAATGATTTGGCTTTGGGAATTTTGGAGGCTTTGAGGGCTAGCGACAGCTGGGCTAAGAGTCACTGGCAACGTCTTGGTTGCTTGCTGATATTGGCTCAACACAGTCGAGAGATCGCATAGCTGTAGATAGCTTAGGGGCTGTGATAGCTGTAGGGTAGACGGCTGAATTAGGGGCTCAGCAGCGATCGCAGATAGCGTCGATGATCGGTTGATCTGGGAGATCGCTAAGGTGCCTTGTATTTTTTGCTGAATATAGTCAGCGATGGCTTGAAGGGCAGCGCGATCGCCTTGGGCGACCAAAGTCATCTCAGACGATTGCAGCCATAGCTGAAACGACAGATCTTTCGTCACCGGCTGAGAATACCACTGCGATAGAGCAGACAACTGCAAAGTTACCTCTAATCGGCAACTACCAGCGCTATAGCGTTGTTGAGCGGAGCTATCAGGCGTTGACATTTCGCAGCTTCAAAGGACACAGACTACTTAAACACAAACTACTTAACAAGATAGCGGTGAATAGCTTGATCACAAGGTTCGGTTACCAATACCGCAACGCTTAGCGGCTAGCCTGATTAGTCTCACGCTAGCGCTCATCCTCTAAATCTTCACTATCAAGAGGCCTAGCGGGCGGCAGAATTACCCGGTAGTCAGCTTCATAGACCCCATCTGGCCCGATTTTATTGAGATTTTGTTCATCTGAGTCTAAATCGGGTAGCGGCCCCTGGTCGTCATAGGGTTCGTCGTCATAGGCCCTACCGTCATAGGAGCCGTCTTCGTAAGGATCATCGCTGTAAAGGCCGTCGCGATACACCCGTGTCTCATACCTGCCTTCGCTTGGCCCAGCATTTAACGGCGGTAGATCGTCATAATTGTCAAAGTTCTCCCAGCCCCTATCTAAGTCATCATCCCCGTTATAGCGGTAGGCAGGCGGCTGTTCGTGGCGAGTGCTGTTGCCCGCAGCGCCCACGCGAATAAAGTCAAACAAGCCTTGCTTTTGGCCGCTTTCGGCTGCAAACTCGTCATCCCAGCTATTGCGCTGAGCAGCTGTACGCAGTTCGCCCCAATTATCTCCCAGTTCCGGTGGATCTTTGGGCTCGTTTTTGGGGTTGCTTTTCCGATTGTTTAGCGGGTTGCTCAGAAAGGAGGAGAGCTTACTCTTTTTTTTTCCTGGGTTGGGCGAATTGATTTGAACGGGCGAGGCTTCCATTACCGTCGATTGTGGCGTGGGAGAAGCCATTCCCGCTGGTCTAGGAGGCATCGGATCTCGTAGAACAGCTTGAGGCGGTGGCTGCATAGGCGTTTGAGGGTAAGCCACCGGCGTTGGTTCGCTGACAAAAGTTGAGGAGCTACCGCTATACACCTGTGTAGCCGGTGAGTAAGTCGTGCTACTGGCTGATTCGTGGTCAAAAAAGCCACTGTCAGGCCCATCCGAATAGGGCACACGGCGGCCCATTGGTCGATACTTGCTTGCGGGCGGACGATAAAGGCCCACTAAACCGTACAAAAATAGGGTGACGAGCGCCCCTAGGCAAATCGCAGCTAGTAGCAGCAGGCCAAAGGGCACAGCGGGCGTCTTGCCACTTAAGATCACCAGCACAATCGGCGTTGCGAGGTTTTGCACGGTTATAACCGCTAGCACCGCCGAGATTAGCAGCAAAATAATGAATCGAAACATGGTCAAGATCCTCTTGATGTGTCTTTGCCTATTTTCCTTATACCTATTTTCCTTCCCATCGTCGCAATGGTACACAGTCTATCGCAAGCTGATCCAGTGCTCTAGCCACGACAAAATCGACCAAATCATCAATAGACTGTGGCTTATGGTACCAAGCAGGGGTCGCGGGCACTATCCGGGCACCAGCTTCAGCCAGGGTTGTGAGATTGCGTAGGTGAATCAGGCTGAGCGGCGTTTCTCTAGGCACGAGCACAAGCGATCGCCCTTCTTTCATTTGCACATCAGCAGCGCGCTCTAGCAGATCTGAACTCAGTCCAGCGGCTAATTTGCCAATAGTGCTCATGCTGCATGGCATTACCACCATGCCTAGGGTTCTAAACGAGCCGCTGGCAATATTAGCGCCGACATTGCCTGCCGCATGGCATCGCAATTGTCCCGATTGTGCGACCCCCGCTTGCTCACGCCAAAAGCTGGCCTGCTGCGTCGGGTTTGTCGGCATACTGATGCCATCTTCTTGCAGCCACACCTGATGTGAGGCCCGTGAGGCCACTAACTCAACGCTATAGCCGGCTGTGAGCAGGTGCTTGAGCGATCGCACCGCATAAATTAAGCCCGATGCGCCGCTGACACCGAGCACAATCGGTAACGGTGAGACGGGTAACGGTGACGACGGCGACGAGATCGCCAGAGGCTCAATGACCGAGTTATCTGCCGGGTTATCTGAGCTCACAGCTTATTCTTCTTCTCGGCTAAAGTCTTCTTGTGGGAAGTCTTCTGAGCCGTTTTCATCCTCGTCGTCATCGGTGGCTTCACTGCCGCCGCCAACTGCTACGAGATCAATCTGCTGACGGTAGTAATCTACGCTTTTGACCTGCACTTCAACGCGATCGCCGAGTCGGTACTGCTGCCGGTTTTTGCGCCCAACCAGCTTTTGCTGTCGGGAACGATACTCATACCAGTCATCTTTTAGTGAGCTGACATGCACTAACCCTTCGACGAGCAGCTCCTCTAGCTCTACAAAAAAGCCATACGACTGTACGCCGGTGATCAACCCCTGAAACACTTCGCCCGTATGCGCCTGCATAAAGGCCGCTTTTTTAAGCCCTTCTAAATCAGACTCTGCATCTTGAGCAATCCGCTCCCGCTCGGTGAGCTTAACCGGCGCGCGCGAAAGCTGCTCTTCTATCTGCTGCTGAATATTGGGCGGCAACACGCTCCAGCTAATTTGACCGTGACAGGAGCTATGGCGCAGATTCACCTGATCTTTAGAGCGTGTAGAGCGGCGATCGCGGCCATGCTCAAACACCGCATGAAGCAACCGATGTACCAGCAAATCGGGGTAGCGGCGTACCGGAGACGTAAAGTGGGTATAGGCTTCATCGAGCGCTAGACCAAAATGCGGCCCCGGCTCGGCGCTATAAAGCGCGGGCTTAAACGTCGCTAGCAGCAAGTAAGTCAGCACTTTTTCAGAATCGGAAGTAGCAAACTGCTCAGTGAAGTTGCGATAGTCGCTAGGATGCACTGCTTCCTCATCTGCCAACGCTAGATTGAGCTCCATATTATTGGCTAGCTTAATCAGCTCCTGCACACTTGCTAGATCCGGTGTCCGGTGAATGCGGTACAGCCCCGGAATGCCCAGCTCTTTAATGTGTTTAGCCACTAGCTGATTAGCTAGCAGCATAAACTCAGTCACAATGATGCGCGCGGGCAAATGCTCAGAGACGACCATTGCCCCTAAAGCGCCTTCATCGTCGTACTGAAATTTAGGCGAAAGATATTCCACCAGATCTTCCGCCTCCGGTGGAAACTCATGATCAGGCAGACTCAGCTCAAAAGAGCCGCGCTCATGCCGCCGCTGCTTGACCTCTTGCGATAGCTGAAACAAACTTTCAACCAGATCAAAAATCGGCTCAAACTCGTCTAAGTCATCTGGGTCAATGCCGATCTTTTCAAGCTCACCGGCCTGTTCGCGCACCAAAATTCCCTGAGCTTGGTCATAGTTAAGCTTGTGCTCCACTTGAATCACACTCGGCTGAATTTCGTACTCCAGCACCTGACCATCATCATCTAGCGTGATCAAAACCGAAATTGTCAGCCGATCTTTACCCGGCAGCAGACAGCACAGCGCATTGGGCAAAGGTGGTGGTAGCATCGGTACGACTTCATCGCCCAAATACACCGCCGTGCCTCGCCGCCGAGCTTCGCGATCAATGGCTTCGTCGGCTTCCACATAGTGAGCCACATCCGCGATATGAACGCCTAAGCGGCGATAGCCTTGGTCAGTGATATCTAGGCTCAAAGCATCGTCAATGACTTTGCAGTTAGGGCCATCAATCGTAATCGCATTGTGAGCGCGCAAGTCCAAGCGGTCTTTGGTATCGGCTTTGCGAATTCGATTCGGCAGACCTCTCGCGGCGATAAAGACATCTTCTTGAAAGTTCTGCGGTAAGTCGTGTTTGCAGTAAACAATATCGATGTCGGCGGCAGCTTCGGCATCGCTGCCGAGTACTCTAGCGACTTTGCCTTGAGGTGGATTTTGGGCGAGGGGATAGCGAGTAATCTCCACATGAATGAGGTGATCAATCGCTTCTGACAAATCGGGTTCACTCTCGGTGATATCTAGCTCAAACAGCAGCCGATCATCAAGCGGTACCGCTTTGAATTTGCCATCTTCGTCACCAGCTTTTACTTTCGAGAGCACAGAGGCATTAGCCCGTTCTAAAATCAGCTTGACTTCGCCTTCAGGGCTGCGACGACGGCTGCCGTCTTTGGTCACTTGTACGAGGACGCGATCGCCATTCCAAGCGCTGTTAAGCTGACTTTCTCGCACATAGATATCATCGGCGGCTTCGTCGTCTTGAATGGCAAAGCAAAAGCCTTTACTAGAGCATCTCAGCTTGCCTTCAATGACATCTTCATCCTCAATTTTGCGATATTTTCCGCGTGACTTTTCTAAAACATTGATTCGCTCCAGCGCATCGAGGGCTATCTGCAAATCTCTTTCACCGTCGCTAGTGGTGCAGTTGAGCTTTTTTTCCAGAGTTTTAGTAGTCACTAGCTTGTCATCTGAAAAATTGGCTAATAGTGACGCAATCGAAAATTTCATGTAGCGATGAATCCTTGATACTTCTCTTAATATCTCTTAACGTTGCTTCAGGCTTTACTTCAGGCTTTACTTCGGGCTTTATTTCGGGCTTTTAGCTAAACGGCAGCAAGTGGTCAGTTATGGGTCAGTTATCAAATCGAAAAAGCCACAAAAGGCCAGCCCCAAAAGCGTAGCGATCTGCTTTAAGCGACTGGCTGTTCGACTGGCTTTTAATCGGTAGCTATAACTGTCCATAGCTGTTTTCTGTATCCGAAAATCGCCATATCCTTATCTCACAACCCTCATATGTTTCCGTAATAGGTAGAGCGCTGTCAAATATTTTCTTCAAATGTAGCGAAGATCACGAATTTTGCGGGAATTTAAAAACGCTATTCAAAACCGCTCTCCGGTCACGACATAGGTGACTCGCTTGCCGACATTAGTCGCATGATCGGCGATTCGCTCTAGGGCTCGAATGACGATGACCATCAGCACGATGGCTTCTACAGAGGTATTTGGGCTGTATGGCGTGCTAATGAGCTGATGGTACAGCCGCTCATAGTCGTCATCAACGACATCATCTTTGTACTTAATGCTGCGGCCTGCTTCTGGATCGAGTTCGGAGAGCGATCGCAGGCACAAAGCCACCATCGAACGGCAGCGATCCATCATCGTCCCCACATCCTCTATGCAGGCATGGACAGGATAGGGAAATAGCTTAATTGCCGAGCGGCTGATGGTCTTGGTGTAATCGCCAATGCGCTCCAAATCACGCACCATCTGCATAAAAGCGCTCATCAAGCGCAGATCTTGCGTCACCGGAGCTTGCAAAATAATCAAGTTAGTGCAGTCAACTTCGATTTGCCGGTAAAGCTTGTCAATTTGCTTATCTTGAATCGGAATTTGCTTAGCCGCCGCCAAATCCCTGTCACACAGCGCTGCTTTCGCTAGCAGACAAGAATTTTCAACTAGCGCTCCCATCTTTAAGACATCGCGCTGAATGCGAATGAGCTGACGATCCAAGCTAGGCCGATTTAAGTTAGACCGAGTTTGTTTGAGCTTATCTATTTGCTGCTCTAGATCTAGCTGAGTTAGAGAGTTTCCTTCCTGCTGATCTGTAACCGAATGGGCAACCGAATCGTTTGGATGAACTTCCGGTAAGGTATTGGCTGAAAAACTAGCGATATCTCCGTTTGAATTTGCCATTAAAACGGGTTTTTCTCTGCTATGGCTGCTATGGCGATGATGGAAGCTATCATTTATCTGAAATATTAGAGCATTTTTCACGGGCTTAACGCTAGTTTATAAAGTAATTTTATGAAATGGGTTTTCTCTGATATTTTTCTCTGATATACAGACAGCTTAGTTTAAAGTTTCTGCGGAATTGCTTGCTGACTGAATTTGTCTGCTTAATATAAGCTCATTCTATACCTTATAGCTTAGGCAATGCGGCAACGGCTGTAGCCTAGGCAACAAGCGCTCGAAAAATCGAGTCCTAAAAATCAGAGCCTACTAATAGTTTAGGTGTGTAACGGTTGGTTACTAATCATCTTTAGGGTGGCGACATTTTGACCATTTTAAGAAACAATTTATAAACATAAACGCATCACGTTCATAGATGTAGATGCGTTGATTTGACTCGGCTCTAGGTTTTCACTACGTTTTTTAGGAAGGATCGCAATTATCATGGCTCTTTCAGATACTCAAATCTTCATCGCGCTCGTATTTGCTTTGATTCCTGGATTTTTGGCGCTGCGGCTAGCGACTGAGCTCTACAAGTAGAAAGAACGAACAGAAAGAATCAAAAAATCACCATCAAAAAACCGTTAAACATATTCGTTTTCCCTAAAAGATGGCGCTGTAGCAGCCGATCTTTTAGGGAATTTTTTTGAGGTTAGATATCTGCGTTTAAGCGCAAATTGAGCGAAAAATTTGCTAAATTGCCGCGAGGTTACAGACAGAGATTCGGAATGTATGCGATTATCTATGCGGTTACTTTTTGAACCGTAATTTCTCGGACGCTGCATGGCATTCGATGATTTACAATTATCTCGCCATTTTGATGATCTTCGCTTTATGAATGCTGCTAAGCGCTCAGTCACGACTTCTTCTCGTTCTTCTCAGGCTCTTTTTCGTTCCGCTAGTCGGCAGTCTTCATCCTCTAATCTAGCGCCATCACCGAGTGTGGTTAACTCACCGCCTGTGCAGCGATCAGCCTATAGACCTAAACGGGCCGCTCACCAAGGGGCTCGTCAGGCGATTTTGTTTGAGTCGTCGGTAAAGCTGACAGTGAATTTGCTGTTAGCGATTGTGGCAACCACGACAATTGCCAAATTAGTCCCTTACTATCAGGCTCACCAGCAGCGGCTGACGACCTTGCAAGCTGCGGTGGCCGTTGCAGAACATAAAAACGCTGAGCTGCGATCGCAGTTCACCAACAATTTTGATCCGGCTCAAGCCTCGCGCATTATGCAGGAGCAAAGCGGACTAGGCTACCCTAACCAAAAGCGAGTGATTTGGGAATCGCCGTTAGATCGACACTAGCAGATGTTCAGTCATTTAATGGCTGCTAGCATCAGCGCTCAAACACCACCGGTTCGCAATTCGATACAATCGAAGCGTATAGATTTGCGCGATTTTATTCTCGATTGTATTAAGGAATTCCTGTGGGTTACGCCGCTTTTAATGACCGTGATTACTGTCCTAACGATCCGGCTCATCATTTGGATCAGCCGGATCAGCTAGATCAGCTAGATCAGCCCAGTCAACCCAAAGATCCTGAGCTGATCCCGTTTGAATTTGATTCTATTAAAGACGCGCTAGCTGATTTGGCGGCGGGCCGAGCGATTGTGGTGGTCGATGACGAAAACCGCGAAAATGAAGGCGACGTGATTTGTGCGGCGCAGTTTGCGACACCGGATTTGATTAATTTTATGGCGGTGGAAGCGAGGGGGCTGATTTGCTTGGCAATGACGGGCGATCGCCTCGATGATCTAGATCTGCCGCTGATGGTCGCTAGTCACTCATTTGAAGATGAAAACGAGCAAACCGCTTTTACGATTAGCATTGACGCGGCCACCCAATGGGGGGTGACAACTGGCATTTCAGCCGAAGATCGGGCCCGAACCATTCAAGTCGCGATCAATGCCAAATCCCAGCCGCAAGATCTGCGCAGGCCGGGGCATATTTTTCCCCTGCGGGCAAAAAAAGGCGGCGTGCTTAAGCGGGCCGGTCACACCGAAGCGGGGGTTGATTTAGCGCGATTAGCGGGCCTGTATCCGGCTGGTGTGATTTGCGAAATTTCTAATGCCGATGGCTCGATGGCCCGCTTGCCTGATCTCATCAGCTACGCTCAGCGCCATCACCTGAAGCTAATTAGCATTGCTGATTTAATTAGCTACCGGCTCAGGCATGAGCGCTTTGTAAAGCGTGAGGCGATCGCGGCGATGCCCACTAAGTTTGGCGACTTCCAGGTATACGCCTACCGCAATACGCTCGACGGCTCTGAGCATTTGGCTTTGGTTAAAGGCGATCCGAGCACGTTTAAAGATGAGCCGATTATGGTGCGAATGCACTCCGAGTGCCTGACCGGTGACGCGCTCGGTTCATTGCGCTGTGACTGCCGGATGCAGCTACAGGCCACGCTCAAAATGATTGAAAATGCAGGTAAAGGCGTCGTGGTGTATCTGCGTCAGGAAGGACGCGGCATTGGGCTAGTCAACAAGCTCAAGGCTTATTCGCTGCAAGATATGGGTCTAGATACTGTCGAAGCGAATGAGCGGCTAGGATTACCGGTCGATCAGCGCAACTATGGCATGGGGGCTCAAATTTTAATGGATTTGGGCATTGGGCGCTTTCGTCTGATTACCAATAACCCTCGCAAAATTGCGGGCCTAAAGGGTTACGGACTAGACATGGTACATCGGGTGCCGCTATTAATTGAGGCTACGAGCTACAACGCCAGCTACTTGGCCACCAAAGCTAAAAAAATGGGTCATTTGCTCTTGCAGACCTATTTGGTAACGGTGGCGATTCAGTGGCGAGCGGCTGAGGCGCTCATAGCCGATCCGGTCACCGCCAGGTATGAGCGGCTAGAAAAGCTACGGGCCTTGGGCCAAAAGTACAATCTGCTGCTGCAAGAAGAAGCTCGATCAATCGCGGTGGCCGTGTTTGGTCAACTGCCGCTGATTGCTCATTTGGGGTTAGATCAGCCGGGGCTAGCGGGCGATCGCTGGTACAAAGATCCGCACCATCCTTACGTTCAAGCTATTTCGGCCCTGTTAGATGAGCTGATTGCTTGGCCAGATATCGATCATCTAGAGTTTTTAGTCTCAGCTGGCGGCGATCCGTTCACTCATCTCAAAGTCAGGCTCGATCAGCAAGTGTTCCCTTGGGAGCCAACCGGCCAAAATGCCGTAACCCCTAGTGAGGTGTGTCAACAGCTCAAAACTCAGCGGATTTATGTGTTTTCTCAGCACAACGCCTCCGTGTAACGTCTCAGCTAGTGCCGCTTAGACCCTTCCTATTTTGAGTTTTCCATGCGCAGCGTCGCCGATATCAACGACAAAATTCGTCAGGGCAAAGCTACCGTATGGACTATCACCGAAGCTAAGGCCCGAATCGCAGAGATCGGTATTGCTCAAGCGAGTAAAACCGTCGATGTGATTACGACCGGCACCTTTGAACCGATGGAAGGATCAGGGGCGATGCTCAATTTAGGTCATACCGATCCGCCGATTAAAATCGTCGAATGCCATCTCAATGGGGTGCTGGCCTATGCAGGTTTCGGGGCGGTGGATCTGTTTATTGGGGCAGGGCAAATGGCCACCCCTGGGCGCGACGGTGAAAGCGAAGACTATGGCGGCGGACATGTGATTGCTGACTTGATTGCGGATAAGCCCGTAACGCTGAGCGCGACTGGGCAAGTGACTGACTGCTATCCGCGCGCTAGCCTAGATACGACGATTACACGCGATCGCATCAATCAGTTCTACCTTTTTAACCCGCGCAATCTCTATCAGAACTTTATTGTGGGAGTAAATGGCGGCGATCGCCCCCTTGCCACTTACTTGGGTCCTTTACAGCCGCGCTTGGGCAATGCTGTCTATGCCAACAGCGGCGCACTTTCACCCCTGCTTAATGACCCCGACCTTGAGACCATCGGCATCGGCACTCGCATCTTACTCGGCGGCGGTGAAGGCTACATTGCTTGGGAAGGCACTCAGCACTTTCCGCTCCAGCGCCGTCTGCCCAACCGCACGCCAGTCGGGCCAGCCGCAACTTTGGCCCTCATCGGTGACGCCAAGCGGATGGATGCGCATTGGGTACGCGGCTGCTATTTTCAGGGCTATGGCGCTTCACTGATGCTCGGCATCGGCATCCCCATTCCGATCCTAAATGAAGAAGTGATGGCTCGTTGCACGATTAGCGATGCGGATTTGGTCGCGCCAGTGGTCGATTTTTCGATTCCTCGGCGGGTGCGGCCTACGTTCGGTTTGGTCAGCTACGCTCAGCTTAGATCGGGCAAGATCCTGCTAGAGGGTAAATCGGTGCGGACTGCGCCTTTATCGAGCCTGCATTTTGCTCAGCAGGTCGCGCTAGATCTTAAGCAGCGCATAGAGTCTAGTGAGTTTGAATTGAGCGCTCCGGTAGCTGCTTTGCCCACCGATACTCGCTTCATTCCGCAAGATAGCTGGGGACCACCGCTAGATATGCGGCAGTTTTAAGCAGGTTTGATCAGATTTAGAATTCGAGCCAGCGCTGCGACTATTATTCGGACGCGGTTGCCGAATTAGCTGCTGAATCAGCTGTCGGACTAGGGGTGGCACTAGCTACTAAATCGTGATCTGCTGATTTACTAGCGGCTGGCGGATTCTCTGATTTTGATTTGTGCTTGGGTTTAGGCGCGCTTGCCGCAAATCTAGGCTTACTGGTTGCCGGACGGCGGCGCATGCCGGTTTCTCGAACATTTTTAGACTTTTTCTTAGGCGGTACCACGGCAACTTGAGTGCCCTCTATCAGCACCAGTTTACCGTCTTGCCGCTGGGCTTTCAAATCCCAAAAGTAGCCCATCGCCGGACCGTCGAGCTGACCGCTAATCAGCAGCTTAAAAGGGCGTTTTGGCTTAGCCTTTTCAGACTTGCTCTTTTGGACAATATTGACCACAATTTCGCTTTTATCTTCAGCGTATTGGGCAATTTCACCTCGGATAGAAAAGATATTGCACAAGTCAGTGGCCTCGGCTGTAGAAAGATATTGAGGCCGGTTATCCGCTGTATTATCGGATGTACTAGCGGCTGAACCTGAGCTGCCTGGATTCGCGTCTGCGTTCGCATTTGAATTGGTGTTGAGGGTTTCTGGTTCCCAGACGCCAACGATTTGAACATGGAGCGCAGGGATATTATCGTCGTATAGCGTGCGGGGATACACCACCCAGAGATGCTCAGTGTCGAGGTCGATGTGTTTTTTGATCAAGCTAGTGACTCGACCGAGCAAAACCGCATCTACCAAGGTGCCGTCAGCGATCGCAATATTCCCCCGATTAAACTGTTCTTCAGAAGCAATATACTGACCTTTAATCAAGCCGATTGCCCGGTATTGCATGCGCTCACTCGGCTCAGAAATCGGTCCAATTAAAGGTGGCGCTGTCGGGGCTGTCGGCACGGCTGGCACGGCTGGGCTAGCAGCAGGTGCAGAGTGTTCTGGCGTTGTTGGTGGCTTGGGCCTAGCGGGTGGCCCTATGAGGTGAGGGCGACTGGCTGGCTGGCCCAGTTCTTGAGCTGACGGTGTACTCTCAGGAGCCTTATCAACAGATGATGAGGGATTAGCTGATCGCGACAATGGTGCGGATTCCGAAGAGTGATCCGTAGAATGGCCAATCGAATTGGGGGGGCGGCTGGGGGCAGAACTCATCAATCCTCAAACTCCTGAAACTGTGTCGATGACTTGGATTGCTCTGAATAAAGGGCTAACGACAGGCTGATCGCTGGCTTCAGAAGCGGCATTTAAAGACTAGATTAACATCAGCGCCTAATTTGATTCATGGCGTGGGCTACTTTTATGACTGCATCAAGCCTGGTTGAACCTAATTGAACCTGGTTTAATTATGGGCTGAGGGTTCACAATTCTGGTAAAAAAAGGAACATCTCGGTTAAGAAAACTTAAAAAAAGTTGATTTATCGGCTCTATTCACCCCCTTTTTGGCTGGCTCTTGTGTTTAGTCGTACCCGTATGCTTTAGCCGATTTTCTAAAATCGGCTCTGCGGTTTGCTCAACGGCCGATAATACAACCCGTTTGGCTGGCACTGCTTTTAGGGGCTTACTGACTCACTAATTCGTTGGTGAGTAGCTAATAGTTCAGTCGTCTCCGAGAAAATCCGAACCTTTTTAGCGCAGTTCTGATGGCCTAGAGCAGCAAAGGATGGATGGGCTAAATTGTTGACGTCACAATGGAGAAGGTTAGCGTTAGGATAAGCAAGTTATTTTGATAAATTACTGTTTTGAAACTGTTGGGGAGATAGCGTTTTGGCGTTTAAGAAAGATAGCTGGCTAGTGAGAGGCGTGCTGGTTCTGGCGGTAGGAGCCTTTGTCGCGGTGGGCTTTGTCGGTCTTTTCAATAGTGGGCGCGCGTCTTCTCCGGCCAACAACAATCCGGCTTCCACTCAAACTCCGGCTGACCAGACAGCCAAGTTGCAGAGCACAATTGAAGCGTACAAAACCGTACTGGCGAGAGAGCCCGAAAATGAAACTGCCCTGATTGGAATTATTCAGGCGCAAATTTCTTTGGGCGATCTAGAAGGGACGCTGGAGCCTTTGGAAAAGCTGGCTTCAGTCAAGCCGGATGTGCCTGAATATTCAATCGCGTTAGCCCAAACTAAGCAGCAGCTAGGCGATGTGGAAGGCGCTGCTCAAGTCTATCGCCGGGTGCTCACTCAAAAACCGGGCAATGCCCCTGCTTTGCAAGGGCTAGTGGAGCTGTTAGTCATTCAAGGGCGCTCAGAAGCGGCGCTAGGGCTGCTACGAGACACCTTGGCAACAGCCGATCAAACCAATGAGCTTTCTCCAGGCAGCATTGATAAGCTATCGGTAAAACTGCTGCTAGGTCAGGTTTTTGTTGAGCAGAAGAAATACGATGATGCGATTAAGGTGTACGACGAGGCGATCGCCGACGCCCAAACCGCTTCCCCAACGCTGCCTGACTTCCGCCCGACTTTGGCCAAAGCGCTAGTGCTCCAAGAAAAAGGAGACAAAGACGCAGCTAAAACGCTGTTCGATCAGGCGTTGGGAATGGCCCCGACTCAATACAAAGACGGCGTACAAAAGCTGATTGACGAAAAGACTGCTGTCCCGGCGGCGACATCTGAAACGAGTCCAAACGCTGCGCCTGAAGCCGCCTCTCCTGGGTCTAATTCGGTAGCACCGGCTCAGCCGTCTGCGCCCCCGGTTGCGCCGCCTGCTCAGTAGGTTGCTATAGAGAGGTTGCCATAGGAGATTGCTATAGGTTTGCCTGCTCTAGGGCCAACTAAAGCAGACAACCCAAGCAAATAGCCTGTACAGCTTTTTTTCGTTAAAAGCAATGTACAGGCTATTTTTTTGATAGAAGTGAGGTGGAAAATGGGCCTCGCACCCAAGCTTCACTAAAAAAGCTTACTAAAAAAAACTTTACTGAGGCTTAGACTATAGTGCGCCTTGTCTAGAGAGCTGTTTAGCTTGAGCGGTCACAGTGGTGTCGGCGGCGGCTTCTGCTAAGACATCAACGGCATTAAATTCAATGTGATTCAGTAGGGTTGTGACAAAGGCAAACAGCAAAAACGGTAGCGACAGCACTAGAATAAGCCCAACCGTTGCGAGGGCATAAATCGGTCGGCTTGCGCCCATGAGCCCTAGTGCAGCCGCTAGGCTAACAAACAAAACAATCAGCCAAACAATAATTTGGCTGTAAATGTCACCAAAGGTGAGGGTGCAGTTCATCCGATACTTTTTAGGGTTATCCATAGCCAAGAGGGGTTCAAAAAATAGTGGGGTCAGCCGATTTTTCGGAAGTGAGCAGTTAAGTAAGGCCGTCAGCGAGCAGTCCCATCGCGGTGGCTGCACTAGATCATTAAAGATCGCTACTTAAGACCATTGAGTAGTTAACAGGATATCGACTGGCTTTTGATTTGGGGCGATTTATCAACAGAGTTCAAGAATTAATAAGATTGCTTACGTGATTTATCGCTATCTTCTATTTCATAAGCCTTATAACGTCCTTAGCCAGTTCACGGATGAGCGCCTAGCAACGTCAGCTCCGCGTGGCACCCTTAAGGACTTTGTGTCAGTGTCGGGAGTCTATGCTGTTGGCCGACTAGATCTCGATAGCGAAGGTCTATTGCTACTCACGAATGACGGCAGAATGCAGCACCGCCTAAGTCATCCCAAATTTGCTCATCGGCGTCAGTACTGGGTGCAGGTGGAGCGTCAGCCGGATGAAGCAGCCCTAGCGAAGCTGCGCGAGGGAGTGAGCATTCGCAGTTATCAAACGCGTCCGGCAGAGGTCAAGGCGATCGCTGAACCCGATCTGCCGCCTAGAGATCCGCCTATTCGCTGCCGCCAGCACATCCCAACGGCTTGGTTGGAGATCACACTCACCGAAGGCAAAAACCGTCAAGTGCGCCGAATGACGGCGGCAGTGGGTTTCCCAACGCTGCGATTGGTGCGCAGTGGACTGTTTTTGTCAGGAACTTGCGCGCTGACGCTCGAAGGACTTAACCCAGGAGAATGGCGAGAGCTGACGCGGGTAGAGCAGCGATCGCTCCCCCAATAAACCTAGTCAAACCAAATCAGTAAACTATAAAAGCTACCGACGACCATAATCAGGCATAATCCTTGCGTAGCCCCCTCGAATAGTAGGCCCTTAGATAGCCTCAGGATTTATCACTTCAACCCTAGCCGTTAAGACTCGACATGCTCATTTGCTCTCACTGCCAGTTCGTCAATCCTAGCGATCACAAGTTTTGTCAGCGCTGCGGTCAGCCGTTGGGCGCAGCGGCGGCTGATTCTGGGTCAGTGATTGAACCGGCGATTGAACCGGCGATTGAACCGGCGATTGAACCGGCGACTGAACCGGCGACTGAACCAGCCGTACTTCCACCGCTGCAAGCAACGCTGATGCCACCCGACAAGCTAGCGCTGAGTCCGGCCACCTATTTGAGCAGTCGTGATCCAGCTGATCGCTATCAGGTATTGACCGTATTGAGTCAAGGCAGCGCTCTGATTGCCGACATGATGCCAGAAGTGCGATCGCCCCTACAAACCCAGCTGCCTCAGCTGATTGCAACGCCCTTAGAAATCCTCCAATCCAACCTAGATCTCCCGGCTGCCGCCTACCCTTATCTGCTGCTTTCTGAAGCCGCTCCTCCTCTACATGACGCTTGGCAGCAGGGCGAAACTGCTATTCTCATCACGCCGTTGGAGCAGCCCTCAATCACGTCGTTGATCAGCGCTTTTTCCACCGCCGTCGATCCGCTTCAGCATGTCTATTGGATGTATACCCTCACTGATTTGTGGATGGCGCTGTCGCCGATTCCACAATGGCGATCTAGCCTGCTCTTGGCCAATAATCTTGGGATCGGTCGCGATCAGTCTTTGCGCATTCGGCAGTTTATTCAGCCCGGTATTCAGCCACCCCAGCTGAGTGATTTGAAAGCCTTTTTGCAATCGCTATTGGCTCAGCCACACCGAGGTACCGTCGCTCCTTTGAGGCAAATTCGGCAGACAATTTTGACCGTGACTTCTGCCGCGACGCTAGCGCAACTACGCAGCGAACTCGCGGCGATTGGGGAATCTTTATTAGCGACCCCAGAGGCGATTACGCCGGTTGTGAGTGCGGCGATCGCCGCCGCCACTACTGCCGCCGCCGCCGCCGCCACCGTTCCTTCTACCCCTGCCCCCTTATCGGCATCTGCCCCCGATTTAGAACCCTTGCCTCATCTAGACTCTGTAGATGATGAACCCTTGGAGAATAATCCGCTGAATCACACTGCCGACAGCGCTTCAGACCAAACTCTTAACAATCCTTCGCCGCCTTTGAATGAGGCCATGCTAGACGATGATTTAGATAGTGATCTAGACAGTGATCTAGACAGTGATATTGACTTGCCCGAACCGAGCGAAAGCGACGAATCTACGATTGTCTTACCCATGAAGCTTGTCAGCTTAGAAGATTCAGGCCGCACCCATGTTGGTCGTCAGCGAGATCACAATGAAGACTGCTTTTTGATTTCTAGCAGCTTGCAAAAACAATCTAACAACAACGGGCAGCGCACTCAAGCGCATTGCCTCTATGTGCTGTGTGATGGCATGGGAGGGCACGATGGCGGCGAAGTGGCCAGCCAGCTCGCTACTCAAGCGCTGCTGCATTATTTTGAAGAGCATTGGCCCTACCCGGTGCCCCAGCTATCGGGAAATACGCCTACTCGTCCGCTGCCAGACGAGGCAACGATTATAGAAGCGGTAAAGCTAGCGAATAAAGCGATTTATGATGTTAACGAAGCCGAAGATCGAGCGGGCCATGAGCGGATGGGAACGACTTTGGTGATGGTGCTTTTACAGGGTACTGAGGCCGTCGTTGCCCATGTGGGCGATAGCCGTTTGTATCAGCACACGCGACGGATGGGGCTGCGGCAAGTGACGATTGATCATGAGGTGGGTCAGCGTGAAATGAAGCGCGGGATTCCGCCAGAAATTGCCTATGGCAGACCCGATGCGTATCAGCTTACGCAGGCGCTCGGCCCTAGGGGCAGTGAAGATTTAGTGCCTAGTGTGAGCTATTTAATGTTTTCTGAAGATAGTTTGCTGCTGCTGTGCTCGGATGGCCTCAGCGACAACAGCTTGGTAGAAACCTATCTAGACAGTCACATCGATCCGGTACTCAGAGGCAAAAAGGATCTAGAAACGGGCATGGATGAGCTGATAGCGCTAGCTAATGAGGTGAATGGGCATGACAATATTAGTGCGATCGCCATTCGCCTCAGCATCAGCCCCGACATGGCGATGATGCAGCTAGCCAAACCGGCTGCTAGTCAACGGCAAACCTTTATTCAATAAAGCCATTTGTACAGAGCCTTTATCGCCTGAAGCGTTTGGGCAATTTGGCTGATCTTATGGTGTTTTCAGCCGAATCTCTGGCGGTCTTTTGAGCGGTGAATTTGGCTGTGAGTCTTGGCCGTGAATTTGGCTCTGCTCTGACTGAAATGGGTACTCTTTTGAGAGGTGTTTTCCCTCGATAGATAACCTATTTTTATGACGCTTACTCCCACCCTGGCAATAGAGCCGGTGCAAGTGCATCCAGAAATGACCCTTCAAGCTCTACAGCTTTGGCAAGTAGAGCTTGATATTGATCAAGTCGCAGCCGTGATGATGCGGCGCTTTAGCGAAGAGCCGCAGCTGCCGGGAATATTGCTCATGCGCGATCATCAGTACATGGGAATGGTATCAAGAGAAAAATTCTTTGAGCGCATGAGCCGCCCGTACGCGCTTGAGCTGTTTTCGCATCGCTCTCTCCAAAAGCTTTACGCTGAGCTGAATGTTTCTGTTTTAGAGCTTTCTGCCGAAACGCTGGTAGTCGCGGCGATGCCTTTGGGATTGGCTCGTGCATCTGAGTGCATATACGAGCCGATGGTCATTAAGAGCCGCTATGGACGCCTGAGTATTGTTGATTTTCGGCAGATACTACTGATTTATTCTAAAATTCACACGATTATTCTTGAGCGCTTGCAGCATTCAAAGCTGCAAGCTGATGCGACCAAAACAAACTTGCAGCAATTACAAAGTCAGTACATGCAGATGCTGCATACCGAAAAAATGGCGTCACTCGGTCAGCTAGTCGCAGGTATTGCTCACGAAATCAACAATCCAGTTAATTTTATTCATGCCAATCTAGCCCCGATTAGTGAGTATGTGAGAGATCTACTGGGCGTGGTCGGCAGCTATCAAAGTCACTATCCAGAACCTGCTCTCGAAGTTCAGCAGGAGATTGAAGCTGCCGATCTAGACTTTATCCGTAGCGACCTGCCTAAAATTTTAGGCTCTATGGAAGTGGGCACCCAGCGCATTCGTCAAATTGTGCTTTCGCTGCGCAACTTCTCCCGCTCTGATGAATCTGGATGTAAATGTGTTGATATTCACGAAGGTTTAGAAAGCACGCTGCTAATTTTGCAGCACCGTCTCAAAGATATCGCT
>JBGTIK010000064.1:0-13172 GCA_041745715.1 Phormidesmis sp.
AATAAAAGGACTGCGCTTTACCAGGCCGCTGACTTTATAGACAGGGCGATTTGTGGGGCAATCAGGCTTAGCAACTGGGTGACATCACTTACGGTGGCGTAGTCTGTGTTCCACTGTAGCGATAGGGCCGCTAGCACTTCAACCTGATACAAAATGGGTGTGACGACGTGGCACTCGCTAGTACCTGCGTATAGCGCCTCGTTGGCTTGGGCCTCGTTGGCTTGGATTTGAACGGCGGATTGGGCGGTTTGAGTGGCGATCGCGGCTTTCACCAACTCATTGTCAGCCGCTGTCGCTGCATCAATTGCGCCGTAGCAGCCTGCGCTCAAATCTGCTGTCAATAAAAGCGTGCAGGCATCAGCCGCCAAAATTGAGCCAAACCCTTCGGCTAAAAAGTGCAGCAGCTCAGGCTGGTTCATTTTCTGGGTCGCAAGCTGACCGACCGTGACCATCAGCTTAGATTGTTTCTCGGCGACATGTAGCGCTTCATTTTGCTGCTTAATCAGCTCATAGGTTTCTGACGCGCGGGCAACGACATGCTTCAGCTCATCAGGGTCCCACGGTTTGGTGATGTAGCGATAGACCTGGCCTGCATTAATCGCATCGACTAAATCTTCTACATCGGTAAATCCGGTGAGAATAATGCGTACTGTATCTGGAAACTCAGGTACGGTTTTACTCAAAAACTCGGTGCCTTTCATCTCTGGCATTCTTTGGTCGGAGATGATGACTGCAACTTCACCTTCGCTAGCAAGCATCTTGAGCGCATCTGTGCCGCTCTCGGCTCCCAGCACCTTGAATTCTCTGCGAAAGGTGCGATAGAGCAAATTTAAATTGTCGGGTTCGTCATCGACGACAAGCATCCGAGGCTTGACGGAAGGAATGTAGCTGGCCAAAGTCAGCGGGCTAATGGCGCTCATGTGATTATGTGCTCGGTGATAGGCTGGTTGTAAGCAGTGGCTATGTCCTATCAGTAAGCCCAGGCTTTTACCAAAAATAACCTCGCTCAATGACCTTGTAACAGTCGCTTAATTCCATTCTGATAGACTTACGATGCCGGTAGACTTACGGCGCTATTTCATCGACCTGTAAAAGCTCAACGACGTTGCCATCGGGATCTTTGACAAATAGCGCCGCTCTTCCAGATGAACTCATTTGAAAAGGCACTTGGCGATCGCTTAAGTCGCGCTTGATGCGATTTAAGTTGCGAATGGCAAAGGTGATGTGTGGGTGCCTGCCCCATTTTTCTTCGCGGGTGGGTTGGCTGGCCCAGTCGCTGACGATTAGGTGAAGCTGAAAGTCGCCAATTTGGTACCAGGTACCGGGGAAGGTGAGCGATCGCGCCACCTTTTGCAGTCCAATCACCTCTGAATAAAAAATTTCAGCTTGCGCCAGATCGCTGACCTGCACAGCCACATGTAGTGGATACAAAATATCGGCCATTGTGTCGTCTCCATTGCGGTTTCACCTTATTATCTACGGGGTGTGTGTAAAGGCGCTGGCCCATGAAAGGATGACGGTGCAGGTATGGCAATAAAGATAGAGATGCTGTTAGGAATAATTGTGCTGGCGCTGTTGCTGATGGGATTGATTGCTGAGCTAAGCTTGAGAATTGGCTTTGGCTTTGGCAATCCGCCGCTTTACATTGGCGATGAGCGCATTGGCTATTTGCTAGCGCCCAATCAGAGCGTTCGCCGCTATGGCAATTTGATTCGCATTAATGAATATTCTATGCGGGCCGATGCGATCGCTCCTTTACCCAAATCCCATACGCTACGAATCCTACTATTGGGCGATTCACTGGCAAACGGCAGCTGGTGGACGGATCAGAGCAATATTTTATCGGTGCGGATTGCTCAGCAGTTGCAGGCTGATTTACCACCGCGCTATCAGCAGGTAGAAGCGCTGAACGTGTCGGCCAATTCTTGGGGGCCGCGCAATCAAAAGGCTTATTTAGATGCTTACGGTACGTTTGGAGCAACTGTGCTGGTGCTGCTGCTCAACACCGATGATCTCTTTGGGACTCAGCCAACCGCGCTACAGGTTGGGCGCTCTTACAGCTACCCCGACCGTAAGCCTGCGTCTGCGATTGCTGAAGTGCTCAGCCGCTATGCCAAACCTCAGCCGATTCCGGGGCTTAAAGCAATTGAGGCAGAAGGGGGCGATCGCGTCGGCAAAAACCTCGAAGCGATTGACGGTATCTATCAGCAGGCGATCAATAACGGCGCTCAATTTGTCCTCGTGCTCTCTCCGTTAAAGCGCGAACTGCCGGGCCCGCGTGACTACGAACTCGTGGCTCGTCAGCGCCTGAGCGACTGGGCTATTGCCGCTAATGTGACGTATTTAGATTTGCTCAAGCCCTATCAGCAACATCCTGATTCGAGCAGTTTGTATCGCGATCACATTCACCTGAGCCCAACGGGAGATGCGTTTGTAGCAGGCGCGATCGCGCAAGCCATCACTCTCTATTAACTATTTAATGACTGGCCATTCAATGACTGGCCATTCAATGAACCGATGCCTAGCGTCCTCGGTTCTAGCACCGAAATCAGCTCAGCTTGAGACTTCCAGGCTTGACCATCAAGCGCCATCTGCTCAATTACACTGGCTAGCCGCAGCGCCTTCAGCGCCTGCTCTCCGCCCACAGAAGGCTGATCGCCCCCCCGCACACAGTTCACAAAATGCTCCAACTCAGCGTGCAACGGCTCCGTATTGCTCGTATACACCTGCTCAATGAGTCCATCTTGGCGGTACAGCACCTGACCGTAATCAGCCATACAGTTCTCAGTCGTCTGTCGGTGAATCAAAATTTTATTGTTTAAAAAATCCGCCTCCGTCAAAGAGTTGCGGCAGTGAGCCGAGATCGTTCTGATCTTGCGGTGAGTCACCTTACTAGCTGTAACCGTCGCGACGATGCCATTGACAAATCCCAGCGTCGCAGTTACATAGTCTAAAAAGGGAGAATTATGGCCCTTACTGCCGCTAGCTGTCAGCTTAGCAACGGGCGAATTAGCAAGTTCCAAGATCAGATCAATATCATGAATCATCAGATCCAGCACGACCGAGACATCATTTGCTCGCTCAGAATAAGGGCTCATGCGTCGAGCCTCAATGGCCAGCATATCTTCCGTTTTCAGTACGTTGTGCAGCTCTTTAAAGGCCGGATTAAAGCGCTCAATATGGCCCACCTGCAAAATGCAATTGAAATCAGCCGCCGCATTTACCAGTGACTCAGCTTCTGCAATGCTGGCCGCAATCGGCTTTTCAATTAGCACATGCACGCCCGCTTTGAGACACTTCATCCCGACTGAATGATGCAGCCGCGTCGGCACTGCCACGCAGACCGCATCTACATAAGGCAAAAGATTTGAATACTCTTCAAAATAGTGAACTTGGTACTTGCTAGCCGTTTCTAACCCACGCTCTACATTGACATCTGAAACGCCAACCAGCTGCACATCTTTGAGCCGGGAAAGCACCCGAGCATGATGCTGGCCCATGTTGCCGATGCCAATCACCCCGATTTTTACAGGTTCAGGGCGGTTTCGGTTATAGGGCTGAGCATCGGCTAGCGGTGGTGCATCAGCTAATGGGCAAGCATCAGCATTGACTAGGGGCAGCGGTTGGCTTGGCACGCTCTCAAACCTCTTTTATCAAAAGAAAATAGCTCATCAAAGGAAAATAGCGGCAGCCCTATTAAGAACCGTCGGTATGTCGGTCGGTATGTCGGTCGGTATGTAAACAGTACTATAGAAATTCTAATTAATATGACGAAGCTTGCTCTCAAATGGGGCGCTGATCCCGTCATTTGGCGGCGGTTTCAAGCTTAAAGCTGCCTATAGCTTAAATGAAGTGATCAGCAAAACATTAGCCGCTAACGGCCACATTGAAGAGTGTCTACTGAATGACAACTGCTGCTACTGACGGCTCTGTGACGCCTGAAATTTCAGCGCCGCAGTTGCCTTAGCGCTTTTTTGTCAGGTGCTTTGCTGGTCGTTTTGCCAGCGGCTTTGCCCGTCACTTTATCGGCAGCTTTATCGGTGGCTTTGCGCACAGTCGCTGGGGCGAATGCGTTTGTCAGCACAATTTCCTGATGGGGTCTGTGAATTTGAATTTTTTTGAGCTTCGGGCCTTCTGCGGCAACGACGGTAAATTCTAGCTCTTGGCCCATACAGGGATAGCGTAAGTGCTCGTTGAGCTGGGGAATTTTTTGCAGCTCGAAGATGATAAAGCCGCCTAAGGTCAGATAGTCGTCGTGTATCGGCAGCGTGATCGATAGCCGCTGGTTGACGTCTTCTAGATCAGTTTGGGCTGGGAAAATCACAGTGTGGCTGTCTTTTTGAATAATCTGGGCTTCGGGAGAGGTGTCTTCGCGATCGCCAATGATTTCAGCAGTCACATCGCGCAACGTCACGAGCCCCGCCGTGCCGCCATATTGATCGACAACAATGATCATTTCGCTCCCGGTTCGCTGCATTTGACTCAATAGGTCGTTGAGGGGAAGGGTTTCATGGACAACTTGGGTCGGCAATAGCCAAGACTCGATTAGGGTGTCGGGTTTGAGCGCTCCGGTCGCTAGAGGCGCAGCCAAGTCATTAAAGTGAATGATGCCGATAATGTGGTCTAGTGACTCATTTATGACCGGGTAGTGCGAGTGCCCTGAGATCACAATTTCGTTGAGCAACGCTTGAAAGGTTGCGGTTTTTGGCAGCGCGGCGATGCTGGTACGCGGCACCATAATCTCTTCTACTGTAGAGCCTCGAAATTCAAAAACGTTGCTCAAAATTTCGCGTTCTTCTTTTTGCAGCTCTGGAATTTCGGTGGTGGTCGTAATCAGTAGTCGCAGCTCTTCAGGGGTAACTCTGCCATGCTGACCAGGATTAGCGCTAATACCAACCAGTGAGAGCAGGAGCTGAGTAGATTGATCGAGCAGCCAAACTAAGGGGTTGAGCAGTCGGGCAATGGTGAGGCTAGGCTGGCCAAGAACGCGGGCAATTTTTTCAGGATAGAGCAACGCAACTGATTTGGGGCAGAGTTCACCTAGCACGATTTGTAGATAGGCTAGCAGCAAAAAAGCAAGGGGGGTTGCCACCGAATGCGAAAGGAAAAGTGTGAGATCCGAAGGAGCAAGTAGTCGGATTAGCCAGTACTTGATCAGCGCGGCCATGGTGTGTTCGCCGATCCAGCCAAGCGCGAGGCTAGAGAGGGTGATTCCAAGCTGGGTAGTAGAAAGTAGGTTGCTGAGCTGCTGCTGAAGTTTTTGGACGGTTTGAGCTTGGACATCGCCTGTGGCGACGAGCTGATTGATGCGCGATCGCCGCACTGAAACGATTGAAAACTCAACGGTCACAAAAAAAGCATTCAGCGCAATCAGCATCACAACTGCGAAGATGCGAACCGCTATTTCTTGCAAAGTCAGGGGATTTGAATTAGTTAGCAATGCCGAAAGCAGCAGGGCACTCAGAGCCATAGCGCTGAAACAAAGAGATCCTAAGATATAAAGTCTGAAGTAAAGGCTGTGATAATCGGTTGGCCCAATGTTTGGCTAATGTCGGCTCAGTTACCGCTATCAATGCGGGCTTTGACATCTTCAAGAACTTTATTTTCGTCGAGGAGAACGAGCTTGCCATGCTGTTCACCGCTGCGGTTAGCGGTAGCCGCATTAGATGGTCGGGTTTCTGGCTGTCTGACACTGGTTAGGGCCTGTCTGCCCAGCGCGTATCCCCAAGATGAGCTAACGATCCCAGCGCCGAACATCATGGTTAGCAGAATTAGGGTAAAGGCAACGGCTGGATTGATTCTCATAAGGGGAGGTTACCGAACAGGATAAGCGGTGATATTCTTGGGAGTCTACCCGATCTTGACCTAACTTAGCTGTTTTTTTAGCAGGGCTTTTTTTGTAAAAGGCCCGTGCGCAAATGCTAGCTTGAAAAGGCCAGCTAGTTGAGTAAGCGATCAAGGTAGTATATTAGCAACGACTCCCAGGGTTGGCCGAGCGGATTAGGCAGCGAACTCATAATTCGCCCCAGGCAGGTTCAACTCCTGCACCCTGGATTTTTACCAATCACCCAGTCAGAATCATAAAAAAAGGATAGATTCAGCGAATCCATCCTCTGTGAAATTATTGACCCTCAAGCGGCTTCTATCGACGCGGTAAAGGCTCAAAGTTGAGTTCACTACCAATCACGCGGCTGTTATTTTGCGAAGCGGGTAAGAGCTGTACAGATGAGGTGTAAGGATTGGGCAAATCGGGAACGCGAGTTGTAGGCGTGTTTTGAGTTTGAAGGATCATCAGCTCTCGGACGGCGGCGTTTAGGGCGATCGCGTCGTTAGCCAGCCGCTGATCGGCAAAGCCACCAATGCCAGTGATAAAGCCGATTTTGCTAAAAGGGGTGAGGTGGGTTTAGTAGTCGCCTGAGCGGTTTTCGGTGATGCTTTCAACGGCGTTGGGGATGGTTTGAGGCTGGTTTTCTTGGGCGCTAGCAGCGGGGGTAAGAAGGGCGCTAGCGAGGGTAGTAAAGAGGGTGACAGCAGCGATCGCGCCCACCCTCCAGAGTCCTTTGCAGGCTCCTTGTGAAGCCGCGCCGCTCAGTCTAGTCGTGGTTAATTCAATAGCCATAGTCAGTGAGTTCTCCCAAGGTTAGCTGCAAAATAAATTCTGCATAAATGCCGAATAAATAGTTGATTCCAGCTTACCCATTTTCAGAATTGATCTTGATACCAGATAGACTAATCAAGCCTTTTGAATGCAGTTTAAGCTGCTGAACCATTATCATGCTGATTTCGCCTGCTGACTTACCGACTGCCGATTTGAGCGCTGTGCGCTTGGCCCTGCTGGACTTGATTTGCGAAGTCGCTTACAAAGAAGGTGACTTTACGCTTTCTTCGGGGCAAAAGAGCACTTACTACATCAACGGTAAGCAGGTGACGCTTCATGCCCAAGGTGCTTTGATGGTGGCTCGGCTGCTGTTTGCGATGCTGCCACCGGGTACGGTCGCGGTGGGTGGATTGACCTTAGGGGCTGATCCGATGGTGAGCGCGGTGAGCATTGTGGGCGCTTACGAAAATCAGCCAGTGACGCCTTTGATCATTCGCAAGGAGGCCAAAGGTCATGGGACTCGCGCCTACATTGAAGGGCCGGATTTGCCTGCTGGAAGCCTCGTGACGATTTTGGAAGATGTGGTGACGACAGGCGCTTCGGCGATGCAGGCGGTAGAGCGGCTGAGGGCGGCGGGCTATGTGGTCAGTGATATTTTGGCGCTGGTAGATCGGCAGCAGGGCGGACAGGCGCTGTACGACGATGAAGGGCTGAATTTTCAGCCGATTTTTACCATTGATGAGTTGCAGGCTTATGGGCGCGATCGCTCGGCCTAAAGCAATCCGTCTGGCACCCTATCAAGCGCTGTAAATCACTGCTACAACGGCACAAAGCCTGCCTGCTGAAGCAATCCTTGTCCCTGCTGCGTTTTTAATAGCTGCGCATAGGACATGCCTGCCTGCTGAGCGGGCTGGTTATCTTGGCGAATAATCACGTATAGCGGTCTAGTCAGCGGATAGGCTTTGGTTTGGAAGGCCGAAAGATTAAGCTGATTGCGCCGAATCGGGCAGTCTTGAGGGGCGACGTAGGGCTGCTGGTAAGGGGGGGTGAAATTTTGATCAGAGGCGCTGAGCGCGACTGGAACGACGGTGCACTGACCCACGACTTCGGGAGCAGAAGCGAAGTAAATAGCGCCGGGGGTTGTGCTGACAAATCGTAGCGCTTCGGTGGTGCTAGCTAGCCTTTGGATATTATTGGCAAAAGCCTGATCGGCCATCACGGCTTCTTGAAAAAACTGAACAGTGCCGCCAGTTTCTCCGCGTGAGGCGGGTACAATCGCGAGATCAGGCCCACCGACTTGGCTCCAGTTAGTAATGTTGCCGGTGTAGATGTCTTTGAGCTGCGGCAGGGTGAGGCCGGGAAGCGTGATGTCAGGGTGGGTGGCGATGGCGATCGCTTCTGTTGCCACCGGAATTTCTTGTAAGCTAAAGCCCTGCTGCTGGGCCTGCTGCTTTTCGTCTGGGTTCAAAGGCCGAGACGACTGGGCAAAATCTAGCTCTCCAGCAATCAATTTTTTAATGCCATCGCCAGAGCCACTCGCATCTTGATAGATCAGCTTGAAGTTCGGTAGAGCTGATGCGATCGCCGGATCGACTGCGCCGCGAATAGGAGCCCAAGTGGTGCTGCCGCCGTAAGTAAAGCGCCCGCTAGGAACATCTGACACGTCGCTAAACGTATTGCCTGCTGAGGCGATCGCTGCCGTAGATGGATTAGGATTATCCGGCTGGTTCGGATCAGCCGTCGTCACAGCGTTACCCGGCCCCTGATCGCCTTGCTTGAGCAGATCGCTATTCATCAGCCACCAAATGCCGCCGCCGATTAGAGCCGCAGTCAAGCCCAAAGCAGCGACTAAAGCTGGAATTTCATTCTTAGACTGGCTCATGTTGCACCTAAAACACTTGATTCCATTCGTAAATTGAATAGTCTGTCCAAATTCCGTTTTGCCAGTACGGATCGCTTTCTATCAGCTGACGAACGGTGCTTTCGCTGTCGGCTTTGTAGGTGCCAAAAACTTTAGTATTGTCAGTCGTCGGGCCCAGCGCGGTGAGCAAACCGCTGGCTTTTTGCTCAGTGAGTCCGGCTAGATGCGCCTCACGATAAGGGGTGCGCTTTTCTAGGGCATTTTCACAGTAGCTGCCCCACATCACAAATCTTGGCATTGGTTACGTTTCGCTGGCGTTGATGATTACGCCCTTATCAAATCACACTATTTCAACCTTTGGCATTTGAGCTGTGATTCTCTATACCGGGTCAATTAGATTTGCACTACTCAATTTCAATCGTGAGGCCGTAGGTTTTTTGCAGATCGCAGGTGGTGTGATCGACGACGTTGGTATCGCTCAGCTCTAGGTTGTAAAAATTGAGGATGGGATCGTCAAAGTAGGGGCCTGCGTGCCAAGTGCCGACCGCTAGGGTGACAAAGCAGCTCCCGGTGACTTTAAAGACCTGAATATCTTCGGGGTTGGGGTTGGGACGATCGCTGGCTGCTGCCACCCCTAAAAACCAGTCCCGGCCTTCTATCGCCCCCAAACACTGCGTACAAGCGCTGTGACGAGTAATGGTGTGAAACCGTCGCCCGCGCTGGTGCAGTTGCATGATGTAAAAGCGCGGAATGCCGTTTTGCAGGTGCAGTTGAGCGTCTTGAGCGTTAAAGGGCACATCGTCGGGCTGGGGCCAAATCACCTGGCCGAAAGGGGCGAAAGCCTCGGCGGTGATAGGAATAGCGGGTAGGCGAGTAATGCGGGTGGACTCATGAGCGATGGATGAAGTCATGGCAGGGGGCTGGTGATTGGGCGCGATCGCTCAAAGGACATGATCACGAAGTTATAAGCTTTGTCAGCAAAGCCTATCGGTATCATTCTAGAGAAAGCATCCATATATTTGTATGGGGTGTCTTTCTACGGTTACCTTAATTTTCACCTTTACCTTACTTTCCCAAAGCGATTTTCTATGGATGACAAACTAATGCTGATGATTCCGGGCCCCACCCCGGTTCCCGAAAAAGTACTGTTGGCTATGGCCAAGCACCCCATTGGGCATCGCAGCGGCGAATTTAGTCAGATTATTGCTGAGACGAATGCTGGCTTGAAGTGGCTATTTCAAACTCAAAATCCTGTTTTAGCAATAGCGGCTAGCGGCACAGGCACGATTGAAGCGGCAATTATTAACTTTTTGAGTGCAGGCGATCGCGTTCTGGTGGGCAACAACGGCAAATTTGGCGAACGTTGGGCCAAGATTGCCAAAGCCTACGGTCTAGATGTGCAGGAAATTACAGCCGAATGGGGCAAACCGCTGAACCCAGATGACTTTGCTGAAGCGCTCGAAGCCGATACGAATAAGGCGATTAAAGCCGTCATCATCACCCATAGCGAAACCTCGACCGGCGTACTCAATGACCTCGAAGCGATTAATAAACTGGTGAAAGCGCACGGCGAGGCGCTGATTATTGTCGATGCGGTCACCAGCTTAGGCTCATACAATATCCCGGTGGATGAGTGGGGCATTGATGTGATTGGCTCCGGCTCCCAAAAAGGGTTTATGCTGCCGCCAGGACTGGGCTTTGTGGCGGTGGGCGATAGAGCCTGGGAAGCGTACAAAAAAGCGACGCTGCCAAAGTTTTATTTGGATTTGGGCACCTATCGCAAGTCGGCAGAAAAAGACTCTACGCCGTTTACACCGCCCGTGACACTTTATTTTGGGATGCAGGTCGCGTTTGAAATGATGCAGGCCGAAGGACTAGAAAGCATTTTTGCCCGCCATACTCGCCATAAAGAAGCGACCCGCGCGGCGATGAAGGCGCTAGGACTGCCGCTATTTGCCCCGGATACCCATGCGAGTCCGGCGGTGACTTCGGTGGTACCGGAAGGCGTCGGGGCCAAAGAAATTTGCGCACTGATGAAAAAGCGCTACAACATTGATCTAGCAGGCGGACAAGATCACATGAAGGGCAAAATGTTTCGGATGGGGCATTTGGGCTATGTGGGCGATCGCGACATTCTCTGCGCCATCAGCGCTATAGAAGCCGTTCTATCAGAACTGGGCCATCAGGCTCCGGCGAGCGGTGTACTAGCGGCGAGCGAATGGCTGCAAAAGGGATAGTTTCGGCCAAAAAATGGCTGAAAAAAGGCAGTTACTAACTGTAACCAGACGGCTGAGGTTTCTCCCCTGGATGATTTAATAGTGTATTGCCAAAAAGTAGCGGGCAATACACCATCTAGGGGGTTTGAGCCTATGAAACGCAGACGAATTTTGGGATATGGGGCGAGTGCCGTTGGCGCAAGCGCACTTGCAGCCTGCACCCCTCAATCAGGCGGTGGCGGAGCTAGTAGTGCAGGCAGTAATGATTTGCCTCCGGTGCAGTGGCGGATGGCGACCAGCTGGCCGCAGTCGCTAGATACAATCTATGGCGGCGCGCAAACGGTGTGCGATCGCGTCTCTACCCTCACCAATGGCCGCTTCACCATCGACCCCTACGCCGCTGGCGAAATCGTCCCAGGGCTGCAAGTCCTCGACGCCGTACAGGAAGGCACCGTAGAATACGGCCACAGCGCGGCTTACTACTACGTGGGCAAAAACCCGGCGCTGGCCTTTGGCACCACCGTGCCCTTTGGCCTCAGCGCGCAGCAGCAAAACGCCTGGTACTACCACGGCGGTGGCTTAGATGTCATCAACAAGCTATACGCAGACTTTGGCGTGATTAGCTTTCCAGCTGGCAATACTGGCGTACAGATGGGCGGCTGGTTCAAAAACCAGATTCAGTCTACGAACGATCTCAAAGGCTTAAAGATGCGCATTCCTGGACTGGGCGGCGAAGTCATGTCTCAGCTTGGAGTAAACGTGCAGGTGCTGCCCGGTGGCGAAATTTTCCTAGCGCTAGATCGCGGCGCAATCGATGCAGCAGAATTTGTCGGCCCCCATGACGATGAAAAGCTCGGGCTGCACGAGGCCGCTAAATACTACTATTATCCTGGCTGGTGGGAGCCCGGAGCAACGCTCGACGCGACCGTGAATTTGGATGCTTGGAACGCGCTGCCAGAAGAATATCAAGAAGTCTATGAAGGCTGGAAGCAATTTCTCGACTCTGTGCAAAGCTGGAATAAGGTAAATGAGCTAAGCTTTTCGCAGTTCGTCAACAAGTAAGTCTATCCATAATATATGGGCTATTTCTTCGTTCACGCGAGCGGGCACGTTCTCAATTAGAACAATTGCGCCATCTAAGCTAAAGGTGTACGTTACCTACTTTTCAACCAGTGCTTCTTGCCAATTAGATGTCGTCTTCACGGCGTCTCCTTTGGGTAAAGTCATGATTCCATCGTTGAAGTAACGTCTCACAAAGAGCGAACTTAAAGGTAGAAGTCGTCTGCTGTGAGGGGTGGATCTGTTTCGGTGGGGGCAGGCTCCTGATCGAGGGCGAGCATTTGTAGAATGTTGTTGTCGCCGGATGTGAGAACGCCTGCCTGTAGGGCGTCCCATATAGGCGTGACCGACAACAAAAGCTGCTGTCCCTTTTTGGTGACGCTAAGTAACTGAGTGCGGCTGTCTTTTCCAGGAGTAATTTTCAGCCAGCCTTTGTTGACCATACGATCTACGGTGCGGCTAACGGTAGACTTTTCCATGCCAAGGCTTTGACCGAGCTGACCGGGGCGGAGCTGCTGTTCACTGAGGATGACAGCTAAGATGTTGAGCTGGTTGACGGTGAGGCCGTGGGGGCGGAGGGCGTCGTCGTAGAGGCGGGTAATGGTACGGTTGACCTGTCGGAGCCTGCGAGCGACGCATTCTTGCGACATTTGCTGGGCAATTTCTCGGGCCTGGGTTTGAGCACTCTCTGCGGTGGAAGCCATCACAACGGCGAACGAAAAGGTTACTGAAAAGCGGCTATAAAGCTGTGAAGTTGAATATACAATCTTTGGGCTGACTTCGCTAGCTGAAGTTTAACAGGGTTGTTTACTGATTAGCTATTGGCTGACAGAAGGGAGCCAGTTGACGAGCGGAGGAAAAGCGATGATAGCAACCAGAACAATTAGCTGCAAGGCGATAAACGGGACGACGCCGCGATAGATGTTGCCAGTAGTGATCTCTTTGGGGGCAACGCCGCGCAAATAGAACAGCGCAAACCCGAAGGGCGAGGTGAGGAAGGAGGTTTGCATATTTGCGCCGATGATGACGCCGTACCAGACCAAGTCGATGCCGATTTGCTGGGCAATGGGGGCGAAAAGAGGGACGACAATAAAGGCGATTTCAAAGAAGTCGATGAAAAAGCCCAAAATGAAAATGGTGACCATGCTGACGACCAAAAAGCCAATGTCGCCGCCGGGAAGATTGGTAAGCGAGTTGAAGATAAAGCGATCGCCCCGCTACCCCCTAAACACCAAGCTAAACGCCGTTGACCCAATCAAGATAAAAATCACCATGCTGGTGGTGCGAAGGGTTTGATCGCACACCTCTCTCAATCCGCTGAGCCTCAGCTGACCTTTCAGCGCTGCCAGGATAATGGCACCCAAACAGCCCAATGCTCCGGCTTCTGTCGGCGTCGCCACCCCAAAGAAAATGCTGCCGAGCACGAGCAAGATCAGCG
>JBGTIK010000065.1:0-25292 GCA_041745715.1 Phormidesmis sp.
AGCATGGTTCTCAATAGTTAACCTTAATTGAGAATTTTTATGACTTAGTTCATTTGAACTGCTAAGCCATGAAAGTCTTTCCAAAACAGGGCTCTATCATTAATACCTGAGTGTGACACTTCAAAGGGCGGAATGTGGGTATGAAAATTGCACCTTATATTATTGGGAGGTTTGTAGGTAGTCGGACGGTGGCGGGCAATCGCACCTACGGCGTCAACTACGAACCGCAAGTGAAAGCAGAAACCGCTTTTCCGGGCTACTTTGTCAAAAGTACTGCGCCGTACAACACCGACAACATTAGCGATAAAGAAAGACAAGAGCTGAATGCCTATGCCAAACCGGAGGATGCGAAGGCGTTGATTGAAGCGATCGCTCAAGATCTCCACCGCATCCAGGGCGATCCGAGCATTCGCTACGCGCCTGAGCTTGTAATCGCGGTGCATGGCTACAACATGCTCGAAAATACAGTGCTCGATTGGTACAACAATTTATACCGCTATATTGCTCACGATGATCCGGTGATTCGATCCCGCCGCAACGTCGTTTTTGTGGGCTATCGATGGTCTTCGGAGCGAATGTCACTATCGGCTGGTAGCTTTTGGAATAATGTGATTGCACTGCCGGACATTCCTCGCTGGATTTTACTTTTAAGCATGGCGCTGGTGCTGCGCTTTGTTGTTTGGCCGGTAATGACAGGTCAGTGGGGCAGAGCGCTGGGTGCGATCGCAGCGATTAAGCCAGTGAAAGATTGGATCGCTTTAAGCTGGGTTCAA
Organism: Phormidesmis sp.; assembly: GCA_041745715.1. Taxonomy (GTDB): domain Bacteria; phylum Cyanobacteriota; class Cyanobacteriia; order Phormidesmidales; family Phormidesmidaceae; genus Phormidesmis. Next base: position 774 of record JBGTIK010000065.1, read on the forward strand.
TCTGCTGTTAACTGGTTCACTAAAGCTGCTATTCATCCGCTATTTATCACGGTCGATAGAGTTGTTCTATCGCTGATATTTTTATTTGCGTTTTCGATGATGACGCTGCTGCTGTTGCGAATGTTTGTGTATTTTCGTGATGTCTATCGGGCCATGAACTTTGCCGTCCCGGATTTGACAGAACTGATTCGGCAGCTTGATCAGGCAGTGGCTAACTTGCAAGGTAATGCGCTGGCTCATTCACCGTTGGAAATTAAAGAATCTGCCACCCCCTCTAGCGCTGCGCCTCAAAAAATCAAGCTCAACTTTTTGGGCCATAGTATAGGTAGTTTAGTGATTACCAACACGGTGCGCGTGCTGTCAGATGTGTTTGACTGGCGCTCAATTGCTCAACAGCCGGTACCTGATATTGGCCGCACTTTAAGCTTGTCGCGCTTGGTGTTAGCTTCGCCAGATATTCCAGTGCTCTCGATTGTCTCTGGCCGCGCCAATGGCCTAGCCTCTTCGCTACGGCGCTTTGATGAGGCTTATTTATTTAGTAACGAAGGCGATTTGGCGCTGCGCCTCGCTTCGATGACCGCTAACTATATCTTTTTCCCAAGTGCGCAAGAGCACCATGGTCACCGACTCGGTAGCATTGCTTTAGCAAACGGTAAGTATACCAGTCCGCTAGGCGCTCAAAAAACCGGTGTTATTAACCTCAAGACGCTGAAGGGGCCGACTTACCAGAAAGAAATACCTTTGGGAGAGGCGATCGCTAAAGACGAGCTAGATATTCTCCAATGCCTTTTTATCACTCGGAGTATTCCTCACCTGGGAGAATGGCTGCGTAATCTTTTCTCGCGGAAAAAGTCTCCGCAGAAAGACTATGTTTCATTAAAAAGTCTGTTTGATAGAGATAAAGACGAGGTGGCAACAATTGCTGATTTTTTCACCTTTTTTGACTGCACCGACTACAAAGATACGCGCATAAAAATGGAGCCTTGTGGTCAGTACCTACGCTCTAAAAAAGAATCCGGTGTGCTAACCTTGGCCAAAAACAAGGAAAATCTTCTTTTTCTTGACTATCTGCTGCTGCTGATTGCTTGGATGCGCGGCAAATGTGATGTTCATGGCGGTTATTTTCAAGGTGAATATAGCCGGGAGCTGATCTATCGGATTGCTTTTTTGGGATTTGATGGAACTTTAAAGGCGATCGCAACTAAAACCAACAGCGCATTACCAGCCAGTACTTCACCTCACTGCTCTCTCAATCCAGAAGATTCACTGACAGCGCTGTCTAGACGCTGCTTAGATAAAGGCATTCAGGTATATCTTTCACCGCTGCGCTACCGAGTAGAAGTACAAGGCGAAAACCTAGCCAAGGCAAAACAAGAAATGCTAGAGAGTGTGAAGTCTGATCCATTGTCGGTAGATGCTTAAGCCTATGTAAAATGGCACAGCTAGCAATAGACAATTAAAAAGAGATCGCTGAAGAGGCTTAAATACCTAAGTTTGGGCCAAATTAACGGCAACATGCTCTGGCTCTAGTAATTTATATAAACCGTGAAGCCAAGGCCTGGCACGGGCATCGGCTGCATTCAAGCGAATCTCAATCAACCGTCCGGCTGCATCAAAAAGCAGTCGCCCGGTGGTAGTAAAGACATCTCGCATCAGCCTGACAAAGCCAATCTGTTTGAGCGCAGGCGTCTCAGTTGTCAGCCAGCGCTTAGCCCAGACCAGTACGTTATGGGCCAAAGCATTAAGCTGTGTCAGCATCTGTTGGGCCTCGAACTGCTTTTTGTTGCGCTTTTTGATGCCTAAGGCTTGATTATCTTGCTTAAAAGAGGTTTCAACGCCACCACCGCGCTGGTCGTAGCAGTGCACATAAGCCAGCCACAGCCCAGCCAGATTGGCTTTCAGGTCTAACTCAACGGCCATCAAGGCAGCGACCTCATCCGGTTTTAGATTCGTTACCAGCAGCCCAATCGCCCACTGGTCATTGTTTTTACGACAACGCACCGCAATCCGCAGCATCGGCTGAGCATAGTCATCACGCTTGGCTGTGGTGACCACACCAAATTGGCGACCGGGCTGAGCCGGGTCGTCGAACAATTGAGTGATGCCATCGGCGAACTTTCGGTCGCGCTTGGGCGAGTAGTCTTTGGTGAGCACTCGATACCCCCACGATAGCATCCAGTTGATGTCTGCGAGCGAACCGCCACCGCTATCGATGCGCACCAGCAACCGCGTCCTTTACGTGGGAGATTGGTTCAGCTCCAGGGTCTGCTCACTCGCTTGTAGTAGCGGTTGCAGCGCTTGGGTTAGTTGCCCCGTGCCAGCAAACGTGCGGTCACACACCACTTCGTGGTAACGGGTAGCGAGCACCCGGCCGAGTTGGCGGCCTTGGCGGTTGCGCTTCCCGGCGAAATAGCCCTTGGTGGCAAATGCCGCTTTTGGCCCACAAGGTTGACCGCTCCTATCCACATCCAGGATTTGTAATTGCTGCTCATAGTCGTGGCGATAGCCCTGACTGTGCTGCCGGTAGATCTCATCCATCGCTTGCTCCATCTGGCTGACGTTCTCAGCATCACTCGCATCCAGCGTTTCTTGAATCACCGATTGCTCAGCACAACGCCCTCGGCCAAAGGCTTGCTGTAAGCCCGGGTCACTGCGTACAAGCTTATTGACTTCGACCGTGCCCTGAGCACCGCACAGAAGATTAATGAACCCATCGTACAGCCTCTCTGTCGGGCTATCTTTGACCGTCTTCTGCTGGATCTTCACATGCACTTCTATCGGCTTGAACAGGTGCAAGCGACTGAGCTTGGCACCGATGCCAGACAAAAAGGCACGAGCCGATAGATGCTCACTGGCGGCACTGGCTTGATTTAAGACGGGGGGTAGACTTTAAGGTATTCATGGTGATGAACCTGGGTTATTTCTTACTTTCTCAAGCGTTCATCACTTTTCCTCTTTTGGCAAGGCTTTCAGCCTTTTTGCCTGGAGCACACTGCCCTTGTTTGGCCCAAATTTGGGTAGCTTAGCATCGGCAAAAAATCGCCGTCCTGCGCGCGTGTAGCAAATGCCAATATTGCCAGAGGAAATTCCAAATCGCTTTTGCGTGACCGCCGGATCGCGGCAGACGATTACCACCACTCGTGAGCCCATGTAGTTTTCTTCACAAATCGCCGTTTTGATGCCCTGCTGGCGGTAGTAGGCAAAGGCTTCAGCCGGATGCTCTAACAGCCCTGACAGAGATGAGGTAGCCACAGGCGACATGGTGGGCGGTAGATAGATCACAGCCACTTGGGGTCGGTGGCAAATCGGCTCATGATTTCAAAAGCAGCGATCGCATTCTCTTCTCGAATCGAAATATTCTTCTGTAAACGAGTCAAAATCCGCCGCTTACCCAGCACATCGGCAATATCGAGCCCATTGTCACGGGCCTGCTGCGCACTTAGATCCCGCTGGGGCTAAGGTTGGTTAATTGGCTCAGAGTCGAGTGGCTTTACCGGCTCTTTGTACACCTTAGCAGCGGCTACACTCACCAATTCTTTTTCGGGATAGCGCAGGGCGCTCAGCTTGCCGCCATACACACAGCCCGTGTCAATATCAATCGTGTTGTTGATCCACTCCGCTCTTAGAACAGGCGTATGACCATACACGACGATCGCCTTACCCCGGTAGTCACGGGCCCACTCGTAGCGCACCGGCAGGCCAAATTCGTCGATTTCTCCGGTGGTTTCGCCATACAGCGCAAAGTCTCGCACATAGCTAGATCCGCGTCCTTGTAATTCTTCTCGTAGGCCCGCGTGAGCGACGACTAGCCGCCCGTCATCAAGCACGTAATGACTGCTGAGAGATTTGAGAAAGGTGTGAATTTCTTGGCGATCACGCTCCCGCCGCCTTTCATCAATCCCTTCGATTTCCGCCAAAGTCTGCGCCAAACCGTAGCTTACCTTCACCGTTTTGCCGTCTAACTTACGGATCAGCTTGTTCTCATGGTTGCCCAAAATGCACATCGCGGAGCCCGCTGCGATCATATTATGCACGAGCTTCAGCGTATCTAAAATGCGCGGTCCTCGGTCAATTAAATCACCTAAAAACAGTGCTTTCCGGCCCTCAGGATGGCGGTAGGTAGGAAAACGCCAAAAGGCATCTGCCTCCCCTGTGGCTTGTCCGTCAGATTCATATCCCATCTGCTGAAGTAACTGTTCTACCTCATCACAGCAGCCATGCACATCGCCAATAATATCAAAGGGGCCATGCTCTTGTTTGCGGTTGTTCCACAGCGGCTGTCGCTCAATTTCAACGGCTGCAATCTCTTCGAGAGAATTTAACGTATAGACATGGCTAAAGCCTTCTTGCCGCAGGCCGCTCAGCGATCGCTTCAGCCCCTGCACATGATTGCGCACCACATGCGCCCCAACCTGCCGATTAGGTCGCGATTGGTTGCGCTTGTGACAAAGTGATTCGGGGAGATTTAGCGCGATCGCCACCGCAAAAAAATGATACTTTTTCGCCAGTGCCAGCAAGGGCTTACGCGCTTCACGCTGCACATTTGTGGCATCGATTATCGTCAGCCGCCCTGCCGCTAGCCGCTTCGCTAAAATGAAGTGCAGGACTTCAAACGCATCCTTACTCGCCGACTGATCGCTTTCATCATCTGCCACCACGCCGCGAAAATAATCCGATGATAAAATCTCCGTCTCTAAAAAATGCTGCCGCGCAAACGTCGATTTTCCTGAGCCCGATGCTCCCATCAACACCACTAGCGACAGCTCTGGGACATTAATTTTCATCGGCTGATTTCCTCTTTCTCCATCTTCTCTGCGATTTTCTCTGAAATCTTCTCTTTGGTTGTTGCCGCTCTGTCCATTCAAAACGATGATCCTGATGGCGTAGCTTGCCCGCAGGCAGCAGCGGATGCAGCACGTAGAAAAGATTCTCCCTCTCGGCATGGCAATACCGGAATATTCACCATCAGCGGAATTGGGGTATTCGCTAGCTCAGGGCGATTTTTACATACACCCGTCATCGCGGTTCTGAAGACTTTAGTGATCGACACGCTCAAAAAAGATGACGCTACATAAGGCCGATCATTCACATCCTGATCGAGCCGACCCGTTTGACCAGCAACTTTACCGCTCATCGGAAACGTCTGCAAACGGCTAGGATGCTTATGCAACAAATAGCCCAAATCTGCCGTGGGTGAGTGAGTCGAGCTAATCGTAAGTAGCATAAAGCGTCAGGCGCAAAGAAGATAGGTTGATTTGGTCTCAAAACCGTGAAAGACCTTTCAAAGCCAGTAGATTCCTTAATAAATCCACAATAGGCCACATTAACAAAAGCGATCTCAAATCAAAAGAACTTGTAAAGAAATCGATTTCTTCGCCCCCCTTATTTATGCAAATCGTGGAAGCTTATAGGCGAGCGCTGCTTTAAACTTTTCTTCGCTAAAGCAGCGCTTCTTTGGATGACTCTGAATCCATATCCTGAGTCTTGTAAGACTGTAAATAGGATTTAATTTTAGTGCTAGCCTTGATTAGAGGGTAACCTCCATCTGTTTCACTTCTGTCGGTCAATGGTTAGCAACACAATCGGGTCTTTTGTGGTTACTGCTGAAGAAATGCAGCGCATAGAAGCGCGAATTTTTGCGGCGGGAATGCCAGTGTCCGCCCTGATGGAGAAAGTCTCTGGCCGGATTGTGCAATGGTTTCTATCTCATGATCAGGGCATAGCCTTCGCAACAGATCGTGCGAGACGTAAGATTGGCGTTTTAGCTGGCCCTGGTCATAATGGCGGCGATGCGCTGGTAATCGCTCGTGAGCTGCATCACTTGGGATTTAGCATACGAGTTTATCAGCCATTTTCTCACTGTAAGCCGCTTACCGAACAACAGGCTAATTATGCAAAAAGCCTAGGTATTCCCTTTGTCGAATCCGTTGAAGATCTCGTAGATTGCGAGGCAGTAATCGATGGTTGGTTTGGCTTTGGCCTGACTCGCCTAATCACAGGCGATCTAGCAGCTGATATCAACACTATCAATCAACAGTCTGATCAACAGTCTAGGCCAGTCTTTAGCATTGACCTGCCTTCTGGTATTCATACTGATACTGGAGAGATAATGGGATCTGCAATTAGAGCGACTCACACGGCTTGTCTGGGCCTGTGGAAACGCGCTTTTATGCAGGAGAGTGCGCTTGACTATTTGGGCAATAGTGAGCTGATTCTCTTTGATATTCCCTTCGCAGACATTGCCGCTGTGCTCGGAGAAACGCCGACTGTACAGCGTTTGACTTCAACCGCCGCGCTCTCCTATCTGCCGCTGAATCGTTCGCTCACGGCCCATAAATACAAGGCCGGTCATCTGCTGCTGATTGCGGGCTCCAAGCAATATGCGGGTGCAGCCTTACTCAGCGGATTAGCAGCCATTGCTAGCGGGGTTGGTATGTTGACATTGGCCATACCTGAATCGATCCGACTGGCGCTATTGCCTCAGCTTCCAGGTGCTTTGCTAGTCGGTTGTAGTGAAACGTCCGAGGGGGCAATCGCTCACCTTCCTGACTCACTAGATCTCACCAAATATGATGCGATCGCCCTCGGTCCCGGACTCACCCGAAGCAGCCCCAATCTTCTTAGCCACGTCCTAGCCGCTGCTTGCCCTTTGCTGTTAGATGCAGACGGCCTTAACTTACTTGCTCAAAGCAATCCCATTCAGCAGCTTCAAGCCCGATCTGCCCCCACCGTACTGACGCCCCATGCGGGAGAATTCAAGCGCCTCTTTCCTAATCTTCACAGTTCCAACCATCAGCCAGGAGACCTGGCTCGACAAGCCGCTGAAGCCAGCAAGGCTACTATTTTGCTCAAAGGAGCGAGAAGTGCGATCGCCACGTCTTCTGATCTGTCTACCCATCTGTGGTTCAACCCCGACAGCACCCCTGCGCTTGCCCGAGGCGGCAGCGGCGACATTCTTACCGGGCTCATGGGCGGGCTCATGGCCACAGCTCATCAAACTCAAAAAAACGACGATAATCAAACTCAATCTAACCCCGATGCCCTCACCAAAGCTGTCCTCAGCGCCGTCTGGTGGCACTCTCAAGCGGCTCTCTATGCCAGTACCCAACGCACTATTCTAGGCGTCGATCCGCTACACCTCGCCCAATCACTCAACCCAGCTTTAAAGACTTTACTTTAGAGACACTGGGCTTTAAACGTTGTGCTTTGCAGCCTTGAATTGTAATCTCTCCCTTGCCTTAATTCTCCTCAGCTTCCCGGCTCCTATGCTTCTCTTTACCCAGCTTTCGCCGCTGCACCGTCTGCCAAATCCGCCAGCCCAAGATTCCTACCATCAACAGCGTCAGCGGGATCACCACAATTTCAATTAAGCCAGCCCAGGGCGCGGACGTATTCGTGGCATTAAGCACTAAATAGCCGATATACAGCAGGTAATAGCCCAGCAGCATCACGCCTTCTCGCCGAGAGACTTCACTATCGGTAAAAAAGATTGGCAGACACATCACAGCCGTCGCGATCATAATCGGAATATCAAACGCTATGGCGGATGCGGACACCTGAATACCGTTGCTAGAAACGGCACCAGAAAGGCCCAGCACCACCAAAATATTGAAAATGTTGCTGCCCACAACATTACCGACGGCAATATCGCGCTCTCCCCGAATGCTAGCTGTTACTGAGGTGGCTAACTCAGGCAAAGATGTTCCGACTGCAACCACGGTCAACCCAATAATCAATGAGCTAGCCCCAAAGAAGGTGGCAATTGTCACGGCGGCCTTGACCAGCAGCTGTGAGCCGCCCAATAGCATGATTAGCCCAACTACGACGATGAGTATGTTGAGTCCGGTTTCTTTAGTAGAGAGCGATCGCTCCCCAAATTTGGCATACTCGCTCTGCACCTCAGGGTTTTTTTCCTTTTGACTTTGATACAGCAAAAACACGGTATAAGCCAAGCCACCTAGAAATAAAACCACTCCATCGGAGCGATTGATGAAGCCATCTAAGCTAAAAAACATTACCAGAACTGATACGCCGACCATAATTGGTACATCTATGCGCACGAGCTGCTGAGCGACAATGAGAGGGGAAATCAACGCCGATATCCCTAAAATCAGCAGCACGTTGCAAATGTTGCTGCCCACCACATTACCCAAAGCAATATCCGCTTGGCCTTGTGAGCTGGCTAAAATGCTAACCGCTAGTTCAGGCATACTGGTGCCAAAAGCAACCACCGTCAGCCCAATAATCAAGGGCGATATGCCCGCCGTCGCTGCTAGCTTAGAGGCACCCTTGACCAAAAACTCCGCACCGCCTACGAGCAAAACTAAGCCCACTACCAAAGAAACTACTGTCAAAATGTTCATAGGTATCGTTAATCAGGTATTTCCAAGTATTGCAAGTGTTTTAGCTGCAAGTGTTTGCTGCAAGTGTTTTAAGGGGCGGCAGTTGTGGAAAGCAAGCTTATATCAACTTACCCAGATATTAAGCCTATATAGTCTATGACAAACTTTTGAGAATACGGGCGGATTTATTTAAACCTTGTTTCCTTAGGCCCATCACCCAGCATCGAGCTAGCACCAGATTATGACCAGCCTTTCGACTTCAGTTTCAACACCATCCGATTCAGCGCCATTCGACTCTCTCGCACCTTGGCGATCGCCTCTTGCCCATGCCCTCCACCGCAACCGCTCTCTGGCATTTTCTCGCTACTTACAGCTCGCTACGGTTCGCGCCGATGGCACCCCCGCCAATCGCACTGTCGTTTTTCGCGGCTTTTTCGCTAAGACGAATCAGCTCATGTTTATCGCCGATGCGCGCAGCGAAAAGACTGACCAAATCGCCCATCATGCCGCCGCAGAAGCCTGTTGGTACTTTACCAAAACCCGCGAACAGTTTCGTTTACTCGGTGATGTAAGGCTAGTGACTGCTAACAGTGAACAAACTCATTTGAGCGACGCCCGGACGCAGCTTTGGCAAACCATCTCAGATACTGCCCGGCTCCAATTTGCTTGGCCTCAGCCCAAAGCACCTCGCAGCCCCGACGCAGCTTTTAGCCCGCCAGCACTAGATGCTCAAACGCCACCCTCTAGCTTCTCCCTGCTGCTACTAGCCGTTAGCCAGGTCGATCACCTAGCGCTCAGAGGCGACCCGCAAAGCCGCTGTTTGTATGAAAAGCTGACCAGCAGCGATACGGGCGATGCACGCAATCACAGTGAGCAAGAGAGTGAGCAACGGAGTGAGCAATGGCAAGTGACGGAGGTTAATCCTTAAATGCCCGCTCCACCTAAAAATTCTTGAATAGCGCGATCGCTAATCCGGCAGCACTGATCAGGCTCACAGCTTTCGTTCTGCAAGGCCCGCATCAGCAGCGCCTCTTGATCGGCTCGCCCCGCCCCGACTGCGACTAAGCGATCAGCCGCAACACCAATGCGGTATCGCTCAAGCTGTAGCTGCTCAAACCGTGGCTGAGCTTGCCGATCCGCTTGCTGATCGGCGCGCACCTGTGATAGCTTATTTTCTAGCGCATCAATTCGATCTACCAAAGCTCGAATGGCCATCGCTTCAGAGTCAGGTAAGCGGCCATGATCTAAGGGCTCTACTGGCTCGCCTGAACGGTACAAAATCCGTCCCGGCACACCGACCACGGTGCAATCCGAAGGCACTTCCCGCAGCACTACTGAGCCCGCGCCAATTCGGACATTATTGCCAATGATAATATTGCCCAACACTTTGGCCCCAGCGCCGACAACCACGCCTGAGCCTAAAGTCGGATGGCGTTTACCGCTTTCTTTGCCGGTACCGCCCAGCGTCACGCCCTGATAGATCAGCGCCGAATCGCCAATGATCGCCGTTTCCCCAATCACGACACCCATGCCGTGATCGATAAATACGCCTGAGCCTATCTGTGCGCCGGGGTGAATTTCGATGCCAGTGAGCGATCGCCCCACATGAGAAATCAGCCGGGGGACAAACGGAATTCCCACATTCCAAAGCCAGTGTGCAACGCGATGCAGCACTAACGCCTGAAATCCGGGATATAGAAAGGCTACTTCCAGCCAGTTGCGCGCCGCTGGGTCACGCTCAAAAATAATCCGAAAGTCTTTAACTAAAGCTTTGAACACGTTCAGTTCCTGATAGACAAAGCAACTAATTCTAAAGGCGGTCATCACAGTCGTCAGCCGTGGCGATCGCTTGTCACCTCCGACTCCTTCGCTCATTAGACTACGAATATCTTAACGCCTGATTAATTCACCTTGTTACCGGCTAACAGAATAGATTGAGTTCAACCCGACGGCAGACATTGAAGTCGCTAGAGTGTTGACGGATTAGAGCGCTGACGGGTTAGAAATGCGGAGGGTGTAGTTCAATTGATCGCTCGAATCGAAGCTTCCCACCCAAACTCGGTAGGTGCCTTCTGGCCAATCTTCGCCGCCGATGGCCGCATCGCGAGTGCCGCGCTCAGCATTGTCGTTGCAGCTAACGCCTAATGGCCCCTGCAACAGTAAAGTCGTGTCTTGACCACTGCTGTCTACCGCAACTTGCAGTTGAGGCATCGGTTCACTCAAGGTAAAGGTGTAGTCCGGCTGCTGATCGCCAAAGCCTAGACACAGTTTCCGATGGCGATCGCGCGAGGCCAACTGCGTCAAACTGTAGAGGCTCGCCGTCACGCCAGTCGCCTGCGCACTACCATTCGTCAGCGTCAGCGGCACCGTTTCAGCCTGCGCTGCCAGCGGTGGTGTACTCAACACCATCAAAGGCCCGATTGCTAAGGCCGTAGCACCCAACGGCCAAGTTTGCCAGCGAGATCTTTGCCCTTTGTTAAGATCCATATTTCCTACCGATAGCTTGCCTGCTAAGGATTTGCGCTCTATCAAGCACATAAGACAACCTACATAAACTACCTTAGCGATCAAGGCTTCCCACCGCCTACCGCTGGTTAGCCACTGGCTTGACTGTCTACTGTGGATCGTCTAGGAATCTAAATATATCTACCCAATCCCTAACCGCATGGCCAAACTCGGCGTCAGCGGCAACAGCACCAGCAGCGTTAAAAACAGCGCCAGTAAAGCCAATGCGGCTCTCGCATCATCCGGCTCAGTCAAATCATCCTGACAAGGTCGTTCGGGCTGCCGCTGCAAAAATACAATCAGTACCGCCCAGTACAGTGCCAGTGGGTTAAACAGGCCCACCACCGCCAACAGCACCAGCGTCACCGCCGACGTGCGTACCAGCGTTTTGCGGCCATAGATCGCCTGCACCATGCGTCCGCCATCGAGCTGTCCGGCAGGCATCACATTGAGCGCCGTAATGATCAGCCCTAGCCAGCCAATGATCATCAGCGGACTGACATCGACTAAATCGGCCTTCAGCGCCTCTCCCCCCAGCACCGTGCGCGCTAGGGTGCCAACCAAAATAGAGCCTTGAAAGAACCCAGCCGGAAGCTGAAATAAGCTACCGGGATGCGACAAAATCAGCCCCAATACTAGAAAAATAAAAGACACCATCCCGCCCGCCGCTGGCCCCGCAAAAGAGACATCAAACAGCACCGAACGATTCGGCAAAATCGACTCGAAGCGCATCAGTGAGCCAAACGCGCCGAGCTGCCAAGCAGGTAAGAAAAAAGGTGGGCTAAGCTTGACGTTGAGCCGACGGGAGATCGTTCGATGCCCCAGCTCATGCGCGCCTAGCACCGCCACAATTCCCGCCGTGATCGGCACCACCTCCGGCCACCGTTCCGGCGATTGAAACACATCAAAACTTTGCAGCACACTTGCCGTTTCCAAGCAGGTGGCTAGAGTTGCCACCGCCAGCGCTACCGCCAGCACCTTTTGACCGACGGTCGTTGGCTGTGGACCGTTTTTAGCAGGCAGTACCGCCACCACCGGCTTATCTTGCGGATCGGCCAGTAAAAAACAGCTATACTGATCGCCCAATTTCTCCTTTAGCTTGGCACTCAATGCTTGCGCTGTCGCCTCAGGCTGCCCCCGCAAATTTCCTTTAAAAATTGCCCCTTCTTGATAGGGCACGGATTGTGTCCTAAAAAATGTATCCACTCCAAAAATCGACTCGACCACCGCCAAATCTTCAGTTGGAATCGGTGGCAGGGCTTCTTTTTTGGCCTCAGATGCCTTTATCTCAGGTGCATTTGCCTCAGTAGATACTGCGGATACGACGGCTTCAGTCTCTGCCTTGTCCGCATCGGTTTTTTCCTCATCAGCTATTAGCGTCGTGGCTCGTTTAGCGCTCAGTTCAGCTTGTCCCGCCGAGCGCAATTGCCGACCTAAGTAAATGTAAATTCCTGCTGAAGAGACTACTAGCAGTAGAATCGCCGCTAAGTTCAAATAAACGCCCGCCGCTGATAGCCCAAAAAACAGCAGCCAAGGCCCCATGAGTACCACCGTTTGCAGCCAAGCCAAAATGCCTAGCCGTCCAAAAGGCTGAGCCCGCGAAAAGCCCCAGATCAAAATCCCAACTGCGGCCAACAAAAGTAAGATTGTAATCATAAGAGAAAATCCTGACTCACGCTCCATCTCCAAGCTCTATGACTGGTCTAGGATAGCGAGTCATGGAAAAAGCCATAAGTAACCGTATATTTTTATCTTAAAGGTACACTGGCTTCTAAGCGTCGCAATCTCCTTATGGCCAAACCCCCTTCATCTCCGCCCGCCTCTGCCACTTTTGAAGGGGAACCCAGCCCCCGGCCCATGAGCTATAACGAATCGTTTACGGTCGATTACAATCCCGATCCTGACTTGCAAAACGACAACGGCGATGACAATAGCAGTGATAACGGTGGGTTTGAAACTTCTTGGCCCGCTTACCCAGAAAAAAATGGATCCCCCAATAACGGCTCTGCTAACAGTTCTGCTGAAAATCTTCAGAATCTAGCCGAATCGAACCTCAATGCAGCGCTTAGCCGAGTTAGTGAAGAGGCCAGCAATCGAGCCCATAGCCGCCCTGAGCGCTATCAGCGTCAGCCTGCGATTAATCCGGTTAAAGTTGCCCAAGCGCCGGTGAGTGTGGTCGCGATCGCTAGCGCCTTGATCGTCATCATCGGATTTACACTTAGCAGCATTTGGCTCACGCTAGCAGGCTCGTTAGTCGCTTTTGTCGTTTCTCTACGGCTACTCGCCCCCATTTTTCACGAAGCTTTTGACGATCTCAGTCAGCAGCAGCGAGCTTTGCTGGTCGCCGTGCCAACGCTGCTGCTGGGTCTAGTGGGTTTAATTTACACCAGCGGCATCACCCGCCCAATTGCCCGGTGGGGCAGCGGCCTGCGCTGGGATATCATTAGCGCTTTGGGCGATTTTTTAGGCGCTATTGGCCAAATTCTAATTGCTATTATTGCCGTCTATGTCGCTTGGCGGCAGTACATCATCTCTCGCGATCTCACCGTTCAGCAAAACCTGATCACTCAGCAGCAAACCATTGACGCTTACTTCCAAGGCATTTCAGAACTCGTGCTGGATGACGAAGGCTTACTCGAAGATTGGCCCCAAGAGCGAGTGATTGCCGAAGCGCGCACTGCCGCCATTCTCAGCAGTGTCGATGCCAGCGGCAAGGCCAAAGTCCTGCGCTTTCTTTCGCGCTCCAAGCTGCTAACCCCGCTGGCTCGTGACCAGCGCCTAGGTCGCCCCATTCTAGATGGCGTAGGTGGCTACGCTGAAGATCGCCCTAAAGGAACTAGAGTAATCGATCTAGGCGTGATGTTGGCTGCTTGCAGCTTGATCAATACGGATTTACGGTGGCTAGATCTCAGTGAAGCCAATCTGATTCGTACCGATTTAACCGATTGCGATTTGGTTCGCACTAACGTCACTCGGGCTATTCTCTGCGACGCTAATTTTACCAATGCAGACGTGATGGGCGTTCGCTTCTTTTATGGCGACCTAGAAACCGCAACGCCTCGCACTCGTCAGGATTTGCCCAACTATAAAACCGGTGAGTTTACTGGCGCGGTGGTGGAAGGCGCTGACTTTACCAATGTTCAGCGCCTCTCAGAAGCGCAGCGTTGCTACTGCTGCGCTTGGGGCGGTAGCAAAACTCGCAGCACTCTCCCCGGCGGCTGTGACGGTATGCCCAATCGGCTAGGGCGTTAACCTCATTTCTGTAAAGATTATGACAACCCAGTCTTACAACCCAAGAAGATTTGGTGCTGTTAGCGCGATCGGCCCCTGCACAAATACAGATTTGCAGCCATGATTGGGTAAATTCGATTAGTTCTCTGACTCTGCTGCTATGGCTTTACGATCTTCTGGTAAACGTTCTGCTAAATCCAGTAGCAAAACTTCTGCTAAATCCAGTAGCAAAACTTCTGGCAAAACTTCTGGCAAACGCGCTAAGACCAAAGCCACGCCAGAAAAGAGCCTGGATCTGAAGCGTCGAGGCCAGCAGTCGGGAAAGTCGGCGGATCTGGATTTGCTAGATTCAAATGACGGTGCGCCAGCGGATAGCGATCGCGCTGAGCCTCTGAGCCCCAGACAAAAGCTGGCACTAGAAAAAGATGCTGCCGCTCGTCGCCAAGCAGCCATCACATTTATTGTTGCGATCGCCTTGGGCTGTAGCTTTTTAGGCTTACTGATCGCCCTTTTAGTAGGTCCCAAACTAGGGGTATCAGTTGGCGGGGCGCTGATGTGCCTATTGCTCTCCTTCAAGTACCAGCGGCTAGCGCTGTACGCCTTCATTATTTACGTTCCGTTTTCGGGCACCGTTACCTACGTCCTAGGCGGCAACGCTGTTTTGCAAGTAGCCAAAGACATTTTTTACGTCCCGGCCCTGATCGGCGTCTATCAGTTTTGTCGCAAAAACCGGCTGCCGTTTATCTTGCCAAAAGCGCTCAAAATTCCGCTGACTTTTCTGCTCATCATCGTCCTCGTTACTATTTTGCTCACTAACTTGCCGGATCAAATCACCGGCACAGGCGGCAAATATCCAATGGTCATGGCGCTACTAGGGTTCAAAAACCTGTTTGGCTACGTGCCGCTAGTGGCCTGCATTTACTACCTCATCCGCAGCAAAGACGACTTGGTGGGGCTACTGCGGTTGCAGGCTGTGATTGTATTGGTTGCTTGTGGCTTAGGATTTGTGCAGTTTGCTTTTCTTAAAACAGGCGTTTGTGCAGGTACCACTGGTACCGGTAGTGAGTTTTTTCGAGCTTCTTTAGATGCCCGATGCTTCGTCGGCGGATCGCTGCTCTACGCACCCGCACAAGATCAAATTCGGTTGCCGGGCACCTTTGTCGCCCCCTGGCAGTGGGGCTGGTTCTTAATCTCTGCGGCCTTTTTTAGCTTTGGTACGACCTTTAGCGATAAATCTCCTTTTTGGCGAGCGGTTGGCCTAGTGTCATTGGTAGCAGTTCTCACGATGGCAGTGGTCTCAGGCCAGCGAATCGCGCTTTTGCTTGTGCCGGTGACCGTTGTTGCGCTGACTGCCCTCACGGGCCAATTGGCTAACCTCAAGCGCTTTGTCCCCATTGGGGTGGTCTTTGGCCTCGTTTTGGCTTACTTAATTTTGAGCAACCCAGCTGTTGTCCAAACTCGGCTCGATAGTCTTCAGTCACGCTGGGATGCTGCACCACCGCAGCAGTTTATCACTAACCAGTTTTCTCAGGTATGGAAAGAGCAAGAGGGTTTGTTTGGTCATGGCGTTGGCCGCGCCACGAATGCTGCTCGAACCTTCGGCACGACGGTTTTGCTAGAGACTTACCACCCTAAGCTGATTTATGAAATTGGGCCGCTAGGGCTGCTAGCGGCGTTAGCGGTCTATACCACGATGACGATAGCGACCTTTAGGGTGTATCGCAAAACTAAGGATAAAAACCTGCGCAGCTACGCAGCTTCGATGTGGGTGTTTGTTCTATTTATTAGCTATTGCCCCTATTACTATCCGCTGGATGTGGATCCGGTCAGCGTTTACTATTGGCTAGCCGCCGGGATCGTGCTCAAAATTCCAGAGCTAGAGCGGCAAGATCGAGATCAAGCCGTGCTCGATCCGACTAATCTGACTAAATCAAGTTCTGCTAGGCTCAGAGCCAAGGCGAGTAAGCGTTTAGCGCAGCCAACATTTAATTAGCGCATCGACTGTTTTTGGATCTTTTTTTACTGCCATGACTCCTGATTTAGACTATTCTTGGCCTTTGATCTCAGTAGTGATTCCGACGTATGGGCGCGAGGCCGTGCTGGTAGATACGCTCAAAAGCGTCCTGGCTCAGAGCTATCCGGCTTGCGAGGTGATTGTTGTCGATCAAACACATCGGCATGAAGCGGAGACGCAGGCGCTGCTCGATCAGTTAGCTGCCGAGAAAAAAATTCAGTTACATCAAGTAAGCTGGGCAAGCTTGCCAGCCGCTCGAAACTATGCGATTGAGCGGGCGAAGGGCAGCATTTTTTTGTTTTTGGATGACGATGTCGAGCTGCCTGAGGGCTTTCTGTTCGCCCATGCGCAAGCCTTTGCAAATAGGCCCGAAGTCGGAGCGGTTGCCGGTCGCGTGTTTGATCGTATGAAGCTGTCTGAATCTAAAAAGCCAGCGATTGAAATGCTGCCGCCTGAGGCGATGGATCCGGGCATTGCGTGGTATCACATTGATTTGGTGAATACGATTAAGCCGCAGCGGGTGCTGACTGCGAGAGGGTGCAATATGTCTTTTCGGCGCTCGGTGTTCATGGAGCATGGGCTGCGCTTTGATGAGCGCTTTCAGGGAAGTGCGGTGCGGGAGGAGTCGGATTTTTGTCTGCGGGTGCGGCAAACGGGGCTGATGATTTGGTATGCACCAGAGGCACATCTGGTGCATTTAGGAGAGGAAACAGGCGGCTGTCATGACATCAGTACGCGATCGCTCAAATACCAAACCACCTTTTACCACAACCATTTTTTGATGGCGCTTAAAAACCTCACACCGAGCCAAGTACTGCGCTTGTCGGCGCGGCTATTTGACTGTCATGTGCTGGGCAATCCGCCTTGCAACAAAAGCGGATCGCCGATTGCTGTCATCAGCCGCTTTGGGTTTTACCTGTTTGGCTTTTTGCAGGCTTGCTGGACGCTGGTGAAGCCGCAGGGCCGCGATGGGCGATTGTTTAGCCAGCCGCCGTCAGCCCAGTAGGTATTGAGTGGGTATTGTTTCTTTGGGGGCTATCATTTATGAAAATTCTGGTCGCTAGCCACACGTATATTGTCGATCTTAACTGTGAGAAGCTGCGATCGCTCACCCAAATCGACCCTAGCGTAGAAGTCACTGTGGTCGTGCCCAAACGCTGGAATCCGGGCGGTGTTCAAACCCGAAAAATCATCTCAGAGCCCAAGCAAGAAGACCGATTTCGAGTCGTGCCGGTTTCTAACTTCAGCCAAAATAACCAGGGGCTGCTGAGCTTTGGCGCAGAGATTATCCCGCTGCTCAGGCAGTTTCGGCCCGATATTATCCAAGTTGAGCAAGGATCAAAAGCGCTGGGCTACGCTCAACTGATTACGCTTAACCGGCTGCTGGGCCTCAAGGCCAAAAATGTGTTTTTCACCTGGTGGAATCTACCTTACGAGGTCAAGTTTCCGTTGTCTTGGCTAGAAGGCTACAATTTGCGTCACACCCACGGGCTAATCGCGGGCAATCAGGATGGCGCTGATATTTTAAAAGATCACGGTTACCAAGGGCCGGTTTGTGTGATGCCTCAGCTCGGCGTCGATGAGCGTCTTTTTAAGCCGGAACCGCCAAATTCAGACGTTCAGGGCAAACTCGCGGCTGAGAAGGGAATTGATCCCGGTGACTTTGTAATCGGTTTCGTGGGTCGCTTTGTGGAAGAAAAAGGGCTGCTGACGCTGTTTAAAGCGCTCGGCCAGCTTCCCACGAGCCAGCCTTGGAAGCTGCTGTTATTAGGGCGCGGGCCGCTAAAAGAGCGACTGCATTCGCTGGCTGATGAGATGGAAATCAGTACTCGTATCATTTGGATAGAAAGCGTCCCCCACACCGAAGTCGGCCATTACATCAACCTCATGGATACGCTGATACTGCCATCTGAAACCACTTACCAGTTTAAGACGCTCTCTGCTGTGGGTTGGAAAGAGCAGTTTGGCCATGTGCTCATTGAGGCAATGGCCTGCAAAGTGCCCGTCATTGGCTCTGATTCGGGCGAAATTCCACATGTAATTAAAACCGATGGCCTGATTTTCCCAGAAGGGGATGCCGCGGCCCTCGCCGAAAAAATCACCGCCCTGCTTAATCACCGCGATCAGCAAACAGACCTAGCCGAAAAAGGCTATCACCGCGCTATGAGTGAGTACACTAACCGAGCTTTAGCCAAGCGGCTGCTTGAGTTTTATCAGCGCTTGTAGTAGCGCTTGCGCCAAAATTTACAACGGAGACTAATTTTAAGACTGATATAAAGTGGCTAGGTTTAAGGCAAGCTAAGCAGCGTGTCGAGCTACTGTAATGCAATCACTCCAACCAATCACTCCAAGGGGCGTTGTCCTATTAGCCTGTGAATAATTTAGTCTTAAGCAATCAGTTATGGTCGAGGGTTCGCGAGTTTAGAGCGCCTTTGGGTGCACCTAAAGCGCTGCTGATTTTATTTGCAGTGGCATTAGGCGGCTGCACAGAAGGGATGCAGTCGCCTCAAACGATCACTTCACAAGATATTGGTGAAGTGTACGTGCAGCCCATTCGGGTCTGCGATGACAGTGGCAATAGCTGCGCTCAAGTCAACTTATTTGCCGACATCACCGCCAAAATTTTGGCTCAAGCAAAGCTAAAAGTTTCTTTTTTATCCATCAATCAGCTCAATGCCACTCGCTTTCTCTCTATTGATAGCGATAATGTCAGCCGGGTCGAGTCAGAATTTTATCAGCTGACGCGAACGGGCGGCAGCGGCGCTTTTGGTCGAAATTCTAGCTCGACTAATACAAGCGGCCCAATTAACGTCTGGTTTGTCGATACGCTCGAATCTACGGCTGGCTTTACTCAGTTTGGCTTAGCTTGGGTTGGAGCTAATGGCGTGGTCATTAGCAGAGCAGCTCTCGATTTTAATAACGGTAGCGGTCGCAGCGACACCTTGGCTCACGAGATTGGGCACAACTTAGGGCTCACCCACAACAGCGGTGGCGGCAGCGCTAACAACCTAATGACAGACGGCAGCAGTCGTAACATTCCTCGCACTGTCGATGACATTACCCCAAACGGGGCTGGCCTTGATGTGTTGACCGATAGCCAACTTAAAGCTATTCGCAGTAGTGGCTTTATTGGTATGACGGCAGGAGATGCTATTGCCTTAGCTACCCCCGCCGCCGATCAAGCTAGCATCAACTCATCAGCGCGCCAACTCGGTGCCGAACCGCAACCTGTCGATTTATCAGCCAATGAAACGCCTGTGGTGATGGCTGTAGTGACGGCTATTCAAGAACCAACTGCTGTGTCCGAACCGAGTAGCGGCTGGCTTGTCTTATCGGTCAGTAGTGGCCTGATGCTGATGATGACTCGTCGCTTTGGAGGTCATCGCCGTGTCTAAACTTTTATTGCCTGCTTTGACGGTGGCTGCGATCGCGCTCATCATCACCGTCTGGCCCCCTCAAAAAATCATCCCTCAAAGCATCAATTCGCCAACCCCAGCCGCCGCCGCTGATCGCATGGCTCAGCCGCCGCTTCACCAGAGCTTTACGACTAGCCCCTACCGGCTCATCATCACAGCCGCAGATAGCTGGCAAACTCCAGCGGCGACTGGTCAGTTTTACAAAGATGACACCTTACTCTGGCAGCAAACCCTCCCCCATCAGTACGGCCCTCGCTTTGCGCTAATTGGCCCACAAGGGCACGTCCTATTGCTCGATGAATTCATCAATGTTGCTAGTCCTTATGCGCTTACCCTTTTAAACGCTGAAGGTCAGATTGTGGCTCAGTACAGCTTTGACGATATTCAAAAGACCCTGGCGATTCCCGCTGCGACCCTAACCCAAAAAGCCAGTAGCGGCTGGTGGATTTCGGCTATGCCCACCTTAAGTGAGTCCGCAGGCTCGGCCCTTGTGCCAACGGGTGGCATTACCTTACAAGTGGATCTGGCGACGGGTGAATTGAGCCGCGATCGCTGATTTGTTTGATCTGTAACGATTAACCGATCTGTGCTGACTAACCTCGCGCCGCTAATGGCTAAAATTGCTTATGAAACCGCTAAAAATCCTGCAAATTGTCCCGTCTATTTCTTTGGTATACGGTGGCCCCAGCCAGATGGTGCAAGGATTAAGTGCAGCGATTTCTCAGCAGCCCAAGCAGGCCGTCGCCCAAGTCACCATTATCACGACCGACTCCAATGGTGATGTCGATGAAGCACCTTTGAACGTGCCGTTAGGCGTCGCCGTGCCGCAAGACGGCTACGAAATCATTCACTTTCGCTGCGCCCCCTTTCGCCGGTACAAATTCTCGGCGGTTCTATTGACCTGGTTATGGCGCAATGCCCCTGATTACGATATCGCCCACATTCACGCCCTATTTTCACCCGTGAGCACCGCCGCTGCCACCGTTTGCCGCCTGCGCAAGCTGCCCTACATCATGCGCCCACTCGGCACCCTTGACCCGGCAGATCTGAAAAAAAAGCAGCGCATTAAGCAGCTTTATGCCCAGTTACTAGAGCGGCCTAACTTAGCGGGAGCCGCCGCTATTCACTTCACCAGTGAACTAGAGGCCAAAGTCTCTGAGCGCTTTGGTGTGAGTACGCCGGAAATGGTGATTCCGCTGGGTGTAGCACTGCCGACCTTACCGGATCGCACCACTGCTAAAGCCGCCATTCGCGCTCAGTTTGACATTCCCTCGGAGCGCCCAATTGTGCTGTTTATGTCTCGCATTGATCCGAAAAAGGGTTTCGATTTATTGCTGCCAGCGCTGACGAATCTGCACCAGCGTCAGCAGCCTTTTCACCTATTGCTATGCGGCGCAAATCCTCAAGATCGAGCCTATGAAAACCGGATTCGTGAGCAGATAAAGACTTCTGCCTGGGCTCAGCAGGCAACGTTTATGGGCTTTATTTCGGGTGATCTGAAGGCCCAAGTGCTGAGCGCAGCGGATCTGTTTGTGCTGCCATCTTACTATGAGAATTTTGGGATTGCGGTAGCCGAAGCCATGGCAGCAGCAATGCCCGTAGTGATTTCTGATCATGTGCATATTTGGCCAGCTATAGCCCAAGCCAACGCGGGCTGGATCGTGCCCATTGAGGTAGCGCCTCTCACGCAAGCTTTAGCAGAGGCGTTGAACCAGCCTGAGATGCTGCACCAACGCGGCCAAAACGCACAGCGCTGCGCCCAGGAAAATTATAGCTGGCAAGCCATTGGCGAACGAGTAACCGCTCACTACCGGCAACTGCTCCAGGAAAATACTGCATCAGATGGCTGAGCACTTTAGACACAAACCGCCCAGTCAAAGCCACAAAACACCTCTCGTGGTCAGCTTTAGCGCGTAAACTAACCGCTAAAATGAAACCAGTGCTCTCTTATACCCAGCAGTTCATGGCCGATCAGATCGATCTTTTCAGCGCTAGCGGCATAGACGTTACCTTGCCCCCCGCAAACTTCGACACTGCTCAAATTCCGACTAGTGCCAGCGTGCCGATTCCGCCAGGCATTTACGAATCGCTCGAACCCTTAGCCGCCCACTGCAAAAGCTGTCAGCGCTGTGACTTGGCGCTCACTCGGACAAATGTAGTGGTCAGTCGAGGCAGCCGCACCGCGCCGATTATGATTATTGGCGAGGGGCCAGGTCAGCAAGAGGATGAGCAGGGCCTTCCTTTTGTGGGCAAATCAGGGCAGCTCCTCGAAAAAATATTAGCCTCAGTGCGTATTGATAGCGAAAAGGATGTGTACATTTGCAACATCGTCAAATGCCGCCCACCGGGCAACCGCAACCCCACTACGGCTGAAATTAATGCCTGCCGACCGTATATTTTGGAGCAAATTCGCCTCGTTGATCCGAAGATTATTTTGCTTACCGGAGCCACTTCAGTGAAAGGCATTATGCCCAGTGAAAAGCGCGGCATTACTAAAATTCGCGGCACTTGGATTGAGTGGGAAGGACGCGAATGTATGCCGATATTGCATCCTGCTTATCTGCTGCGCAACCCGTCACGCGATCCGGGCAAACCGAAGTGGCTGATGTGGCAAGATATCCAGGCCGTCAAGGCGAAGCTAGATGAGCTGCGCGCTGAAGCGTAGATAAAAAAACTAATGCTCTGGTTTGACGCGGCGCTGTTTTCGGCTTTGTCCTCGACGTTGTTTACTTGCCTCAGTCAAATCGTCAACAACCGAATACATCACCGGAATGACAATGAGCGTCAGCGCTGTAGAGAGGCTTAGTCCGCCCAAAATGACTGTGGCAATTGGCGAGTAAGCATCCATTCCTGTATCTGGGAAGAAAGCTAGCCGGATGATTACCACGGAGGTCGTAATCACCGTCATCAAAATCGGCTTGAGTCGAGTCGGCGCAGCTTCTCGAATAGCTTGTGCCTTTGGAATGCCCTGTCTGCGCTTATCTAGAATCAGATCGATCAACAGAATTGCCGCAGCTACATCAATGCCCGACAAAATGATAATGCCCAGGATAGAAACCGTCGAGAAGGTTTGACCTGCTAGTAGCAATGCGCCAAAGACTCCGGCTAATTCTAGAGGAATGGACAACATCATGTTGAAAGGTTGAATCCAGGAGCGAAACTGAATGGCCAAGATTAAGTAAATTAAAACTAGCGATATCAGTAGCCCTTTGAGCAGTCGGCCAAATTCAATCATCATGTCGGTCATATCGCCCATTTGTTCTAGGCTGTACCCAGAGGAGAAGTTAAGCTCGCTCTGAGCGCGTTGCTCTAGCGCCACTGATAGATCCATAGAGGCTGGGTAGTGCTATTTCGTAAAGGATGAAGAATAATCGCCATTTTTAGAAGTCCTATTAGGTAATGGCTCCCACAATCAAGCTTTTTTCTCTGTCCTTTACATAAATGCACCACCAGAGGCTGGACTTTGTTTGCGATAGAAACCGTTGACATAGACTACTCGCCGACTATTTACTCGCTCAATCATCATCGGCTCTTGATCTTCGCTGGTCATCAATGCTGCACTGGTATGGGGCATGACAAATCCTGGAATGCTCTGAGCGATTTGCAAGATCTGATCTGCTAGCTGATGGAGGTTGCTCAGTTCTTTGCCATAGACTGCGACCTGTACAGGTGCGGCAGCGGTAGACATAACATCTACTCCCATTGCTTGCATGGCGATCGCTCGAATTCCTGGAAGAGTTCTTTTGGCCTCGGCTTCTACGCTGTCAATCACCTGCCAGATATCGCGATCGCGCTCAGCTCGATCTTTTACCGTCACCATCATATTGATGCTGTTCATACTGCCCATACCCGTACCGCTCAAATAGCTAGCGGGGGTGATGGGTTCAAAGCCAACTTCAGAAGAAACTTGTTCTACTTCTGGCTGCTTGAGCAAAAGCTGTTCAAACTGTTGGGCGATTTTATCCGTTTGGGTCAATGAGGTGTTGGGCTGCGCTTCGAGCATTACCATGAATTGCCCAGAATCCCCTAATGGCATCATTTCCATGCCAATCAACATTGCCAGAGAAAAGCCCGTCAAAATAAAAGCCGCTGCTACTGCCAGCACCCGACGGCGATGACCCAAGGCCCAATCGAGGAGTTTTGTGTAATGGATTTCCAGCCAATTAAAGCTGTGGCGAAAGGGCGTGAGTATTTTCTCGATCCAGGTGGATTCTGCGGCAGGGGTGACTCTGAGCAGATAAGCCGCTAACAGCGGCGTTAGCGTCAGCGATACCACCAAAGAAGCGAGCAGCGCATAGATAATGGGGTAGACAATTCCGGCAAACATTAAGCCGGTTAGGCCACCTGCAAAAATCATCGGAAACAAGGCGGCAATCATCACTAAAGTGGCGGCAGCGATCGCTAAAAAGACTTCTTGAGTGCCTTGTATAGCTGCCTGTCTGGGGCTTTTGCCCGCTTGCAACTGGCGATCTACCGATTCAATCACCACAATCGAATCGTCGACTAAGCGCCCAATCGCTAGCATCATGCCAATGAGGGTAGACGAATTGAGAGACATTCCCATCGGCACAAACGGCAGCACCGAAATCGCAATCGATACCGGAATTGAAATCAACACAATGGCTGTCGCTCGAAATCGCTCTAAAAATAGCAAAATCGCCAAGTCGGTCAGCAAAACACTGACCAGCAATTCGCCAATAGTGTTGTCACGCAGCACTTTCACTAAGTGAGAGTTGTCAAAGGCTTCTTGAAAGTCTAACCCCGGATATTGCTGCTGGAGATTCTGGATCTCCGCGCGCACTTGTTTAATTACCTGGGGCGCACTGGTGTTAGGTGTTTGAATCACGTTGATGCCCAGTGCCAGATCGCCATTAGGGAGCCGCAAATGAATAAGATACCGATTAGATAGGCACAATCGTCACATCCCATTTAGGCAGGGTTTCAGAACGTAGCCATTGTTCAGAGAAGGGCTTCAATTCATCAGCAGAGAGCTTGACCCCTTTGGGATAGA
>JBGTIK010000066.1:0-3649 GCA_041745715.1 Phormidesmis sp.
AGCGGTCACCGATGTGGCAGCCAATTACTTCTCGGGTATCCGCATCAATCGCCAGCCAGACCCATTGCTTGTTGCCTTTGTCATCGACAAACGACCACAACTCATCCATCTGCACGGTCAGCTTGCCTTTAGCCTTTGGCACGACTGCCGCTGTTTTAGGCACTAGCTCATAGCAGACATTCACATAGCTTTGCAGCCAACTTTCAGAGACTCTTGTGGCTCTAGCGATACCTGCCAACGGAATTTTCTCTAGCAGCAGAAGATCGACTACGCTCTGCTCGTTCTTATCTTTTGGCTGCCATTGCGGGTCTTCGACAAACTGCCGATTGCAGTCTCGGCATTTATAGTTTTGTTTGCCTCGACGCGTTGTACCGTTCTTTGAAATGTCGGCGGAGCCACAGGTCGGACAAGTCATCTCAACTTTCATCTGTTCTACTCCTTTGGAATCGCAATGTCTATGTCTTATTTTCCTCTATCCTTTACGTTAATGCACTACCCCCAAATTTTTACCCCAAAATTTACCCCAAATTGCTTTCCAAACCTGTTTAAAAACGTCTAATAGTACCCAACAGTGTTTTTAGACACCGCTCAAAAAGCAGTCCCCGCAAGGTCTGCAAACCTTACGGGGACTATGAAATCATTGATTTACTTGGGAAGCTGGTGACAAGACTCGAACTTGCGACCGGCTGATTACAAATCAGCTGCTCTACCAACTGAGCTACACCAGCAGTTTTGCCCCCTGTAATCAGCTCATTAGAAAAATTAGCTGATTTATAAGGTACTCCATCATATCAAAGGTTGTGAATAATTCGGCAAAGAATTTTAGGCGTTTCAGCGCGAGATTGAGGCTCACGGTGAAACGCCTAAAGAATCCATGTATGCACGACTTATAATCACCGATGCTTTGCTGTAGATCTTTGCAGCGAGCGACGCGCGGCAAGCGGCTAAGCCTTATGGTTTTCTACGGCCCAGCGAGCGAGCTCAGTGCGATTGTGTAGCCCCGTTTTACCGAGCATGTTACTTACATGGCTTTCAATGGTGCGCTGACTGACCTTCAGCTCATCGGCAATTTGGCGGTTGGCCATGCCTCTCGCGACAAACTGCACAACTTTTAGCTCGGTCGGCGTTAGCTCTACGTCAAAGGGTACCTGAATCGTTGGGATAGAATTAGGCCCCTTATTCTGATGGTGAATCAGGCGGGTTGCCTGTTTCAGTGAAGACTCTACTTGAGCGACGAGTTCTTCGGGCTCAAAGGGTTTGACCATGTATACATCAGCGCCCGTGGTTAAGCCCTTGACGCGATCTTGGCTTTGTCCTTTGGCGGAAAGAAAGAGAATAGGAATCCAGCTTTTACCTGGATCTTGACGAACCTGCTCGACAAAAGCGTAACCGTCCATTTCTGGCATCATTACGTCGCAGATGATCATGTCAGGGGATAAGTCGCTCAGTGCCGATAGTGCCTCTCGACCATTACCTGCTGTCATTACCTGATAGCCTCGAAACTCTAGATAGTCTTTGACTAGCAAGATGAGATTGGGATCATCATCAATGAGTAAGAGTTTCTTTTGTTCCCCTGTGTTAGCTTCTTTCATGCCGTATGCTCGCTCGTGTTCATCTCTTGAGAGAAAAGGATCTGGGCCGGTAACTTGTAAAGATTGTTTTTAGTAAATTGGGGTGAAGCAATCACTAAAAATAATCTTGCATATTTGTTTGCCATCGCACATTTAACGCATGTTTGAGTCATTGATCGTTGAGTGGTCACCGGGAGAACTCAAAGGAAATTGATTTAACAGCGTTGATAGTTGATGTGCCTCTGATTAGACAGCCTGAATTGAACAGCCTGAATTGAACAATCTGGGTTTGATGAAATTTAGTGAGACATACTCATGATGAAACCTAGCTAGAAACACCTAGTAAAGGCATATCTGCAAAGGGGCAATCGCGCGATCGCTGATCTTTTTTAATTCGACACATCAAGTATTCCCAAAATATCGATAGCATCACTCAGACTTGCTCAGATCTGACGATCAGTATCGTTATTCACAAAGCGACTGACAGAGGATGCTGTAAGAACATGTAGTCCAACACAGCTTGATTGCCAATCAAATGCTCTTGAATAATGCGCTCAATCACTTCCGGAGTGGCGCTGTGATACCAAATGCCATCGGGGTAAACCAATAAGATCGGCCCTTTTTGACAAACCCTCAAACAGTTCGCTTTGGTTCTAAAAACGAAGGTCGCGTGCTCATTAATGGGCACATCTAACTTCAGCGCTTTGAGTCGTTGCTTGAGATAGTTCCAAGCAGCTAAGCTCTCTGCTGGGTCACAGCACTTAGGCACTGTTTGATCGGCGCAGATAAAAATATGTCGTTTAATGTCGTTTAAGGAAAGGGCTACTACACTCTTTTCGAGCGGAGTTAAGGCTGAGCTAAATTGACTTGCTGACATATCAAATACGCTAGATATATATATTAAAGATCAAAGGCTTACGTACAATCAATGATCGTTATCACAGATTTTTAGTATAAAATGCTACCTATTTTGCTTGAGTGAGTGACTACCCTGCTGCCGATGATTACTTTGATTACTTTGCTGAGCGACTTTGGCTATCAAGATACGTATGTAGCGATGATGAAAGGGGTGATTGCTACGATTGCAGGCGCAGCAACAACGTGTGATTTGACCCATGACATTGGGCCTCAAGATATTTTAGCGGCTAGGTTCAATTTGATGATGGCCTATTCGCACTTTCCAGTCGGGACGGTGCATTTGGCGGTGGTAGATCCGGGGGTCGGTTCGGGGCGGCGGGCGATCGCGCTTGAGTGCCCCTGTGGTTTTTTCGTCGGGCCAGACAACGGCATTTTTAGCGGCGTTTTGCAGCAAGAGCGGGTGCTAGCCGCCGTGGCTTTGACGAATTCTGACTATTGGCGGGTGCCTAACCCAAGCAATACGTTTCATGGCCGCGATATTTTTGCACCTGCTGCTGCGCATTTAGCCAATGGGGTAGCGATCGCTGAATTAGGTACGAGCATTGATCCCAATACTTTAGTCCAAGCTGAGCTACCGTTTTATACGCCCATACCTGCACCGCTTCCAGCGCTGTCGTCAACGCCTCACACAGATCGCTACAGCGGCTGCATTCAATACATTGATAGATTTGGCAACCTGATTAGCAATCTGCCAGGGCAGCTGATCAGTGACCATCCCCTGCATTCTCACCCGTCCCTTTCCTGGCAAGTTGGCCTGGAGAAGCCCGAAGTTGAGCCAAATTTAAGCCCTGAACTCGTCGGCATAGAAGCTTACTATCAAGTGCCACTGGGCGCACTAGCCGCCTTAATAGGTAGTCACGGCTGGATAGAAATCGCCTGCAACGGGGGTAGTGCAGCTAAAGCCTTGGCAATTCCTGACATGACCACCACCAAAACTATCCGCGTTCAGCTCTGTATCACCCTTGCATAGAGGCTTTTGCGTAGTTTTTGGACTAAACCCACCCAAGATCAGTACATTCACTGACATTCGTTTCTCCGGACAGAGGTGTCCGTGAAAGAATACCTCAATATAACAGCTCAGGCCGTTTGGCGATCGCTGCTTCTAAATGCCCACAGCTACACCATCAAACCTCTACGTCTCGAAAACTATGATCATGCTC
>JBGTIK010000067.1:0-5249 GCA_041745715.1 Phormidesmis sp.
CCGACATTCCGCACTTCCAATTGGCACATTGGGTATTTAAACGAAGCAATAAGAATCACAGCCATTTTTTCTAGCATAGTTCTCAATAGTTAACCTTAATTGAGAATTTTTATGACTTAGTTCATTTGAACTGCTAAGCCATGAAAGTCTTTCCAAAACAGGGCTCTATCATTAATACCTGAGTGTGACACTTCAAAGGGCGGAATGTGGGTTATAGCAATCGGCAAGGGTCGGTAGGGCTTTTGCCGAGTCATGGCATTGAAATTCACGCTAGCTTGGCGAGTCAGATTATCAGCGCTGCTTTTGGCCAAAGGCCGGTGATTAAAACGCTGCCAGAACAGCTAGAAGTTGGGTTGATTGCAGTGTTTGCAGGGGTAGGCATTGGCCTCTATGGCTGGGGCAGAAACGATCTGAGGCGATTACAGCTATTGGGGGGCTGTGTGGCGGCTTGGGTTGGGACGAGCTATGGGGCTTTAGTTCTCGGGGGCTGGTGGTTGCCGGTGGTGCCGGTGAGTTTGGCTTTGCTAGGTGCGCCGTTGATCACTCGGTTGCATGTGATTAATCGGCTGCAAATGCTGTCTGAAATTGATGATCTGACGCAGATGGCCAATCGCCGCAGTTTTCAGAACCATTTGACGGCAGAGTGGCAGCGGGCTTTGCGATCGCATACTCCCATTTCCCTCATTCTCTGCGATGTGGACTTTTTTAAGCTTTACAACGACATTTACGGCCATCCGCAAGGCGATGAGTGTTTGCGTCAAGTTGCCAAAGCGATTGGCAAAGCCGTGCGGCGACCCGATAATTTGGCCGCTCGCTATGGCGGTGAAGAGTTTGTGATTTTGCTGCCGAACACAACGACCGAAGGGGCGCAGCAAGTGGCCAAAGAGGCCGCTGAAAACGTCCAGGCTTTGCAGATAGCTCACAGCGCTTCTAGTGTTTCTGATTATGTGAGCGTTAGTTTGGGCGTGACGACAGTGGTGCCAAAGGCTGGATTGTCAGCCAGTGTGTTAGTTGATACGGCTGATTTGGGATTGTATGAAGCAAAGCGGCGCGGACGCAATCAAATGAAGCTGCGGTTGCCTTGGACAATCGAGTAGGCTTTGAATTGGCATCAGGGGGCTCGCATAAGTCAGTAGATGCTACAAAAATTGCAAGAGAATTGTAGGCTTATTGGCGGTGGTCGTTGTGATAGTTGACGCGCGCGCCAGCCCATTGCAGCTTGTTGCGTAAGGTGCGGTAGTAAGAGTGGTCTTCTCGTAAAATAATGAACTTTGCGAGGTGACTGGCCATGCGGATATCAACCCGCTGACCGGGCCAAATGGCGGTGCCTAGCACGCCATCTGTCCACAGTTTGGTATTGCCTTCGCTATCTCCTAATGGCCAGACGCTAACTGTACTGCCGGGTGGCAGCACAATCGGACGACTCGATAGGCTCATCGGGCAAATGGGGGTAACAATCAGCGCCTGCATACCCGGATGCACAATCGGGCCATTAGCTGAGACGGTGTAGCCGGTTGATCCGGTCGGGGTGCTGATTAGCAGTCCGTCGCCTTGATATTGATCGACGACTTCACCATCGATTTCGACTTCTAAGGTGGAGGTGATCATCCGGTTGGGTGAGGCGGGCTTAACGCACATTTCATTGAGGGCGAAGTAGCGATCGCTCATCGGATCAAAGTTACCCGATCCGCCTTGGTGCGATCGCGCTTGCAGCATCATGCGCTGCTGAACGGCATAGCGATCGCCCAACAGCCGTTCCCACACCTGCTCAAACTCTCCGATCACCTCTGACGACTCCGTTAAAAAGCCCAAATGCCCCCCTACGTTGATGGCCAAAATGGGAATGTCATCTGCGGCTAACTGTCGCGCTGCCGCTAAAGCCGTGCCATCGCCACCCAAAACAACCGCCAAATCAATCTTCTCAGGCGCTGATTCTAAAAAAACAGGATAAGGATTATCTTGAGCGCCACTCGGCCCCATCATCACCTTGCTGCCCAATAGCTCTAACTGCCGAGCACAGCTATCCGCACAGCTTTTACTCAGCGGATTTCCCGCCTTATATACAATGATGACCTGCTTTAGATCCACATCAGCACCCGCAAGCGTCCCTGAGTGTCTGCCAAAAAACAGCTACCACTTCAGCAAATTGAACTGCTCCATATCGACCGTATCGCGATTTCGATAAATTGAAAGCACAATCGCTAAGCCCACCGCCGCTTCAGCTGCCGCAATCGTAATCACAAAAACAGCAAACACCTGCCCTTTAATTTGTGCCGGATCTAGATAGTTAGAGAACGCCATCAAATTGATATTGACTGCATTGAGCATCAGCTCAATGGACATCAGTACCCGAATCACATTGCGGCTAGTGACGAGGCCATAGATGCCAACGGAAAACAAAGCAGCGGCTAATATTAGAAAATACTCAAGTTGCATGGGTTGAACGCTTTATGGCTTTGAACACTATTGATTAAAAGATACGGGTTGAAAGATGCGGGTTGAAAGATATCGGTAAAAACAAACAACAAGTTAGCTAGTGGAAGTCTACTGTGGACTCTCTTTGGAAAAATGCGTTCAATGAATGAAGAACAGCTATCTATCGTCTCTTGTCCCTGCGGCCACTAGCTCACGAGGCCGCTCAGGCAACGTCAGTGACTCTGCTTGGGCTACACCTGCATCGGGAATGTATTCGCGGCGCGCTAGCACAATTGCGCCAATTAAGGCCACCAATAAAAGCACAGAAGCTAGCTCGAAGGGCAATAGATAGTCGCTAAAAAAGTGCTGTCCAATAATTCTAATCGCTTTGTCACCCGCCGCTGGCTGCGTAGAAATTGCCCAAGGATGAGAGAACACCATGGCGCTAATCAGACTAAAAATACCCGCGCAAACAGCAGCGGTTGCAGCTTTGCCAATCCAAGCATTTTTAATCACGCTAAAGTCTTCTTGCTTGTTGACCAGCATGATTCCGAACAAAATGAGCACGTTGACCGCCCCGACGTACACCAAAATTTGGGCAGCAGCTACGAAGCCCGCATTCAGCAAGATGTATAGCCCGGAGACGCTAATGAAAGTCAGCCCTAGCAAAAATGCCGAATAGACAATGTTAGACAGCAGAACGACGCCTAAAGCAGACGTCACCATAATGAGCCCCAAAAGGCCCAACGACACTAGCTGTACGCCTTCTGCCAAATTTAATGATGCGACTAAGGCCCCAGTTGCTGATGCGCCCGATGGTAGTAAGAGCAAAATACTTTTCTCCTCACGTTTGGTTTCTTTAGCGATCTTTTAGCGGTCTTATAGTCGTTTGCTACTACTACTGCTGCTACTGATATTTATGTTCAGAACAGCTAGTTGCTACCAGCTGTTACCGGCTGTTACGGCGTGCTGCCTTCTGCGATCGCCGCTTCCGCTGTAGCTTTTTCCGCCTCTAGCTCAGTGAGAATGTCCTGCGGTAGGCGACCGGCTCTCTTTGCGCCCGCTGGCAAATCATGGGGATCCATCACGCCTTTGGGCAAATAGGCAAACTCGCGCATCGGTGTCACCATCGGATCGTTGGTGACTTTGTAAGGCAAACGTCCGAGGGCAACGCTGTCGTAGTTCAGATCGTGTCGATCATAGGCAGACAGCTCATACTCTTCGGTCATAGAGAGACAGTTGGTGGGGCAATATTCGACGCAGTTACCGCAAAAAATGCAGACCCCAAAGTCAATACTGTAGTGGCTGAGCGTCTTTTTCTTAGTTTCTTTATTAAATTCCCAATCGACCACCGGCAGGTTAATCGGGCAGACCCGAACGCAAACTTCGCAAGAAATGCACTTATCAAACTCAAAGTGAATGCGGCCTCGATAGCGCTCTGAAGGAATCAGCTTTTCGTAAGGGTACTGAACAGTCACCGGGCGACGCTTCATGTGATCAAAGGTAACAGACAGACCCTGACCGATATACTTGGCCGCTTGAGCGGTTTCTTTGGCGTAGTCGCCGACTTGTTTGAGAAAATTCAACATAGCTCTGGATGAGAGGTAAAAAGAGTGCGTTGATGATAGCGATTAGACTGGAATGCTCAGAAAACTGGCTAAACCTACGTTTAGCCGCCAAAAGCGAATGGAAAAGTCAGCTTTAGCCCTGCGGTGACTAACAAATTGACCAAGGAAACGGGCAGTAAGAACTTCCAGCCTAAGTCTAATAGCTGGTCGATGCGAACGCGAGGCACTGTCCAGCGCAGCAAAATCGTCAGAAAGACTAATAGATACGCTTTGAGCATGGTCATGACAATGCCGAGAGACGCAGAGATAATTTGTACCCAGGGCGCAGTTTCGCTGAGGCCCAACAAGCCGGTGATGGTTGTAACAGGTATGGGAAAACTCCAACCACCTAAGTAAAGCACCGAAACTATCAGGGCCGACAGCATCAGGTTGACGTAGGAGCCTACATAGAATAGGCCAAACTTCATGCCAGTGTATTCGGTTTGATAGCCTGCGACCAATTCTTCTTCAGCTTCAGGTAAGTCGAACGGCAGTCGCTCACATTCGGCCAAGGCCGCAATCCAGAAAATCACAAAGCCGACGGGCTGTCGCCAAATGTTCCAGCCCAAAATGCCGTAGCCAGATTGCTGATTGACAATATCGATGGTGCTAAGGCCGTTGGTCATCAGGACGACAGCAAGCACCGCTAGCGCCAGCGGAATCTCGTAGCTGATAGATTGAGCTGCCGCCCGCAGTCCACCCAGTAGCGAGTACTTATTATTAGAAGAATAGCCCGCCATCAAAAAGCCAACAGGGGCAATGCTCGACAGCGCAATCCATAAAAAGATACCAATGCCCAGATCGGTTATGACCAGGTTTTGGCCGAAGGGCACGATTAAAAAAGACAGAAAAACAGGAATGACCACAATCGCAGGGCCCAGCGTGAACAGCCAGGGATCTGATTTGGCTGGGGTAATATCAGCTTTAAAAATCAGCTTGAGGCCGTCAGCAACCGCTTGCATTGCCCCTAAAGGGCCAATGTATTCAGGCCCGACGCGCTGCTGGGCGGCGGCAGAAATTTTACGCTCTAGCCAGACGCAAATGAATATGCTGACTGTTGCCACAATCACCATTAGCAGCATAGGTAGCGGGAGCCAGATGGTTTTGGCGACCCCGGCGGGCAGGCCGAGTTCGATCAGGGCTTGGACGACAGTTCTCTGGAGGTCTATGCCTGGATTCATTAGCTTGGGGCGGCTTACGCTTGCTTAAGTTAGAGTGCTCTCACAG
>JBGTIK010000068.1:0-13616 GCA_041745715.1 Phormidesmis sp.
AGAAGGTGGCAATCGCCTAAGAACACAAAGGTAAGGGAGCGAGCATACCTGTTCCTAATGCCTACACTATTTCCGATTAAGTCTAATGATCGCATTCTTTGAAGCTTCATGATCGGCGATCGCATCTTGCAAGGGGGTATAAGCTGCCACCGCCCACACTTGGCTATCGCTTCCAAACGACTGCACCAAGGCAAGTTGTTTAATGGGGGCGGTTGGTTTGCTGGCTGCTGTGTTGGACGGCAAGGGCTTGTTTGCGATTTGCAAACGCTCTCTTCCCATAAAAAAGACAGCAAAAAAGAGCACAGACGAACTCACCAAAACAGCAATTGCGCTAACAACAGCTAACAACATCCAAGCAGCCGGTTTTTGTCGCCGAATGGGGCCTTCAGAGGGCTGTTCGGCGACCAGTGGATAGCTGGAATCGTGGCTGGAAGCGCTATCTACGTCCTGAACGGCAAGCTGATCGATAGTCGAGGTCGAGGCCGCAGTGATCGCTGGTGGCAGCGGTTCAATCGGCTGAATGGCTCCTAGTTGCGCGATCGCTGGCTGGACAGCCGCCGCTGATGAGGAAACAGCATTGTTGTCCTCTTTAGAATTGTCGTCTTCAGAAAAAAGAGCTTTGTAAGTATTCGCCTCGAAAATTTGGGTGCCTTGCAGGTTTGCTTGGCGCAGATCGGCGCGATTTAAGTTCGTGCCGCTTAATCTAGCATTGCTTAAGTTGGCACTCGATAGATTCGCATTCCCCAAGTAAGCACCGCTCAAATCGCTCCCGCTCAGATCTGCCCCCTGAAGATTAGCGCCAATTAAGCAAGCTCGTCGCAGCTTTGCGCCTTTGAAACTGACGTTGCTAAAATTTCCCTCAAAATAGAAGCCTTCGCTTAAATCCTGACCGGATAGATCGCAGCTCACATGAGGATGGCGATCGCGCCACCGATTCCAGCTATCTATGCCCCTTTCCAGCAAGTTCACGTAGTTCATTCAGATATTTTATACGCGTTTACCCATAAGTACGGTTGTCAGTTAACTTTTAGATGCATTACTTGAATTGCACGGATCGCAAAAGCACCGTAAGCGCTTAAAAACCCTCTCGCTACAATCCGTAGCGACAGCCAGGAAAACGGTATCAGCCTACTAGACGCGATTTTGCGCAGTACAATAGAGGCTAAGTCTAAGGCCGCAAGGCTAGCTGAGCAGTTGAAAGCGCTCGTTGCAGAACCGGATGTTTAGCGATTTTGGTAACGCCAAGCTCTAGCCAAGATGGGGTGGGATAGGGTTTGATGGCGTTATTAGGATAGAGATTTTTGGTCATATTACTGCTGATTTTTGCAGTCGGATTAGCGGCTGGCTTTGTAGATGCGATCGCGGGCGGTGGTGGTCTGGTTATGCTGCCAGCGCTAATTTTTAGCGGTTTGCCGGTCAGTAGTGCGATCGCAACCAACAAACTCTGCGGTACCTTTGGCGCACTCGCCAGTTCGCTAAAGTTTGCCCAGTCCAATCAAATTGACTGGCGCGCCTGTGTGGCGATGGGCATCCCCGCCATTCTCGGAGCCTTTGTAGGCAGTCGCAGCATTGACCTATTGCCCACCGCCTGGGCAGAACCGGTCGTGATTACGCTGATGGGGGTAATTACCCTGTTTGTGATCTTGAAGCCTAACTTTGGCATGGCTACCGCGACGGTTGTTCCATCTCTTTCACCTCAATCTCTTCGGACTCAAAAACAACTATCGCCTGTTCGCCTTGTAGGCGGTGTTGTTGCCGGAGGTGTGATTGGCTTTCACGATGGATTCTTTGGCCCCGGTACTGGCATCTTCTTAGTCTTCGCGCTGCTCTCCCTCTGGTCGCTTGACTTTTTGCGCGGCACGGGTACCACCAAGGTTATCAACTTGCTAACTAATCTCACCGCTCTCATTACGTTTGCGGCTAGTGGCAATATTGACTACTCAAAAGGCATCTATGGAGCTTTAGGCGTCGGCTTAGGATCTTTTTTGGGCGCGACATTTGCCACTAAAAAAGGCGCGAAATTAATTAAGCCAATTTTTATTACTGTGACTGTTGCACTCGTCGGAAAATTACTCATTGACTATACCCATAGATGAATCCATAGATAGATTGACTGGTAAATTCCTAGTCAGTCATGGAAGAAGAACACTGAGAAGATCAAAAGGTTGGTAGCATAAAGCCATTGCAAAAATTTAAATAAAAGAATAATTTTATGATCACCGTCCATCACCTTAATAACTCTCGTTCTCAGCGCATTCTTTGGCTATTGGAAGAACTAGGCGTAGACTACGAGATCAAACGCTACGAGCGCGATCCAGAAACCATGCTAGCGCCAGACTCATTGCGTCAGGTGCATCCCTTGGGCAAGTCGCCGGTGATTACAGATGGTGATTTGACCTTGGCTGAGTCGGGCGCGATCGCCGACTATCTCGTCGACCGCTATGACAACGGCCAGCTTGCCCCCGCGCCCAACACCCCCGAACGTCTGCGCTACACCTACTGGCTCCACTACGCAGAAGGTTCAGCCATGCCGCCTTTGTTGCTGGATCTGGTTTTCACACAGGTTAAAAAGAAAGCGCCTTTCCTGGTACGTCCGATTGCTGGGGCGATCGCACACCAAGCCCAAAGCTCATTCATTCAGCCCCAAATCGCGCTTCACCTCGACTACATGGAAGCTGAACTCAACAAAGCCGAATGGTTTGTCAGCGACCAGTTCACGGCTGCCGATACCCAACTGAGCTTTCCGCTAGAGGCCGCTGCGAGTCGCGCTAATTTGAACGCTAGTCGTCCCAAGCTGATGGCCTTTTTAAAGCGCATTCACGCTCGTCCGGCCTATCAACGAGCACTAGAAAGAGGCGGTCAATACGATCTGATCGAGACATGATTTGCGTGATTGGGTGACCAAACTCTGATCAAAGTTGGGCGTGATGGCTAAGCCCTAGAGGCCATCCATCGCCTCCATATCCATCCATATTTCGGCTTCTAGCTCTAGTAAATCAAGCAAAGCCCCTCGAATTATCGAAACTTTGCCGCTCAGCTCTAGGTCAAACCAGCCGTCTCCATAGCCATCAATGCCCAAGAGCGCTCCTAAAATATTGACCGTTAGACCATAGCGGCTGATTAAGTTGGAAAGGACTGGCTCAGAGTGGCGTGCTTTGGGAAAGCGTAACTGAATATGTGTCCGAATTAGAGTTTCAGGCGGTCTTGATCGAAGCGATGCCAAGCTGTAAGGGGGAAATATAGAGGCCATATGAGGATATCTCCTAAAGGAAGTAACATAGCTAAAAAGGCTGTATGCAGCTGTGTGTAATAGTTGAGCCCTTTTCAGATAGACTCTAAAACCATTCTTCTATAGACAAACTAAAGACAAAAAATCTTGGCGCAAGGCACTCTTTCTAATGCACGGCTACAGGGCTTTACGTTAGTGCCCTTTAGGATGAAATTCGGTAGTGCGCTCTAGCAGGTGCTTCAAAATTACGGTAACAATCGCCAAGCAAGCGAGTAAGACAGAGGCAGCATAGGCAGAGGAAGTATTGTATTGAACATACGCTTCTTCTATATAGAGGGGCAATGTTTGGGTTTTACCAATAATGTTGCCAGAAACAACGGCTACGGCTCCAAATTCTCCCATCGCCCGAGCGTTGCACAAGATGAGTCCGTAGAGCAAGCTCCATCGAACCGAAGGCAAGGTTACTCGCCAAAAGGTCTGCCACGGAGAAGCGCCTAACGTATGAGCCGCTTCTTCTTGATCGGTGCCGTTTTCTTCTAAAGCAGGCAGCACTTCGCGAGCGATAAAGGGCATGGTGACAAAAATAGTGGCCATGACCATACCCGGCAAGGCATAGATTACTTTAATATGGCCCGCTTCCAGTAAGGGGCCAAACCAACCTCGGTTGCCGTAAAGTAGCACCAGCATAAGACCGGCTACTACGGGAGAAATGGAGAAAGGTAAGTCGATGATGCTAACTAAAAGCGTGCGTCCAGGGAAGTTTTTGTGCGCGATCGCGACTGCTGCCGCTAGCCCAAAGGCCGTATTTAGCGGAACCGCAATTGACGCGGTTAACAGCGTCAGCCCCACAGCATGGATAAAAGGGCGGCTCGTAAAGGTTGCCATAAATTCAGAGAGTCCACCGCTAAATGCTTGAACAAACACATTGAGTGCAGGCAGTAGCACGACCAGCGCTACGTAGAAGATGGCAAGTCCAATCAGGGCTCCTTTTCGCCAATCGAGACGGGCTTTTGAAAGATTTTTTTGAGGAGCGATCGCCGTTTGGGTTGAACTGAGTGAATCCAGCAAATCAAGATCAACATCAGATGTTATTGCAATATCTGTTGCAGCATCTCTCATAGCACTCTTCAAAGCATCAGTCATAGCGTCTCCCAATAGATTGCAACAGGTTAATAACGATTAAACTCGCCAGAGAGATCAGCAGCAGCACCGAGCCAATCACCGTCGCGCCAGCATAGTCGAATTGTTCTAGACGCTGAAACACCAGCACAGGCGCAATTAAATCTTGAAAAGGGAGATTCCCGGCAATAATCACGACCGAGCCATATTCTCCAACTGCCCGCGAAAAGCCCAAGGCAACGCCCGTCAGCAAAGCCGGAATCAGCGGCGGTAGAATCACCCGGCGAAAGGTCTGCCAGTCAGAAGCGCCCATCGACCAAGCCGCTTCTTCAATCTCTTTTTCCATCCCTTGCAAAACAGGCTGCACTGTTCTGACCACAAAAGGCAATGAAATATAAATCATGGCCACCAGTACGCCCAACCGACTAAACGAAATTTGAATGCCATAAGGTGCCAGCCATCGGCCAATCCAGCCTTCGCTGCTGTAAATAGTCGAGAGCGTGAGTCCAGCGACCGCTGTTGGCAACGCAAAAGGAAAATCAATCACAGCATCTAGAAATCGCTTGCCGAAGAAATCGTAGCGAACCAGTACCCAAGCGACCAATAGCCCAGCAAATCCGTTGAGAACGGTCGCTGCCAAAGCTGTCATAAAGGTCACGTTGTATGCCGAGAGCGCCACCGGATCAGTGGCAATGCGCCAAATTTCAACAGGGCTAATGCTGCTGGCCTTGAGCACCAATGCGCTCATTGGCAAAAATAAAAAGAAGGCTAGGTAGCTCCAGGTGATGCGCCAAGGCCAAGAAAGCTTTCGCATTTGCCAGCCGCCTGGAGAAGATAAATTTAGGAAGGTCATGGTAGCTCTAAGCTGTTGGAGTGCAGTTTTTTAAGTGAAGTTGTTTAAGTCAATCTGTTTGAGCGATCGCCTCTCTAACGCTTGCCGACTTCAGCCTGGATCTTGTCAAAATCAGCGCCATCTGCAAAAAACTTTGTCTGCACCTGATCCCAGCCACCTAAGTCGGAGACGGTAAAAAGCTTAGAAATCTGGGGATACTGATCGGCGAATTCTGTGGCAACATCTGTATCAACCGGGCGGAACCCAGTTTTGGCAAATTCTCGCTGAGCTTCTGGGGTAAACAAAAAATTGACAAAGGCTTCTGCAACCTTGCGAGTACCGTGCTGATCGACATTTTTATCGACTACCGCCACCGGATTATCAATCGAAATATTCACATCTGGAATAATAAAGGGTTGGTTTTCTCCTTTTTGATTGGCTAACAGTACTTCGTTCTCGTAGTTAATTAGCACATCGCCTTGCTTGCGCTGATAGAACACATCAGTCGCTTCTCTAGCGTCTTTTGGCAGCACCGGCACCCCACCATAGACTTTAGTGACGTAGCTTAGGGCTGCTGCTTCGTCACCGCCTGTCTGGGTAATGTGACCCCATAGCGCCAAGTAATTCCAGCGGGCTCCGCCGGAGGTTTTAGGATTCGCAGTAACGACCTGCACATCGTCTCGCGACAAATCCTCCCAGCCTTTAATATTTTTGGGGTTGCCCTCTCGGGTCACTAAGGCCGCAACCGATTGGGTGACAATTGAGTCATGAGGCGCTTCTTTCTCCCATCCAGGTTCAATCAGCCCGCCTTCTTCGAGTTTTTTGGTATCTAAAGCCAGAGCCAGCGCCACTACATCAGCCTCTAACCCCTCTAACACAGCGCGCGTTTGAGAGCCAGAACCGCCATAGCTTTGATCGAAGACAACAGTTTGACCTGTTTCAGCTTTCCACTGATCTACAAATTGAGGAATGATCTTTTCATAAGCAGCCTGCGTAACTGCATATGACACCAGCGTCAGCTCAACGGTTTCAGCGGGTGCAGGGGCATCGGCGGTGGTTGAAGTCCCTGTTGCAGCCGGATTATTTGTGCTGCAAGCGGTGACAACGCCTGCTAGGGCTAGCCCAGTGACAAATAGCGCTGAGCGCTTCCAGACGGGCCGCCAAACGCGGCGTCTAGCAACTGATAAACCCTGAAAAAGGGAGCGTGAGGGGATGGCTGAGTTGCGATCGCCACGCGAATTCTGAATGAAAGCCATAGGTAAGATCTCTTGAATTTGCGACGTTCCAGCGTTTTTCTGCCGTCTTGAAGTAGCTCATTTTGCGCTGGGGTGATTTGATAATAATCTAAATTTATTCAAAATGAATTTAAAATGTTTTGAATTTTTATTTGATTTCATTTATATTTGAATCAGTTAATGAAGCGGTCCGCTCAGAAATACCAAAAATAGTTTATTAGGGAGATCCTCATGGGTATCAAAGTTGAGAACGTATCGAAGCAATTTGGTGATTTTCAAGCGCTAGCACCGATCAATCTGGAAATAGAGAGCGGTTCTTTGACGGCGCTGTTAGGGCCTTCAGGCTCAGGAAAATCTACGCTGCTGCGCGTCATTGCCGGGCTAGAGCAGCCAGATACTGGCAGCATCTATATTTCTGCTCGTGAGGCGACCCATCAAAAAGTCCAAAACCGTAAGGTGGGGTTTGTTTTTCAGCACTATGCGCTGTTTAAGCATTTGAGCATTCGCAAAAACATAGCCTTTGCAATGGAAATCCAAAAGTGGCCTCAAGAGCGCATTAAACGTCGAGTAGAGGTGCTGTTAGATTTGGTTCAGCTCACAGGATTGGGCGATCGCTATCCCTCTCAGCTTTCTGGTGGACAGCGCCAGCGAGTCGCCTTAGCCCGCGCGCTCGCCATTGAGCCTCAAGTGCTGCTACTAGACGAACCCTTTGGCGCATTAGACGCTCAAGTGCGCAAAGACTTACGAGACTGGCTGCGCCGTCTGCATGATGAAGTGCATGTCACCACGGTTTTTGTCACTCACGATCAAGAAGAAGCGATGGAAATTGCCGACGAGATTGTGGTGATGAATCGGGGCCAAGTCGAACAAACCGGCTCTCCGGCTGACGTGTATGAAAATCCAGCAACTCCTTTTGTGATGAGCTTTATTGGCTCAGTCAATGTTCTCTCTCCAGAAAGTGTTGGCGGGTTTGGCGGAGAGTTTAATAGAGGATTTGGTAGAGAGTTGGGTCAAAAGCTGTTTTTGCGACCGCATGACATCGAAGTGTTGCCAGCGGCTATCGATGGTAGTCTGCCAGCTACGGTGCGCAAAGTTATTCATTTGGGCTGGAGCATCCGAGTAGAACTGGCACTGGTGAATAGCAGCCAGCCAGTAACCGCCCACGTTGGTCGCGAATATTTCGAGCATCTCCAGCCTCAGCAAACCGTTTTCTTGCGTCTCAAAAGTGTCCGAACCTTCGAGCATCAAAATCAGGGCATCCTTGCCAGCGCCTAAATCGAATTTGCCCAGTCCTTTGCCCAAGCTAAAATCTCATGAACGCGCTCTAAAGTCGGTGCTTCAGAATAGAGTCTGAGCACGGGCTCTGTGCCACTGAAGCGAATCAGCAACCAGCTACCGTCTGTCATATTAAACTTGTAGCCGTCAATGGTGAGGCAATTTGCAACCGCTTGATTAGCAACTTCTGCGGGCGTACTTGACTGCAAAACCGCCACTAGCTTGGCGCGCACTTCCATATTTGCCAACGGTAAATCAATTCGATCATAGGCTGAGCTAAAGCCAGTCTGCTCGCGCAGCGAATCGTTTAGCTCACCAAAGTCTTTGCCACTCTGCACCACGGCCTCCAGCAAATACAGCGCCGAAAGCAGCGCATCTCGCTCAGGAATGTGGTGTCCGTAGCCGATGCCGCCCGATTCTTCACCGCCAATCAACACCTCGGCTTCTAACATGCGATCGGCAATGAATTTGTAGCCAATAGCGGTTTCATACAGCGGTAGGCCATACAGCTTCGCCAAGGCCGGAAACAAATTCGATCCGCTAATGGTTTTTACCACCTCACCACTCATGCCTCGGCGCTGGGTGAGATGCTCCATCAAAATCGGAATCAGAACTTGAGAGCTCAGGAAGTTTGCGTTGCCATCCATTCCGGCAATGCGATCGCAATCTCCATCAAAAATCAGCCCGACAGTCAAAGCACCCGTCGCCGCATCCATCGCTTTGCCATGCATCTTAATCGCTTCAAACAGCTTTGGAATGTATTGCGGCAATGGCTCCGGCGCACCCCCTTCAAACAGCGGATCGGCGTTTCCATTAATTTCATTCACCTCACGCTCTAGCAGCCGCTTGAGCCCAGTCGCCGCCGCCCCATGCATGACCTCCGCAAACACGCTCAGCTTTCCGTCATCTAGCGCTTGGCGAATGGCCTCAATATCCACCATCGATTGCAGGGCGCTGCAATAGCTCGGCCAAGGGTCAAAGGGCGTAATGGTGCCTGGGCTGTCTGCCTTGGGCGCTTCCTGCTGCAATCTATCCTCAATTTTTTGCGTCACTTCCGGCGGCACCGATCCGCCAAACGCGCTTTTGACCTTCAGCCCGTTGTAAGCCGCTGGATTGTGACTCGCTGTAATCACGATTGCGCCTAGCGCCTGGGTGTCAAACGCGGCCCAGCTAAAAGCAGGCGTGGGCGCAAAGCATTCGGAGAGCTTGACATCGTAGCCTGCAAACGCGATCGCCTCAGCCGCATACCGAGCAAAATCAGACGACAAAAACCGCCGGTCATACCCCACAATCACCGTCTTACTGCCGTTTTCACCATAGGTTTCTTCCAGCACCTGAGCCGCTAGTGCCGCTACCTTGCCCACCCTATCAAAGGTAAAGTCAGCCGCAATAATGCCTCGCCAGCCATCCGTCCCAAACTTAATTTCTTTGCCGACAAAGGTAGAGGGAGAAACTGAAGCCATGATTCAGGTGCAGTGAAGGTTACGCAAAGTTTACCGACAGACGTGGCCAAAATACTAGCGCCCCCGACACCATTTTCATCCCTGCTTTAAGATTGCTTTACGTCAGCTAATTTTTTGCAGCTAAGCGATTAACGCTTGTGATAGTCTTGTTAGGCAGTCGCTCTAGCCACCTAGAGCAACCACTATCGGGATGTGGCGCAGTTTGGTAGCGCACTTCGTTCGGGACGAAGGGGCCGTGGGTTCGAATCCCGCCATCCCGATTTGGTTCACACTATGTCATCTGGATCTTTCCATACCTAATCACGTAGCGATGGCTATGGGAGACGATAGCAAAAGATCGCCGTCTACCAAACTTCGGTCGGGACATCCCTGATCGTTAAGGACGTTCTAACTTGTTTGTCTAGAATAGACTTAATAGGAAATTAAGGAATTAGCTCCAATAGAGAGTAGAAAAGCCCGCTAGAGGACGTTCGATGAAAATGCGCTACGCCCACCTGAAGAAGAAGCCTCGTACGCTCGTAGAGCGGAGCGGTAAAGCGGTGTAGTTGAGTGGCACCGACGAAGGCAAGCGCCACGATAAGAAGATAGCGGTGCAGAAATTTCGCGATCGCGTAGAGCCCTGTGTCAATGAGGTGATGGAAACAGCTTGTGGTTTACCCAACTTCCGACTAGCGCATCACCGATAGCGAGCTAGGAATGTCTTTTAATTACTGATTCTGGTGATCGCTCTACAGAAAACCTCAAAGTACTGTCTCATCAATGGCCTGAATACTACTCAATATTGAAATCTAAGAGATAGCATATGTGTACTATCTTCACCCAGATACGAAGCAACCCAACGGTCGTGTTCAGCCGCGGCAGGCAACCTTTGCATCACCTCAAGATCTACAAATCGTCCGCCGTAATACGGTTGTCAGGTTGCGATCAACGTCCATAAGGCTGTGCTGTAACAAGATTGGGGATAACTCTGTAATGTTTAACGTTGAATGTGCAGAGTGTTAGACCTCGCCCCACGGCACAGGCGGCAATCAGAGCATCGAGCAATCCCAGGCTATTTGATAAATGGGAGGTTGTGAAATGTGACAACGCACGGGTACAATCCACTTCGGTTGCCCAAACTACAGGCAATGGTGCAACCAATTGAAGTGTTTTACGAACTTGTTGCGAATTTTGAGAGTTTTGGACTAGCTCCATGACAACAAAACCAGGAACGCTGGGCACCTCTGTAAGACTGGAAAACCAATCTATTGCAGGTGTATACCCTCGTTGAATATCAATCAAAATATCAGTATCTAACAAATACATCAGTGTTTCCTACGCCCGCGATCGCGTTTCAGCCTCATGGCGCAGATGTCGAGCATGGACTTGGCTATCGATGATATCGGATCGTGAGTTAATCACTCCTTCAGCTTGCCAGTAAGCAACAAGCTCTGCACCAGTTTTAAGTGGATTGCTTAGAACTGGTCTAACTGATAAAATCTGGAGAATATACTCAGACAAAGGTAAGTTTAGTCTTGAGGCTTCAGTGGACAGTTCACTCTCTATCTCCAGTGGCAAGTCTAGGCGAATGCTCATTTTCGCGTTCCTCTTTGAAAACTGTTTTACGTTTTACGTCGATTTTAACTGATCTCCTGGGGATTTGGTGCATCTCCGAATCGGTAAGCGTGCATCTAAATTGATACCCTGACCAGTACATACAGACCTGACATCATTGGTGGCATTGATTGCCCAACGCACACGTTCGTTAGCGTACTCCGTACCACAAG
Source organism: Phormidesmis sp. (assembly GCA_041745715.1). Classification (GTDB taxonomy): domain Bacteria; phylum Cyanobacteriota; class Cyanobacteriia; order Phormidesmidales; family Phormidesmidaceae; genus Phormidesmis. The sequence continues at coordinate 10,920 of JBGTIK010000068.1, forward strand.
AAGTCGCTCCATGAACCAGTCGATGGCGAAGTCGGAAGGCTCTAGCCAGACCATCCCAGTTCTTCACGACTTCAGGAAGACGTAGCTGAACGTTTCGTTGCTCATTCTGCAAAACCTCCTCTTTCCATACATCCTTATACTTATCGAGTCCATGACAACTTTTCAGTTTTGTTCGTACTGTCACGTTTGGAGACTTGCCGAGTGCGATAATCGCGCGTCGAATAGTCCATTCAAAATGAATGACGGCGAGAAGGGCGGACAAAGAAGGGTCTTCAGCCAAAAATTGCTTGATTCGCTCTTCACGAGATAGGCTTGAATCTTGAACTAAAAACACTGACTCTCCTGCCTGCAACTTAGTTGTTTCTCTAAACAGAGTATTGCGCTTGCTTGAAGATTGAGCCCCAACAGATAATCTCGAAATACTGCCCTGTTAAAAAATTTAAGCAACCTAACGTTCCGGTTGAGCGGCTGTCAGTAGCCTCTGCATCATTACCAAGGTCTTTCGTAAGTCCGCTCCAACCGAGTTGTTATGCCGCGACTTAAACTCTACTCCTCATACTCTATTAAAGTCTTTCGCATCTTGACGCAAGCCATCTCTTGTCCAGATGCAAGCCGATGAATACCATACTCGATGACTTCAAAACCCTGTTTACTGTAGAACGCTTCAGCATTAATCGAAACATCTGCCTGTAAGTACGATAATCTAAGTAAAATAGCTTCTTGTTCCAAAACAGCAAAGATTCTAGCACCAATACCGCATCGACTGAAATTTGGATGAACATACAACCCTTGTAACTCGTTGTTCTTATCAATAAAGCCAAAACCAACTGTTTTATTGTTTTGCTTTGCAACAACGATCCGATGATCTGGATTCTCAATCCATTTTTGCTTGACTCGCTCAATTCGCTCACTGGTTATAGGGAGACGTGCCCAACTATTGATCACTTCTTCTGGATAGTAAGGTGCGGCAGTTTGATGCACCGCAGCCGCGTGAATTTCAAGAATTGCTGCTGCATCTTCGGGTTGTGCTGGCTCAATCATAATTTGGTCATCCATAGGTGGACGCATGCATAAATCTAGACTTAGGAGATAAGCTTTCGGTCACGTCCCCACCGAGGACTCAGCGGCATAACTCATTATTAGAGGGAAAGATTCCACCCAATCACCCTATGCGGCAGATTAGGTGGAAATAAATCAGTCTATCTACCTGTACAGAGCAGATTAGGTGGAAAAGTTACAGTATAATCATCCCTGCTCTGAGAGGCTGTATTATTTGGCCTTTATTTACGTTTAGTCATTACCGTTACTTTACTGAATGTGGCCGCAGCGGTACAAAAAAGCCAATTCCTACGTCGTAGGCTGCCTTTTATCACCATGTTTAGATTCGTCGCAGCGTCTTGGCTACCGCAAATTATAGGCGCTGACTGCTATTCATCTGTTGCTATTACCTGAGGATCTGCTTGAGTCTCACTGACTAGCTCTTTTAACAAATCAGAAATTTCTTGAGCTTGGTTCATCACCATGAGGTGACCGCAGTGCTCAAGGGCGTAGTCAGGCGAGACAAAGCGAAAAGGAAAGATGCGATCGCACTTCCCATGAATTTGCACCAGATTATCCAGCACTTCTTGATTTTTCCAGACAACAACTTTGTGCAGCGCCCACTTTAAAAAATGCGGATCGGTTTCTAACAAAACTGTTTTAAGCAGTTGCTTTTGTTCTATTCCCTCTGGTGAGAACAGCCAGTAAGCTAGCCAGTAAAACGCCCATAGCACGCTTTTAAAGGGAAGAATTCGATGAATCGGCAAGGCCCGAAAGAACTTGTAGTAAATCGGAATTTCTGAGGATTGCTTGACACTGGAGAGCAGAACCACTTTCTGGGCATCAATTTGTTTGGCAATTTCAATGGCGACGATGCCGCCAAAAGAGAGGCCGACAATGATGGGCCGTTTGTCTTTAATGTCTTGGGCAAGGCGGTGAGCATAGTGCTCTACCGATTCTCTGCGCTCGGGCGGTAGCCAGTGAATGTGAATAGGCCGATAGCCGTCATAACGCAACCACTGAAAAATACGCTCATCGGCTCCGAGTCCGCTGATAAAGTAAATAGGCTTGAGCGTAGACGACGAAGCCGTTGCTGCTGCGTTTTTTGGGGGATATTCATGAGGCAGTGGCGCTGTATTCATTGAGCTTAGACGATTTCACTCGAAAGATAGATTTGTTGTGTGCCTGACACTCGCTTTTTGGAGCAATCAACTACCATTGCAAGCGTAGCTGTCTAGTACCCTTCAGCTTAGCGTCTGAAGAGGGGCTAGCTAAAGGGCAAGCTCCTATTTTGGGCTAATTTAGCCAATGAAGGGGCCAATGAAAGAGCCAGTGGAGATGTGCAGTAAGCCGTTAAGTCTCATTAGGAGCGATCGCCGTGATAGCCTCAATCCCAAAACACTCAACCCCTCAACAACAAATTCCCAGCGCCCCTTTAGCTGAGGCAGAAGTGCGTAAGATGGACGCTTTCTGGCGCGCCTGCAACTATCTCGCCGTTGGGATGATCTATCTTAAAGATAATCCTTTGCTCAAAGCGCCGCTGACGCTAGAGCATGTCAAACCCAGACTGCTTGGCCATTGGGGCACCAGTCCTGGACTGAGCTTTATGTATGTTCATCTCAATCGTTTGATCACCAAGTATGATCTAAACGCTATTTT
>JBGTIK010000069.1:0-3393 GCA_041745715.1 Phormidesmis sp.
TGCTCAGCGTCAGAGCGGTCGAGCTTTGCTGATGGTCGCTGGTAAAACTTGGCCGCATCCGCAGTTAGCCACGCTAAACGAACAAAGCGCAGGCGGTGAGATCAATTGCCTACATCCAGTGGTTTTTGCCGTAGTGGCCCAGGTAGCTGGGCTCGATCAGCAGGCTAGCTTAGTGGCTTTTGTGCATGGATTTGTGACCGGGTTGCTAGGGGCGGCAATTCGGCTAGGGGCAATTGGACATTTGCAGGCGCAGCAGGTGAGAAGCGCGATCGCGCCTGATATGGCCAGCGTTTGCCAGAGCGCGGCAACCTTATCGCTAGATGAAATGTGGTCTTGCACACCGCTAATAGACCTTGCCCAAATGCGACAAGCCAAGCTCTCTAGACGCTTGTTCGCCAGTTAGGGAGCATGAGGGAAATCCAAAAAAATAACATGCGAATCGCGACGCCTAATATGGCCATGCCGAACGCGCGCTTCACCAAAATAAATGATCGACGGCAATCAACGAAACGAAGAGACACAAAACATCCTTAATCTTTTGTTCATTGATATTTAATCTGATAACTACAGTCGCTTAATTTATTGCTCAAATAACTGTGGTTGAGTGAAAGGGCCGTGACGCATTCATGCACCTCAGCCGTGGTTTCTGTCGAAAAAAGAATCGAACCCAAAAGTATTGAACTCTGTGCGCAGGTGCCTCCTCAGCCCGCCGTGACTGTAACTGGGCTCAGCAAATCGTTTAAAGGCATACCGGCACTGAAAGCCGTCAGTCTGGTGGTGCGCAGCGGTGAAATGGTCGCTCTCGTTGGAGCCTCAGGATCGGGTAAATCAACCTTGCTAAGAACGCTCAACGGGCTGCAAATAGCCGATAGCGGCAGGGTTGAAATTTTTGATACGCCGCTGCAAAGCGACGGTAAGCTGCATTCTAAGGCCCGTCCGTTGCGCGCTCAAGTCGGCTTCATCTTTCAGCAGTTTAACTTAGTCAATCGCCTCAGTGTTTTAGAGAATGTGCTGCTCGGCAATTTAGCCGAAACTTCGTCGTGGCGCTCTACTTTTCGGCTGTTTACAAAGGCAGAAAAAACCAGGGCACTAGCTGCACTCGATAGAGTCGGGATTTTGGCTCAAGCTTACAAACGGGCCGCTGTGCTGTCGGGCGGGCAGCAGCAGCGAGTTGCGATCGCGCGCTGTCTGATGCAAGGCGCACAGGTGATTTTGGCCGATGAGCCGATTGCCTCGCTCGATCCTGAGTCGGCTAGGCGAGTGATGGAATTGCTCGTGGATTTGAACCGCGATCGCCGCTTGACTGTGATTGTTTCTTTGCATCAGGTGCAGATGGTGCGGTTATATTGCGATCGCTCCATTGCCCTCAGAGACGGCAGCGTCCAGTTCGATGGGCTAACGGCAGCGCTAGATGACGATCGGCTGAGTCAAATCTACGGCGCAGCGGCAGAAGAACTCGTGCGACGAGGCCACGCAGACATCTAAACGCACTCTCTGAAAACACAGCTAAAAACATTAGGAGTATTCCATGCTAAATCTCTCATTTAAGCAGTCTCAGGCAAAATCTTCTTATAGAAGAAGGTTCTCTTTAATACTGCTTGCGCTTTTTAGCAGCAGCTTACTCGCTAGCTGTAGCGGCGGCGCTACAACGCCAGAAACCGATACCACAGCGGGAACTACTGATGCGACCGCTACTGATGCCGCAGCCTGCGCCCCGGAGCTAAAAGAGCTAGAGTTTGGCATTATTTCTACTGAGTCGCAAGACAACCAAAAGCCAAAGTGGGAACCGTTTATCGCGGCATTCTCAGAAGCCATTGGCCGAGACGTGAAAGCGTCATACGCAACCGACTATGCGGGTGTGATTGAAGCCATGGGCGCAGGCAAAGTACAAATGGCTTGGTTTGGCGGTAAATCTTACATTGAAGCCGCTGCGCGCTCGGATGCTGAAGCCTTTGCTCAAACCGTTAATAGCGACGGCACTAAAGGTTACTACGCCTATCTCATCACCAATAAAGACAATCCAATTGTCAGTGATATTGATGTCGAAGCAGGCAACGGCGACAAATACGTAGTAGACAATGCGGCCAACTTGACATTTGCATTTAACGACCCAAACTCAACGTCAGGATTCTTGGTGCCTAGCTACTATGTCTTTGCTAAAAACAACGTCAATCCTGACCAAGCATTTGAGGAACTGATTTTTGCTGGAAGTCATGAGGCTACCGCTTTGGCAGTGGCTAATAATCAAGTAGATGTGGCGACGAACAACAGCGAATCTTTGGTAGAAATTGAGAAAAATGACCCGGCTGCTTTTGGTAAGATTCAGATTATCTGGACTTCTCCTGAGATTCCAAGCGATCCGATTGCTTACCGCAAAGATTTGCCAGATTGCCTCAAAACCCAGGTTAAAGATTTCTTCTACAACTATTCTGACGAAGCCGTTTTGGGGCCTTTAGAGTGGGAAGGCTTTGATGAAGCCGATGATAGCAACTGGAACACCGTGCGTGAGCTAGAAATTGGTAAAAGCATCTTAGAAGTGCAAAACGATGCCAGCTTAGATGAAGCCGCTAAAAAGCAAAAGGTAGATGAGCTGAATAAGCAGCTTGCGGCTGTGCAGTAAGTACTCTATTCGTAAACAAGGGCTATGGCTTCTCTTCGCTCCAAGAAATATGCGCTGCCAGTATCTGATGAGGTATTGGCAGTGCAGGCGCGCGATCGCCTCACTACCCCACAGCGATTACGATGGCTTGGATTGAGCTTAGCTGCGCTCATCCTTCTGTGGTATTCAGCAGTTGTGAGCGAAATTGATTTGGTAGAGCTGACTGAAGGCGGCAGCACGATGGGCGAATACATCAGCCGCTATTTCCCGCCTAATTTTTCCGATGGGTCTTCTTACTTCGCTGACATTATCGAAACTATTGGCATGGGCATTTGGGGTACTTTGCTAGCGGTAATTGTAGCCGCGCCGCTGTCGATATTGGCCTCAGCAAACTTATGTCCGATATGGATTGTGCAGCCCACCCGCCGCTTATTAGACGCTATGCGAGCGATTAATGAAATTGTGTTTGCACTGGTATTTGTCGTTGCTGTGGGCTTGGGGCCGTTTGCGGGCGTATTAGCAATTTTTGTGCATACGGCAGGCATCTTAGGCAAGCTTTTTTCAGAAGCGATTGAAAATATTGACGTTGGTCAAATCGAAGGGGTCAGAGCCACTGGGGCTAGCAAGTTTCAAGAAATTCTCTTTGGCGTTATTCCTCAGGTGATTCCGCTGTGGCTTTCTTACATTCTCTACCGGTTTGAGTCCAACGTCCGCTCGGCGACAGTGCTAGGAATCGTGGGCGCAGGCGGCATTGGCGTGTCGCTCTATCAGAGCTTTCGCTCGTTTGATTACAC
>JBGTIK010000070.1:0-4236 GCA_041745715.1 Phormidesmis sp.
TCCTCAGGTGATTCCGCTGTGGCTTTCTTACATTCTCTACCGGTTTGAGTCCAACGTCCGCTCGGCGACAGTGCTAGGAATCGTGGGCGCAGGCGGCATTGGCGTGTCGCTCTATCAGAGCTTTCGCTCGTTTGATTACACTAAAGTTTGCGCCATTTTACTTATCTTGATTCTGGTTGTAGGTGCGATTGACGCGGCTTCTGCTTGGCTGCGCCGTCGGTTTGTGTAGAGTTATTTGTGTAGAGTTTTTGCTAGGTAGATTGTTTCGCAATTGACTGGCTTACAGTTGACAGTTGCTTACAGCATATTCATAGATAACTTTTATGCAAGTCGCCAAAGACCAGTTCCATGCGATCGCCCCTTAACCTGGCCACGCCATACTCAATGACTCGCCCCTGCTGATCGACATTGATAGACTCTGCTAACAGAATCGGCTGATTGAGAGAAAGCTGTAAAAGCTTGGCATCTCTGGGCTGCACGAGCCGTGCCGAGACGGATGTGGATTGGCGAATGTGATCGATTTGGTAGCGATCGCGCAACCACCTTGAAATCGACCCCGTTTGCGCTAATTCCGCTAGACTCGGCTCAGCTAGCAAATCTGGAAACAACGCTAAGGGGAAATAGCCGCTGCCAACGCTAATCGGCTCACCATCGGCTTTGCCCAAGCGTTCAATCAGAGCCACCGGCTCCCCGACGACGATCTGTAATCCTTGCGCAATCGCAATTTCAGCCGGAAGCTGTAAGGCTCTGATCAGCGTAAAGTCGGCCTTATGCCCTTGAGCCTTAAGCGCCTCGTTATAGCGCACCCGTTGCCCAATAGCATAGCGAATTGGGGCCGCGACAAATGTACCGCGCCCCCTTTCTGCCCGCAGCAAGCCCTCCTGACGCAGCAGCGCAACGGCCTGCCTGAGCGTATGCCGGTTTACGCCAAACTGCTGTGATAGCTGCGATTCAGGCGGCAGTTGGTCGCCCACCTTGTAGACGTGCGACTGAACGTAATGGCGTAGCTGATCGGCAATTTGAACGTAGCGAGGGGCTGACTCATTCTCCATTTATTTTGACTGCGAGATTTTAACGGCTGATTATGGGCGAGTGTATCAAAGAATACTTGCAGGTTTAGCGGAAGTATTTCATAATTTGTCTAGACATCTATATAGATAATATCATGGGAGATGACCCCCCAAATAACGGCGCAAGTAACGGCGTAAACAACGGAAGTAACGGCGCAAACAATGGCGCAGATATCGCTGAGCGGCAGCTCTGGATGAGCGTATTAGCCAAAGCCGATTTGGCTGAGCTAGAGGCGGGCGTGAAGCGGCTGGGAAAGGTGCCGGAGTATCGGTTTTTGCGATCGCCTGAGGTTGGCTTAGCGATGGTGCGATCGCGCGCTGGGGGCACAGGCGCAGCCTTTAACTTAGGGGAAATGACCCTAACGCGCTGTGTGGTTTGCCTAGAACCCACAGAACTCGCAGCAGAACCCGCAGAATCCGCTGACTTGGACACTGGCTTTGGCGCTGGCTTTGGATATGTTGCCGGGCGATCTTGTCGTCATGCCGAATTAGCCGCGCTGTGCGACGCGCTATTGCAACGCAGTCACTGGCATTCGCGCGTGATCAGCGATGTGGTTGCCCCGTTGCAGGCGAGTTTTCAGCACTCAGCGCAGCAACAACAGCAGCAAACCGCCGCGACTCAAGTCGAGTTCTTCACGATGCTGAGAGGAGAATCATGACCACCACCCTGCCTGGGTTTAAAAACGCCGTTCACGACGCGCAGCAAACCTTTCGGGGATTGTTAGAGGCTTTGTCTCATCCGGGTCAGCTCTACACCCCACAGGTCGAGCTAGATGCTCCCGCAGGGCTAATGCCACTTTGCGCCGCCGCTTGTCTGACTTTATTTGACTGGGAAACGGTGGTTTGGTTGCAGCCGACTCTGCCGGTAGCCGTGCAAGATTGGCTGCGCTTTCACACTGGCACCCGGTTTACGGCTGAGCCTCAAGTGGCGACATTTGCGGTCATTAACGATGCCTTTTCACTCCCTAATTTGAAGTTGTTCAATTGGGGAAGTGCGGAAGATCCTGAGCAATCGACAACCCTCTTGATTCAGATAGAAGACTTTTCTGCAAGCAATCAGCAAACGCTGAGCGGCCCCGGCATTTTGGAAACGATTTTGCACTCTCCCTCGGTGCCAGAGACTTTTTGGCAGCAGTGGAGGGAAAATCACCGGGCTTATCCGCGCGGGGTGGATTGTTTTTTCTTGAGTGAGGGCGTGATCGCTGGCTTACCGAGAACCACTCAAGCATTGTCAGCGATGCAGGAATTGTAATCAGAAATTGTAACTAGGTATTTTAGAATGTCTTACGTTTCCGTCAAAGGCGGCGAGCAAGCAATTGAAAATGCTGAAGCGCTGCTCCAAGCCAAAAGACGTGGTGATCCACAGATTCCAGCGCTAAGCATAGCGCAAATAAAGCAACAAATGGCCCTTGCTGTGGATCGGGTAATGTGTGAAGGCAGCTTATACGACCGCGATTTAGCCGCTTTGGCCATTAAGCAATCTTGGGGAGACTTGGTTGAGGCGATTTTTTTGCTGCGCGCTTACCGAACAACGCTGCCGAGATTTTATGACACGGTACCGATAGAAACTAGCCAAATGACCGTTCAGCGGCGCATTTCTTCTATTTTTAAAGATATTCCCGGCGGACAGTTGCTAGGCCCAACTTTTGACTATATTCACCGATTGTTAGATTTTAAGCTAGCTGCTGAAGCCTCCCATCCACCGATGCCACCGATGCCATCAGGAAAGTCTAATCAGCAGCAGACACCTAGAGCATTAGATGTGTTGGGAAACGAGGGATTAATTCAGCCGGAAGCAACCCTAAATGCAAAAAATCCGTTTGACCTCACACGTCAGCCGCTGAGCCTGCCAGCCGGTAGAGATGCGCGCTTACAAAATTTGGCCCGTGCCGATGAAGGCTTTTTGCTAGGACTGGCCTATTCGACCCAGCGCGGCTATGGCAACAGTCACCCGTTTGCCGGAGAGATTCGAGTCGGGGCAGTCGAGGTCATGATCTGTCCGGAAGAGCTAGGGTTTGAAGTTGTCATTGGTCAAATAGAAGTCAGCGAAGTGCAAATGGTCAATCAATTTAGGGGTAGCAAAAAGCTTGCACCTCAGTTTACGCGAGGCTATGGCCTGACCTTTGGCTACAACGAACGTAAGGCAATGTCGATGGCCATTGTAGATCGAGCCCTGCGAGCACAAGAATTTGGCGAAGAGATTAAAGGGCCTGCTCAACAGGCAGAATTTGTCCTCTCTCATAGCGACAATGTAGAAGCTCAAGGCTTTGTACAGCATCTGAAGCTACCGCACTACATCGATTTTCAAGCAGAGCTGAATTTGGTGAGAAAGATGATAGAAGAGTACGACAAAAAGGAGCAGTTCGATGAACAATCCTGAATCGGCCAGTAATGGGGCCAGTAATTCGGCCCATGATTTTACCTATAATTTTGCTTATTTAGATGAGCAAACCAAGCGCTCGATTCGCCGAAGTTTGCTGAAGGCGGTGGCCATTCCGGGGCATCAGATTCCCTTTAGTTCGCGTGAAATGCCAATGTCTTATGGCTGGGGTACGGGCGGCATTCAGCTCACAGCTTCGGTTATTGGTGCAAATGATACTCTCAAAGTGATTGATCAAGGGGCTGATGACACCACAAATGCGGTCAATATTCGGCGATTTTTCAAAAAGGTTTGTGGCGTGAAAACAACTGAGCAAACTACCGCCGCTACTGTGATTCAAACGCGCCATCGCATTCCCGAAACGCCCTTACAAGCGGGACAAATTATGGTGTATCAGGTGCCGATTCCGGAGCCGCTGCGCTGGATTGAGCCATCGGAAAGTGAAACTCGCAAAATGCACGCCCTCAGTGAATACGGGGCGATGTATGTGAAATTGTACGAAGATATCACTCACTATGGCCAGATTGCAACCGCTTATGACTATCCGGTGATGGTGAATGAGCGCTATATGATGCGTCCAAGCCCCATTCCTCGCTTCGACAATCCTAAACTCCATATGAGTGAGGCGTTGCAGCTTTTTGGTGCAGGGAGAGAAAAACGGCTGTATGCGGTGCCGCCCTATACGTCGGTGAAAAGTCTCGATTTTGAAGACTATCCTTTTATGGTGGAGCGGTGGGATAAGCGCTGTGAATTTTGTGGTGCAACCGACAGTTATTTAGATGAGGT
>JBGTIK010000071.1:0-3069 GCA_041745715.1 Phormidesmis sp.
CCAGAAATAGTCTATACACTTCTGCAAATAAGTATGAATTATTCCTTGGAGAGAGTGCCATTTCATCTTGGTTTCATATTTATCTGCTAGCTCGCCTGTTTTTGTTGAAAATTCTTTTTCCTCTGGGTTCGAGACGCAGCGTAACAGAATTTAACATAGTCTCTAGCGGATGGTTACTCGATACGAACGACGTCTCGTAGACCAAACCAGTTGTATCGACGAATGCCCCAGGGTAAAAGCACCAGGAGCACGACGAATAAGAGGGAGAGCGTGATTACAGCCCGAGCGCCCAGCGTGAAAGCCTCGCCTAAGTAAGTTAGCAGCAGCGTTGATGGGATCATGCCGAAGAGTGTTGATACAGCGTATATAGGTAGAGATAACCCTGTCAGTCCTGCACCATAGCTGATTAAATCAAAAGACAGGACTGGCAGCAGACGAGTCACAAAGATGAGCCCACCGAGTAACCATTCTCCTTTCTCTTTTGAAAAGTAGATGATTTTACCAGTTAGCGCTTTCACGGCTGAGCGTCCGAGCGATCGCCCGATAAAATAAGCAATCAGACTGCCTGAAAACCCACCAATGACACTGTAAATACCAGCTGGAATAGCGCCCCATACAGCCCCTGCTGCGATGGTCAAAGGTGCGCCTGGAATAGGACTCATCACCACAGCTAAGGCAATCACTGCAATGTAAACCAATATGCCCCACGTGCCCGCATTTGTGACGGCTTGCCGTAGACCTTCAGGCGTTAATAAATTTGCATCTATCCCAGTAGATACCCATGCGTAAACCAGCAGAGACAGCAGCAGCACGGCTAAGGCGATCAGGTTCTGCCTGTTCAATAAAAATTTTAGCCGCTGCCTCTTTTTAGCCATCGCTTTTACCGTATATTCAATCCTACCTCCTTATCCATTAGAATCTGCGCCTACCATATCGCCCATCTGAGTCAGCTCAAGCAAATTACCGTCGGGATCGCGAGCTAGCGCTGCTTTAATTCCCAAATCGGCAAAATTACAGGGTGGACTAACGATTTCTACATTCTTGGCTTTGAGATATTCGCAAGCTTCATCAACGTCTTTCACCCGAAAGCTTAAAGCGACGCCATCGTTTTTTGTCCAAAGGCAAAATCGGTACTGCTCCCAAAATGCCCGATTGACTGGCTCCGGCTCAGCAAAGTTAGCTTAATCTCCCCGTTAGTCAACTCAGCATACTCGTCTATATCCGAGGTAAAGGTTGTTTCTAAACCCAGCACGCTATTGTAGAAATCGAGACAGGTCTTATAGTCTTCAACGAATAGTCGGGTGTAGTTAAATTCAAATTCCACCAGTCTTCCTTAATTTCTGTTTTTGTAGCATGGTTTAGCATCTCTAGATTTTAAGCCTGTTGTATTTCCAAAGTCCCCATCATGCCGCGATCTTCGTGGTCGAGAACGTGGCAGTGGTAAACCGTTTTACCTGCGTAGTCCCGAAAAGACATCCGAATCCGAACAATTTCGCCGGGGCTCACTGTCACCACATCCTTCCATGCCAGGTAAGGCATAGGTTGACTATTCTGGCTGATAATTTGGAACTTGTTGGTGTGAACGTGGAAGGGATGAGCCATCGATCCTGTATTTACAATCTCCCAGTCTTCAACAGTGTCCAGCGTTACTTGAGTATCAATCCGGCCAGGATCGAATGCTTTACCGTTAATCATAAATACCATGCCGCCGCTCATCATGCCGCCGCCCATCATGCCGCCGCCGCCCATACCGTGATTCAGTGCAAATTGCCGAGCTGTCTGCGGTTCCGGTAAAGGCTCAACTACAATGAGCTGGCTGGGTAAAGGCGTCTCATCGGTTTCGCCCTCATAGGTAAGCGTTTCCACCGTTTCGGCCCGATCTGAATTTTGGTTCCCGCCCATCATGCCACTCATCATGCCGCCTTGCGCAGGGTTGAAATGTTGGTTGATCAGACGATAATCACCCGGCTTTTGATTTCCCTGTACTAATACCTCAACCCGTTCGCCAGGGGCTAGTACGACATCACTTAACTCAACCGGTGATGAGATAGCACCGCCGTCTGTGGCAATCAGGTGCATTAGATGATCTTCTAGCGACAGGCGAAAGAAACGAGAAGGGGAGGCGTTTAATAGTCGCAAACGCATCAGTCCACCCTTTGAAATAGTCATCGCCGGATTAATCTGTCCGCTAGCCGTTAGTAATCCGCCTGCGCGTCCTGTCATTGCTGCCACGTGGCCGGTATCAAAGATGTTCCTATTGTCGTCCAGGGCGAAATCTTTGAGGACTAAAAACTCTTCTTTGGCCGCTTTAATTTCAGGAATCTCATCTAGCTCGCCACGGACGATAAAGAGGCCAGCGAGTCCGCCAAAAAGTTGTTCGGCTACCAGGCCATGTTTGTGAGGATGATACCAAAAAGTACCCGCCGGATGATTTTCGGGGATCTGGTATTCGTAGGTGTGGCTCTGACCAGGAGAGATTTCTAAAAATACATTATCACCTGAGCCAGTGGGCGGAATGTGCAAGCCGTGGTGGTGAATGTTAGTTGGCTGGTTTAGCTGGTTGGTAAAGCGAATCTGTACCTGATCGCCAGGTTTAGCTTCTAGCAGAGGGCCAGGGACTTTGCCGTTGTAGGTGAGTAGGTTAGCCGTGCGACTTCCCAACTGTACAGACTGAGCCCTCGCTTCTAAGTCCAAGCTGAGCAAACCGCCTTCACTCTTATAAGTCTGGAACTGAATCGGCCCAGAACTGGGCGCAGAAGAGAGTGGCTGTGACCTGGCGCACTGAGACAGCAGCATAGTCGCTGTAGTGCCCGCGCTCAGCCGTAAAAAGGCTCTTCGTTCTAACGATCTCATGGAATTTTCGGTAGTCCTATTTAGGTAAGGATGGACACAACTCCTTTCATGTAAAGCTTTCAGAGATTAGAGTCAATCTTGTAGACCCAAAGTATCTTGGCTTTTTTCATGCATTTGCAGCTACAAAGCCAAGGCATTAATGAAATGATCGGCACTCTGGGCTATCTCACAGGCAAATACTTGCATCTTTTCGCATAGCAGTAAATCGATAAAATT
>JBGTIK010000072.1:0-44096 GCA_041745715.1 Phormidesmis sp.
AGATACAAACGCCATTGATCCATTCAGAACGATACTTACATTGTGTAACTCCTTGTATTACACGGACTTGTGGCGTACTGGGTAACAGTTGCACTTTATGTCCCAAATGTCCAACGTTTTTAGGCGAAGTTTATTGAATCAGTAAAACAAAAAATATCTGTATAATTGTTGGCTTAAACCTGTTTCTCAGTTGTTGTTCGAGGTCAAAGCCAATGCGTTCTTGACGATTCTTAGCGGTGTATTACGGGTATCTGATCCGTTGAAAACGCCTCTGCATATGATAGAAATCGTTGGTATAAAAACGTTAGTCAGTGACATTTTAGGTCAGTCATTTTCCTTTAATGTATCGAGCAAAATTGATGCTGTAGGAATTAGGAAAAAGCCTCTCATATCAACTTCTTAAGGTGTTATCTCAAAAGAGATTAAGGGAATTCAATAGTTACTCAGAAAAAGCCTGATCGCCCAACGTTTAGTCTTTAAACGAATGCTTAGGTAGCTGAGTTTAAGGATCTGCCGAATTCTTTAAATTTACATAGCCTGCGGAACTCAACTTTAAGATATGGAAAGTTCAACAAATCGATCTCTACCTGATAGTGATGTCGGCATCTACGAATGTGAAGTGCGTCTCAAGTTTCGCATCATTGAGGAAGGTCTCATGATGACAAATCAAGAAGAGCTGGTAGAGACGTTAGTCGATGCCTTTGCCTACGGTAGCGATGAATATTTAGAAGCCCTTGATAGCCATGTGGCTATTCATCAGCTTCAAGATGTGGCTCAAGCTTCTCCGGCCATGCGTCGGCAGCTCATTCGTCTGCGCAACTCTAGCCGCCTTGCCTAAAGCAACTACCCACTTAGCAAATGCTAAATCAATAGCCAACACAGCCCACACACCAACACAGCTCACACATTAGTGCTAGGCAAATTTGGCTTCAAGCGTTAAAAGTATCAACTTAGATAAGCCATCAGAAAAAATACTATTAAAGTTTGACACAACGCACAGATAGCGGTTACCCTTATAAAGGTTCAAATACATGCGCCCCCATCGTCTAGAGGCCTAGGACACCTCCCTTTCACGGAGGCGACAGGGATTCGAATTCCCTTGGGGGTATGTCAATAAAGCGTTACCTTACAGGCCATTCGGCCTGTAAGGTTTTGTTTGTCTGCTAGGGCGTTGGTGTCGCTAGCCGTAACTTTAAATAGACCCCACGCTATTAACTCAACAAGTTCTTCAAGCGGCCATTCTCTGTACGGGGCGTTGCTGATTTAGAGTATGAATTGAATGCTGAACTATTTGAAAGCTCGTTCAAACCTGGGAAAAATCATCCCGATATTTAGCACCGACTTCACGACTTCAATAGAGTCCACAACCGATTAATCGATTGCTGACGGCTATCAACGAATGGTGGAATTCGACATTATCAATACGGCCAAGCTTAATCAAAGATGATGATCAAGGGCCAATGCCAGGAGGCGGATTTGAACCGCCGACACGAGGATTTTCAATCCACTGCTCTACCAACTGAGCTATCCCGGCATGCGTTTTTTGCGCTTAACCAAAGTAGCAAACTAGGGGGACGCTCGCAAGAAAGTTTTTGAAGGCATCAGTCAATTAGAAAAACTAGCATTTAGTTGACTCAGGCCCTAAACAGTGCTGAAAAAAAAGATTGGATCAAAAAACTAGATCGGGCGTAAACGGGCGACTTTAACGGTGAAAGGGCCAGCGCCTTCACCCGCATAAGAACGAACACGGACGGTGTACTTGCCAGCTTCGCTAATACGAGCAAAGAGTAAGGAATTAGTGCTGCCATCGGGGCCGTCGTCATTTTCGCTGACAGTGACTCCACTGGCATCCATGAGGGTTACGAGTGTATCAAAGTCGCTAGAAATCGCGTCGATAGTAACTTGATCGCCAGCTTCAAGCGTGATGACGTAGTCTTTGGCGAAGCCACCAAAGCCAGTGGGAATATCGTCAGTTGTCAGCGTCGCGCTCACTTCTTCACGGCCGATCACAGGGGGGTTGTAAAGCTGGGCTTCGGCGCGAGCGGTGCCTAGCGTAGCGCTCAGGCTAATGGGAAATAGTGTGGCCGGAAATAGGAGCAATCTAAATTTGGTCGGTTTCATAGAAGATAATTCAGTAAATAGAACTGGACAACCAATATCAACGCTGATTGATGTCAGTAATTATGGCTTACTGAGCTCTTAGGCGTCACCTGTAGGGACCTCAGACTTGTAGTAGTCGTCAGCGGAGATTGTGGCTTCTTTGGCCTGCTGGTTAATGCAGCCGGGTTTTTGATTAAATTGACATACTCTGGCCCAAAGTTTGGTGCGAGTACCGGACGGGCCAGAGGAAAAGAGGACGCGATCGCCACCGGGGCTACCGACCACGATTTTCACGCTGCAAATCGGACAAGTTTGAGGGGTAGAGTCTGCCATAACGGGTCAAGAGGTAGAAGACGTTCTTAAGAAAGCCTGCTTAACTTTTTGTTAGGTCGGTTTTGGTAAGCGAAGGTTGTCAGGCTAATCATGAAGTAAGCCTATCAAAACGACGGTTCACACTTGCTTTAAGATCTTTAAACATTTTATTTCTCCATCATTTTCTACCGGCGGATTAGATCGCTCGTTGCTATGCCTCTACCACTGTCCTCTTCATCTCCAGGATCGGCCTCGCTGAATCGGCTTCGCCAAATCAGTCACGTTCTTGATAATGCTATCGGCATTCCGGGATCTGATATCCGCATTGGGCTCGATCCAATTTTAGGTTTGCTGCCCGGTGGCGGCGATGTGCTCACTGGCCTAATGAGCGTTTATATCGTCTACGAAGGAGCCAAAATGGGCCTGCCTGCGGCGACGCTGGGTCGCATGGGATTTAATATTGTGCTAGATACGCTTTCAGGCACTGTGCCTGTGCTGGGCGATTTATTTGACGTGACTTGGAAAGCCAACAGTCAAAATGTGGCGCTGCTAGAAAAGCACATTGCCAACCCAACCCCTAGTCGTGCAGCAGATCGATTGTTTGCGGGCGTGGTGATTGTGGCTCTGCTGGCGCTGGTGATTGGGATGGCAGCGCTGTCGTTTTGGATTGTTAAAAGTCTGCTGAGTTTAGGAATGCAACTCGGCCAGTGAGATACTACATTCACGGCACTGTACGGCGGCAATCTGGCCTTAAACTTGGCTCAAAATCTGGCCTAAAGCTTGGCCTAAAATCTGGCTTATTGAGGCGCAAGCGGCTATGGCATAATGGTTCGACTTACGGGATTTTAGATGGTAGTGAAGCAGTTCACGGCAGATATTGTTGGCCCTGATCAGTCGGTTGAATTAGAAGTTTCGGTTCCTGATGTTGAGAGTGATCTGAGCGATTATGAGTTTCATCAGCAGGTTAATGTGGCTTGGCAGGTGTGTGATCGCTTTGATTTGCAGACCGATATTTGGCGCGGACGGATATTGCGGGTGGTGCGCGATCGCGAGAAGCGCGGCAGCACCGTCAAAAGTAATGGCAGCGGCAGTGCTGATGCCGATACCAGCGATAACGGCCCCAATAACGGCAAAGGCATCGGCTTTTTAAACTGGCTCAAAGACAAAGACGTGAGCAAAAGCCAAGCCTACGTCCTGATAGATCTCGCCAACAGCGCCGATCAGATGATCGAAGACGGTCTCATCGAAACCAAAGACGTCAATCGCTTCAGCAAACGCGCCTTTATTGAAACCGCCCACGCTTCGCCGGAAGTGCAGCAAATTGTCACCGAAGCAGCCCGCCGAGGCGAGCAGATCACCCGCAAAGAAGTCAAAACGCTCTCCGATGACTGGACGGCGATTAACTCCACCCTCATTCCTGAATCAGTGCGCTCAAAAGCCGCCGACAATACCATTCCGGCCCGCTATGTGACGCCGCTGGTAAAAGAAATGGAAAAGCTGCCGCCCGCTCACCAGCAGACCTTAAGAAACGAAGTCGATGAAAATCCTGACGTCGAAACTCTTAAGCAGGTGACCGCCGAGGCCAAGTACCTGTCGCGCTACATCGAAGCGGCTAGTCAGGTGCAATCGCTCGATGCCGCTCAAGTCAATCTAGAGCTAGCGTTAGATGAAGCCCTGCGTGTCGGCTGCTTAAATTCTGCTGCCGATTTGGTCAATCAGGCCACACAGCTAGAGCAGGCCGCCGTGAAGCTGTACACCGCTTGGAAACGGATAAATAAGCTTGCTGATCGGGTCTATGTCGATAGCGGTGAAAGCACCCCGCACTTGCGATCGCTCCTCAACGCCCTCGCTCCTTTATGCAGCGATCTGATAGAAGTCCAGCTAGGCGATGCTGAGAGCGCCAACAGTCGCAGAATTCGGCTAAAAATGCTGCCCGAAGAAGCCGCCGTTGAGCGGGCGAGAGAGGGCATCGTGGAGGGCAGCCTTGACGATGCCATTGACATCAAGGCCGAAGCCATGCCAATAAGATTTACCAATTAATTAAGCCTTTTAATTGAGCGCTGAAGCCGTGATGTCGCTGCGGGCTTGTTATCTCACTGGCTCGCAGCGCTGGCATGATTTCTGGTACAAATAGCCTAGTCATCTATCACCGCGCTTTTTTCGTTCACCCATTTTGGGTACTGTCCCCTTGCCATTGGCCGTTGATCGCAATCTATGGGAGGGTAAGTGATACCATCGTCCTACGGATGGTCGGGAAATATCTGTTCCCCGAGACTAGACGTGAGGGCCATCCATAGTACGTTGAGTGAAGGCTCGACCTATGGATTGTTCAAAACTAGTTGCGGTGACTACCGGCGTCATATCTATGCTATTGGCCATAGGCTATCTAGTCCTGGCGCAGATCCTAGGTTTTTGTCTGGGCCTGTTGGCCAAACCCTATCTACCGTCCTGTCTACCGTGTATGGAATTCAGAGGGTAATTAACCGTTCCCATTACCTATACTAGTATTCTAGAATGCGCTTAGGCAGACCTCCTGAGATAAAGGAGGTATCCGCTATTTTCCCGCTGTAATAGTTCTGGCTATGGTGCCGATGAGGCCACGATCAAGTCTGCTGCCCTTGAGAGCTTGCCTAGCTAAACTAGATGCTGGGTGCGTATCCCTTAGATCCTGGGGTGATCACAGGGCAGCGAGATCGCAGCGGTGTGGCTGGTGCACTGTTGCCAGCTACACTACTCCGATTTTCTCAAGACTGTGGATATGTTGAACCAGGAGCTAAATCAGGAGTTGTTACAGCCATTGCCGAATGCTACGAACCCAAATGCGACGGCCCCGAATGCGACGACATTTGTGGAGCTATTGACCTGGCGGGCCCAGAACAACCCACAAGGCACGGCCTATCGGTTTCTAACGGAGGGTACTCCAGAGATAGCTCAGGTGATCACCTACGGGGCGCTTCAGCAGAAAGCCCAGGAGATCGCCGTACTGCTGCAAGATTTAAATTGCCAGAACCAGCCCGTGCTGTTGCTCTATCCCGCCGGGCTAGACTACATTGCGGCCTTTTTTGGCTGTCTCTATGCCGGGGCGATCGCAGTGCCAGCTTACCCACCCCGCCCTAACCGCTCCTTGGATCGCATTCAGGCCATGGTGCAAGATGCTGGGGCTACCGTCGCCCTGACTGACAACGCCACCCTCCAAAAGCTAGAGCGACGACTGGTCGAAACACCCCATCTGCGGTCGCTCTACTGTCTGAGTACCGATGACTTGCAGTCCAATCTGGCCCAGCAGTGGTGCCCTCCGGTAGTCAATCCCCACACCCTGGCCCTGTTGCAGTACACCTCTGGATCGACGGCCCTGCCGAAGGGGGTCATGATCAGCCACGACAACCTGCTGCACAATTCTGAACTGATTAGCCGCTGCTTTGGCAACACTGCTACCAGTCGAGGAGTTTCCTGGCTGCCCCCGTACCACGACATGGGACTAGTAGGCGGTATTTTGCAGCCCCTCTATGTCGGGGCCGAAATGACCCTGATGGCTCCCGTCTCATTTTTACAGCGCCCGGTGCGCTGGCTAGAGGCCATTTCCCACTACCGAGCTACTACCAGCGGCGGGCCCAACTTTGCCTACGACCTCTGCGTACAAAAAACCACCCTGGAGCAGCGTCAGACGCTGGATCTCAGGGCTTGGGAACTTGCCTTCACCGGAGCCGAGCCCATCCACCAGAAAACCCTAGATAAATTCGCTGAAGCCTTTGGCCCCAGAGGCTTTAGCCCCCAGGCGTTTTATCCCTGTTACGGCATGGCTGAAACCACTCTGCTGGTCACCGGAGAATCGGGGCAGCCCCAGCCCCAGCCCCTCACCCTCAAGGCCAGTGACCTGCAAAACAACCGGGTCACTCGGGTGGCCCCCACCAATGCCCATGCCGCTCGGCCTATTGTCGGCTGTGGCCAGCCCGCCATCCCAAATCAGGTGTGCATTGTTGATCCAGATAGCCACCGCCTCTGCCCTCCTGACACTATTGGAGAAATTTGGGTTCGCCATTCTCGCAGCATTGCCCAGGGCTACTGGGGGCGGGAAACGGCTACCCTAGAGACCTTCAAGGCTACCCTAGTCGACAGTGGGGAAGGCCCCTTTTTGCGCACCGGGGATCTGGGCTTTTTACAGGGAGACGATCTGTATGTCACCGGTCGTCTCAAAGACCTGATTATTATTCGAGGCCGCAACCACTATCCCCAGGATATTGAGGCCACTGCCGAGCAGGCTCATGATGCCCTGCGTCCGGGGGGTGGAGCAGCCTTTGCGGTGGAATGGGCCGATGCCGAGCACTTGGTAATTGTCCATGAGTTGAAGCGTACAGCTTTGCGTAACGCTGACCCCGAAGGTGTGGTGGCGGCTCTGCGTCGTGCTATTGCCGAAGATCACGACTTGCAGGTAGGGGCGATTCTGTTGCTGAAGCCCAACGCCATATCCAAGACTTCTAGCGGCAAGGTGCAGCGCCATCTGTGCCGATCAATGTTTTTAGATGGGCAGTTTGAGGTGGTCTACAGCTGGTCGGCAGCAACGGCGAGGGAGGCGTTGGGAACCGAGGAGAAACTGATTGCCGTAGAGTCCCTGGTCACGGCTGAGGAGGATAGAGAAGATAGGGGCATATCAGAGGGCCATCAGGGCGAGGAGAAAAGGGTTGCCGCTCAGTCCTCTACTCTAGTGGCCTCTCCTCCAGTGGCCTCTGCTCCAATGGCCTTGGCAACGGATTTAGGGACACCGGTTGCGATCGCAGATTGGATGGTCACCTGGCTAGCCACTACCTTAAAGGTACCCAAGGCATCTCTGGATGTGCGGCAACCCTTGGCCGAGCACGGCCTCGATTCCCTGACGGCGGTAGAGCTGGCCCAGGCGTTGGATTCGGCTCTGGGCGTCTCCCTTTCCCCTACTCTGGTCTATGAATATCCCACCATCGAGGCGTTATCTGTCTATCTGGCCTCGGCCCAGTCGGCGGCGGCGGCTCCAGAGGTAATGCTGTCAGAACAGGCCCATACCGATACCGAAGTTGAGAGTTTGATGCGAGAACTTGGCCTGCTCTCAGACGCTGAAATTCAAGCCCTGTTAAGCACCCCAAGCATTGAGTGGAGTTAAGGAGTAAGCCTGTGAACGATTTGGCCCGGCGAATTGATAATCTTTCGCCAGAGCAACGCCTGTTGTTAGCGGTGCAGCTCGGGGACGCTAGAGGTGTCCCCGAGCCGATCGCCATTATCGGCATGGGCTGTCGTTTCCCCGGCGCGCCCAATCTGCGGGCTTACTGGCAATTGCTCACCCAGGGCCAAGATGCGATCTGCGAAGTACCCCGTGATCGCTGGCCCTTGGACGACTTTTATGACGCCGACCCAACCCAACCGGGCAAACACTATTGCCGCCAGGGAGGCTTTCTCGATCAGATCGATCAGTTTGACCCTGAGTTTTTTGGTATTGCCCCCCGTGAAGCGGCCTACATTGACCCCCAGCAGCGGCTCTTGCTAGAGGTGATGTGGGAAGCCCTAGAGGATGCGGCGATTGTGCCCCAAGATTTGAGCGGTACCAAAACCGGGGTGTTTGTCGGGGCCTCTACCCTCGACTATGGCCAACTATTGCTTCAGCAAAACGACCAGATCGGTGCCTACACCACCACGGGGCTAGCCACCACCATGCTGGCCAATCGGATCTCCTACCTGCTCAATTTCCAGGGGCCCAGCCTATCGGTAGATACTGCCTGCTCCTCTTCGCTAGTAGCGGTGCATTTGGCCTGCCAGAGCCTCTGGCGAGGCGAGTCTAGTCTGGCTCTGGTCGGGGGCGTCAATGTCATGGTCACTCCGTCCCTGACCATTGGATTTAGCAAACTCACGGCCCTGTCTCCCGATGGCCGTTGCAAAGCCTTTGATGCTGCCGCCAATGGGTTTGTCAGAGCCGAGGGAGCAGGCACGGTGGTGCTAAAACCGCTGTCTCAAGCCTTGGCCCAGGGCGATCGCATCTATGCTCTGATTCGCGGCGGCGCTATCAACCAAGATGGCCGCACCAACGGCCTCACCGCCCCCAATCGCGAATCCCAGGAGCAGGTGCTGCGCGATGCCTATCGGCAGGCCCGGGTGCCTTTGGCCCAAGTCAGCTATATCGAAGCCCACGGCACGGGCACCCTGCTGGGCGACCCCATTGAGGCCAAGGCTTTAGGCAATGTGTTTAGCCCCACCCATGCTGAGGGGCAGCCGATTCACATTGGGTCAGTAAAGAGCAATATTGGCCACACCGAAGCCGCTGCCGGTATTGCCAGCCTGATTAAAGTGGCCCTGTCCCTCCAGCACCAGACCTGGGTACCTAACCTGCACTTTCATCAGCCCAACCCCTACATTCTTTTTGATCGGCTGCCCCTTCAAGTGCAGACCGAGACGCAGCCCTGGCCCGAGTTTTCGAAACACGCGATCGCAGGGGTGAGTTCCTTTGGTTTTGGCTGCACCAATGCCCACATGGTCTTGCAGGCCCCGCCCCCTATCTCCGCCATAGATCTAGATCTAGAGCGGCCTAGCCATCTCTTGACCCTCTCGGCCCGTAGCGAAACCGCCCTACGTTCTCTGGCGAACCAGTACCTGGATCTGCTGCCAGAGCTGCCGGAACAGGACCTAGCCAATCTTTGCTACACCGCTAATACCGGGCGCACCGGGTTCAACTATCGGCTGGCCGCGAGGGTTGCCACTCCGGCGGCGCTTCAGTCAGCCCTCGCGGTTTTTGCCGGGGGGGTGGCTACCGACACCGCTAAAACCCTACAAACCGCCCTGCCGGGGCCAGGAAAAGCACCGGCTGTAGTCTGGCTGTTCACGGGGCAGGGATCCCAGTATCCCGGTATGGGTCAGTTACTCTACCAAACCCAGCCGGTCTTTCGAGCGGCTCTGGAGCGTTGCGACGAGATTCTTCGTGCCTATTTAGACCGCCCCTTGCTGACGATCCTCTATCCTGACGCCTCGGAGGATGGGTTGATTCATCAAACCAACTACACCCAGCCAGCCCTGTTTGCCCTGGAGTATGCCCTGGCTCAGCTCTGGCTATCCTGGGGGGTACAGCCTGCGGCGGTGTTGGGCCATAGCGTGGGAGAGTATGTGGCGGCCTGCGTGGCTGGGGTGTTTAGCCTAGAGGATGGCCTACGGCTGATTGCTAAACGGGGCCAGCTCATGCAGTCGTTACCCGCCAGCGGCATGATGGCCGCGGTCATGGCCGATGCCGAGACAGTAGCCCAAGTGATTGCTTCTTGGGGAGATGAGGTGGCGATCGCGACCCTGAATGGGCCGCACAATACCGTCATCGCCGGGCTGCGGGAGGACGTGGAACCCCGGTTGGAGGAATTCGCCCATCGCCAGATTGCCGTCACTCCTTTAGCGGTATCCCACGCCTTTCACTCGTCCCAAATGGAGCCCATTCTAAATGTGTTTGAGCATGTGGCCCACCAGATTGCCTTCCAGACGCCCCGCATTCCCCTAGTGACCAATCTGACCGGCACCTACTTAGCTCCTGGGGAAACCTTAGATGCTACCTACTGGCGTCGTCATGCCCGCCAGCCGGTACGGTTTGCCGAAGGCATGGTGGCTTTGCACGAGCAGGGCTACACCCACTTTCTAGAAATTGGCCCCCACCCGGTGCTGTCGCGTTTAGGGCCGCAGTGTTTACCAGCGGCTAGGGACGGCTGCTGGTTGCCCTCCCTGAGACGGCAGCGGGATGATTGGGCGGTTCTGGGCCAGAGCCTCCAAAAGCTATACCTGGACGGGGTATTGATTAACTGGCAAGGGTTCGACCAACCCTACCCCCGCCATAAGTTGGCGCTGCCGACCTATCCTTTTCAACGACAGCGCTACTGGGTCGATCTCCCCATTGCCTCCCAGCCTATTGCCGCTCAGCCCGTTGCTCAAATCGGGGCCCTTGCTTCCACCGATGGTGTTCCGACCCCAGAGCCGACTTCCCGCAGTGCCGCTTATAGCATTACCTGGCAGCCCCAGTCTCGGCCCGCTCCGACCGCTAAGCCGCGAGCGGGGGCCTGGCTAATGATGGGGGACAGCGATGACCTGTGGCCCCATCTCAGTCCGGTGCTGCGATCGCGGGGGATTCGCCCAATTCGCGTTACTCCCGGGAAAGACTTTCAGCAGATCCAGCCCGACCAGTACGAGATAGACCTCAGTCAAGACAACCCTTTTCAGCCCTTGCTAACTGCCCTGAAGGCTGTGGCTCAAAACGGCAGGGTTTCCTCCAAGGAAACTAGGGAAACTAGCCATCCCCTGACTGAAATTCTCTATATCGCCCCCGTCAGCCCTCTGGAAGAGGCTAAGGCTTGGCCTGACCGGGTCGCCGAACCGGTGTTAGCACTGCTCAAGGCTTTAGTGGCCAACTCGGATCAACCCTATCTTAGGCTTTGGCTCATCACCCAAGGGGCTCAATCCGTGGGGGCTAGTGACCCGGTCGTGGCTCCGCCCCAGGCGATTCTCTGGGGTCTGGGCCGCACCCTGCGCCTAGAGCATCCCGAACTCTGGGGTGGTCTTATCGACTTCCCCTTCGCTTGTCTATCCCCCCATCCATCCCCAGAGAAGACGATTATCCCCGATCTGGTCAACCACATCCTGGGCCAGGATGGAGAAGACGAAATCGCGCTGCGACTTGGCCAGTGTTGGGTGCCTCGCTTGCAGCGGATCGATTTGGAGCCCGATACTGAAACCGCCGTGATCGCAGAGCTACCGATTCAGGCGGAGGCCACCTACCTAATTACCGGCGGCACGGGTGGTCTGGGGCTGCGGCTGGCCCGTTGGCTGGTTGAGCAGGGGGCACGTACCCTGGTGCTGGTGAGCCGGCGGCGGCCAAAGGCAGAGGTCGAAGCGGCTTTGGCGCTGCTGCGCCAGGCGGGAGCCACGGTGTGGGTCGAAGCGGTGGATGTGGGCGATCGCGCCGCCCTCTCTGCTTTAATGCACCGTATCCAGGCTCAGTTGCCGCCGCTGCGGGGGTTGCTGCACGCCGCTGGTACCCTGGCCGATGGTTCTTTGATCAATCAATCCCTGGAGCAGTTCCGGCGGGTCATGCCGGCCAAACTTCAGGGTGCCTGGCACCTGCACCAGCTCACCCAGTCCCTCTCCCTCGATTGGTTTGTGCTGTTTTCCTCCGTTACCTCCCTGTTAGGCTCCCCTGGTCAGGGCAACTACGCCGCCGCCAATGCTGGCCTCGACGCCCTGGCCTACCATCGCCACCAGCAGGGTCTGACCGCCCTCAGCCTCAGCTGGGGCCCCTGGCAGGAGGTGGGCATGGCCGTAGAACAACAGACCACCGCTACCACCTGGAGCCAGCGGGGTATGGTGCCCCTGTCTGTGGCCGAGGGGTTGCAATGGCTGGGTACGGTGCTACGTCGAGGGGCCGCCCTGACCTCCCCCCATCTAGGCATCGCTAACCTGGACTGGGCCAAGCTGCTGCGCTATCTGCCCACTGCCACACCGCCCCCCATCCTGTCCACAATGGTGGCTTCCGCGACCTTGCCAACGGCTGAGGATCCGGTTGAGATTACCGGATCCTCAGCCCGATCTCGCTTGCCGCACCTGTTGGCGCTCTCTGAAGCAGAGCGGGTGGCTGAGCTGAAAGCCTATTTCCAAAGCCAAGTAGCTACGGTGACCGGGCTGAAGCAGAACGTGCCGGTCGAGGCTATCCTGTTAGATTTGGGCTTCGATTCACTGATGACAATGGATTTGCTGGCCCTCTGCAAGCAAGACCTAGAACTGGTGCTCTACCCCCGCGAGGTATTAGCCCATCCTACTGTGGCTGATTTGGCAGCCTATGTGGCTAGTGAGTTAGTTCGCATTCACCAGCCTGCTACCCTAGAGGATGCGGAGCAGTGGGAGGATACGTCTGCTCTGGCACACACACCTTGGCAGCCTCCTGCCCCGCTGCATCCTCTGCCGACCCACCGAAATCCAGCTATGGGTTTTCTGCTGTCAGCGCCGCGATCAGGGTCAACCCTACTACGGGTGATGCTAGCCGGACATCCCGGTTTGTTTTGCCCACCAGAGCTACATTTACTGCCCTTTAACACCCTGGCGGCCCAGCAAACAGCCCTGGGCCACAGCTACCTGCAAGAGGGTCTGCAGCGGGCGGTGATGGAACTACTTCAGGTGGATGCCCATCAGGCCCAGACCCTGCTGAATGAGTGGCGCGAGCATGAAACTACAACTCCGGTGGTGTACGACAAACTCCAGCAAATGGCCGGTGGGCGGCTCCTGGTCGATAAATCCCCCACCTATGGCCTGAGCCTAGAAACCCTGCACCGGGCTGAGCAAATCTTTGAGAGAGCTAAGTACATTCACTTGGTGCGGCACCCCTACGCGGTTCTCGACTCCTTTGTGCAAAACCGGATGCATAAGATCTTTGACTTGGAGCCTGCCGACCCCTATCGGCTGGCGGAACAGGTGTGGCAAACCTGTAATAAAAATATTCTGGCGTTTCTCAAGACAGTGGATCGCGATCGCCACTACTTTTTGCGGTATGAGGATCTGGTGGTAGATCCAGAAGCCACCATGCGCGACCTCTGCGACTTTCTGGGATTGCCCTTTGACCCGGCGGTACTGACCCCCTACGAAGGACGCCGCATGACCGATGGCGTAAGCGCTCAATCTCTGGCGGTGGATGACCCCAACTTCCGGCGACGTAGCAAAATTGAGGCTCACTTGGCCAGTGCGTGGCAGTCAATTCAGCTCCCTCATACACTCCGGTGGGCCAACCAACAACTAGCGGATCAATTTGGCTATGCGCTGCCGCGAGAACAATCCGTAGAAACTGCGTTAGCTTCCCCGGCGGCTCTTCCTACACCTTTGCCCGCCGACTACACTCCCCTCGCGGCGATGACCGAAGATTGGGTGACGGTTCGGGGACGGCGGTATTACCTCTGTCACTGGGGGCCGCAAGATGGGCCACGGGTGCTCTGTCTCCACGGCATTTTGGAGCATGGCGCTGCCTGGGACGGGGTGGCCTTTACTTTGGCCCAGCAGGGCTATCATGTGATCGCCCCAGATCTACGAGGGCACGGGCGCTCAGAACACGCTGGCCCTGATGGTGGCTACCAAATGCTCGATTTCTTGGGCGATCTGGATCAGCTGACCCAGATCCTGGGGCCTGAACCTTTGATGATGGTGGGGCATTCCATGGGGGCCGTGCTGGCGGCGATTTTAACCAGCCTGCGGCCAGAGCGGATCTCTCGTCTGGTGCTGGTAGAGCCGGTAGTGCCCGCCAGTAATCTAGCAGTAGATATTACAGCTCAGTTAGCGACCCAGCTGGATGCTCTGGCGACTCCCCCCAGTCGGGTGGTTTTACCCTCTTTGGCGGCAGCGGTGCAGCGGCTGCGATCGCTAAAACCTACCCTCTCGCCCCAGGCGGCCCAAATACTAGCAAAACGCCTGACTGTGGATACTGACGATGGCGTTAGCTGGCGGTTAGACCCTCGCCTGCAAACTCGCACCACCTTGAGCCTGAGCGGTGGCCTGCTTGATCGCCAGGGCTACGGGCAACTGTTACAGACCATCCAAGTGCCGAGTACTCTGGTGCTGGGACGCGACAGCCAGTTCAACCGCCCAGAAGATCGGCAACTGTTACAAACCAGCCTGGCCCAGGCAACTCGGTTTACCCTACCCGGGGGCCACGACCTGCCTACCGACGACCCCGGAGGGTTGGCTCAGATCATCCTGGCGGCGATCGCTCTTGAACCGCGATCTAACTCGTCGGAGACTGCGCCTACCACCATTGCTCCGGAACCTAGCCTATGACCCTTCTAACCTCGCTCGCTCCTCTCTGGGAAATTCCCCTAGGTCTGATTTCCTTTGGGTTTTCTCGCCTGGTTAAGGGCGTTCTGACCCTAGTCAGCCGCTACTACAATCCCAATAATGCCAAGGCCAAACCCGACTGGCAGGTGGTCTCCGCCGATTTTCTGAAGTCGCCGCTGCAGCTGCTGTGGACCATGAGTCGGGCCCGCTGGAATTTGCATTCCCTGATTGCGATCGCAGGTCCCTTCACCGTCACGAGTCGCCTCACGATAGACGTCAACTTCCTCTGGAAATCGGCTCCCTCCTGGACGGCGGTAATCTATACCCTCAAAGGCTATAAAACCATCACCAGCATTGGTTCCCTCACCATTCCCCCCGACCAACCTAGCGCCACCATTGAGCTGCCACCGGGGCGCTATCTGGTGGGCCTGCGCCACTACGACTGGAATAACCCGGTAGAATTACCCGCTATCTCCGTAGATGACACCCTCGCCCTGACCTCCCAGACCCTAGCAGCACCCTCAGATTTCAACCAGTTCTACCGCCAGTTGGCTACCCGACGGGGGCTTCTATACAGTTGCTTAAACTTCTACGTCTATCCCCTGCTACGCTGGCTAAAATGGCTGCCGTCATCCATCGTTAAACCTATTTTTCTGCCTGTTCCCAACCCCGAAACCCATTTTTTCTATGGCGCTCTAGACCGGGGCAAGCAGCTCACCCTCAATCTGCCCCCAGCCCTACGAAATACCCACAGCCTTTATTTCAGCCTCTACAGCCGCGACTGCTTCCCGATGGATTGGTACCCAATTACTACCGACCATCACACCACCATGCCTATGCCTGAACAGGCGGTCTATATCCTGCGGGTGCATCCTAAAACACCAGAGGCTATGGCTACGGCCAAGCCCGCCATTCAGTTTTCAACCCAAAGATAACAGCTATCTGTCATACTTATCGCCTTGTCACAGAGGCCCAAATTTCTAAGGCCGATCATTGCGAACTACCCTATTACGACCATAAAAAATGAGGCCATACTCTCTATTTACTCTCGCTTCCTATAGAATCATTGGCCCGTTACAGATAATTGTCTGTCACATAGGATCATTGCTTGTCTTAATGACTGGACTGTCGTGGGGTTCTGCTCTATGGATTGTCATGCTTTACCTTGGCCGTATGATGGCAACAACTGGTATTTATCATCGGCTTATTACCCACAAATCCTATCAGGCTCCTTCTCTAGTTAAATGGGTGGGTTGTATTGTGGCCGCATCGGCGGGGCAAATGGGCCCAAGTTGGTGGAAGGCCCACCATTTGGCACATCATCAACATACCGATCAAGCTCTAGACAACCACTCTCCTCATACTCCGAGTCAAGGCATTAAAGGATTTTTGTGGTCTCAAGGAGGTTGGTTATTAACTCAGCGAAACTTTCCCACCAAACTGCCAAATGATATTGAAAGTGACCTGGTTTTAAAGCTTATTGACCGATTGCATTTTATTCCTCTTATTGCCCTAGGGGCTATCTCCTATTTCCTTGGCGGAATCGAGTATCTCGGGGCCTTCTTCCTCAGCACAACCCTTCTTTTCCATGGTGTTCAAACTGTGAATTCTCTTGCCCACATCATGGGCGAGCAGCCATTTGCTACCAATGACCAAAGCCGAAACAATGGATTTGTGGCGTCTATTGCATTGGGTGAAGGCTGGCATAATATGCATCACGCTTTTCAGGCGTCTAGCCGCCAGGGCATTACGATTCGCGATGGTAAGGTTGTTTATCTTCCTGACCCCACCTTTAGGTTTCTGAAAATGCTGGAGTTTTGGGGGTTAGCCTCAAAGCTCAGAGTGCCTGCCGAAGCCGAACTGCTGGCCCGCGCCAGGCATCCAAATTCCCAGTATGCAGAATTACCGGTGATGGCCAAACCATCGGTAAATTCTTGAGGTATGGCGGAGCGAGAAGCTAGGAGCGCACATTCCGCAGGTTGGACGAGGAAGTGAAGTAATTTAATCGCTACTGATTTTTGGGCCACTTACCCCCGATAGATATTCAAGACCTAGGCCACCTCGGTATCATCGCAGGCAGTATAAATTTGGTGAAGCCTCGGTGCAACATAGCTTTAGGCCGCTGCTGATATGAAATTTATAGTGCTGATAGGGGTCTAGATGAGCGGACTGAATCGGCCATAGGCTAATCTAGATCTACCCCCTACTGAGCTTTGTATCCCCTATGGCAACGACTGAACGGAAGCCAATTTTGCTGGATTTTGAGAAGCCTTTAGCTGAGCTAGAGGCCCGAATTACGCAAATTCGTGAATTGGCTGAAGACAATGATGTCGATGTTTCTGATCAGATTTATCAGCTAGAGTCGCGGGCGCAGCAGCTGCGGCAGGAAATTTTTACCAGCCTATCGCCTGCTCAGCGAATTCAGGTGGCGCGGCATCCGCGTCGGCCCAGCACGCTGGACTATATTCAGGCGATTAGCGATGAGTGGATAGAGCTGCATGGCGATCGCCGCTCCGGCAAAGATGACTTGGCTTTAGTCGGCGGTATTGCTCGCTTTCAAGGCAGGCCGGTGATGATGCTGGGCCATCAAAAAGGTCGCGATACCAAAGACAACGTGGCCCGTAATTTTGGGATGCCGGTGCCCGGTGGCTATCGCAAGGCCATGCGGCTGATGGAACATGCCAATCGGTTTGGGATGCCGATTATGACTTTTATCGATACGCCGGGGGCTTGGCCAGGATTTGAAGCCGAAGAAATGGGCCAGGGCGAGGCCATTGCCTATAACCTCAGAGAAATGTTTCGCCTAGATGTGCCAATTATTTGCACCGTGATTGGCGAAGGCGGATCGGGCGGTGCGCTCGGTATTGGGGTAGGCGATCGCCTGATGATGTTCGAGCATTCGGTTTACTACGTGGCTAGCCCTGAAGCCTGTGCCAGCATTTTGTGGAAGGATGCTGGCCGCGCGGCGCAAGCCGCTGAAGCGCTCAAAGTCACTGCCTGGGATTTAAAGAATCTAGGCATTCTCGATCAGCTTTTACCAGAGCCAATTGGCGGGGCTCATGCGGCCCCGATTGAGGCGGCTGATACGCTCCAGCAGGCCCTAGCGCAGAACCTAAACGTATTGCTAGAGCTAAGTCCAGAGCAGCGGCGATCACAGCGCTATGACAAGTTTCGTCAAATCGGAGTGTTTTCGGGGTGATCGCGCTAATTACCGGCGCGAGTTCTGGCATTGGACGAGCGATCGCCATCGAATTTGCGAAAGCCGGTTTTGATTTGGCCTTAGTCGCTAGATCGACCGACCGGCTGACCGATTTGGCTCAATCTCTAAATGCCTTAGGAATCAGCGCCCAAGGGTTTACGATTGATTTATCTGACGTGGGGCAGGTGCGAGCACAAATTGCCGAAGTCATTGCTCAAATCGGCCCGATTGATGTGCTGATTAACAATGCGGGTATGGGCTACACCGGCAGCTTAATAGAGATGCCGCTAGCCGATTGGCAGCAGGTAATGGCGCTGAATGTGACGAGTGTGTTTCAGGTGGTACAAGCGGTTTTGCCCGGTATGCGGCAGCGAGCGAGCGGGCTAATTATCAATATTGCTTCGATTGCTGCGCAGCAATCGTTTGAGCAGTGGGGCGCGTATGGGGTGAGTAAGGCGGCGCTAGCAGCTTTGACCGCAGCGATCGCCACTGAAGAATCAGCCTACGGCATTCGCGCCGTCACGCTATTTTTAGGGGCAGTAGATACGCCACTTTGGGACAGCGCCACCGTGCAGGTCAAGCTAGATCGCACCGCGATGCTCTCTTGCCAAACCGTTGCTCAAACCGTTCTGCACACTGCCCTTTTGCCGCCGGATGCCGTGATTTCTCAACTGACGCTCACGCCTAGCCAAGGCGCGTTAAGTTAAGGCTCCCCTGGTTGATAGCTGATAATAACTAATTTAAACCATTGATTTTTGGAAACACCTTTATATGACTATTTCGGATGGGACGGCAGACCGGACGGCGGCGAGTGGCGCAGATTTAACAGATTTAAACAATGGCCTGAGTAATGGCCTGAGTAATAGCTTAAGTGAGCGCGTTCTGGGCACGAACCAAAAGCCCAAAAGCCGCCCTGATCGACAAACCAAGCATGGCCAGTCAACTTCGCCTCAGCCCTCGGCTATCGATCCGACTCAAGACAATGGCCCGATGATGGAAGCAGTGCGCACCATGCTGCTTTCTGTCGGCGAAGATCCTGAGCGTGAAGGGCTGCTCAAAACGCCTCACCGCGTCGCCGAGGCCATGCGCTTTTTGACCCAAGGCTATTCGCAATCGCTCGAAACCATTGTCAATGACGCCATTTTTGATGAAGGTCACAATGAAATGGTGCTCGTTCGCGATATTACTTTCTTTAGCCTGTGTGAGCATCACATGCTGCCGTTTATGGGCCGCGCCCACGTCGCCTACATTCCTAATCAGCGGGTAGTGGGGCTCAGTAAGCTAGCTCGAATTGTGGAAATGTACGCCCGCCGGTTGCAAGTGCAAGAGCGGCTCAACCGTCAAATTGCCGAAGCCGTGCAGGAAATTTTAGATCCGTTAGGGGTTGCGGTGGTGATGGAAGCAAGTCACATGTGTATGGCGATGCGAGGCGTGCAAAAGCCCGGATCTTGGACGGTGACGAGCGCGATGGTGGGCGTGTTTGATGAAGATGCCAAAACCCGAGAAGAATTTTTGAGCTTAATTCGCCATCAGCCGGGGTTTGCCAATTATTAAAGGGTTAAGCGATCGCGCTATTCAATCATCTAGCTAAGATTAAATGGCTACAAATCTGTCTAACGGATTACTAGACTCGATAAATTCAGCTCTTCCTTTTTTGGAAAACCAGCGATAGAGTTGGGAATGTCAGCTTGCTTTTTATGTGAACTATCGTTATGGCCACCTCTGCACCTGTCACTTCTGACCTCTCGAACATGCAAGATGAAAATAGCGAAACCTCTTTTGTCACTAGCTATGTAGAGGTGATTGAAACCGTCATTTCTAGCCTAGAGCAGGAGGGTACGGCGATGGTCAATCGCTCTGAAGATGGCTACCTTTGGAAGTTTCGCTACGGCACCGTAGATGTGTATGTGCAGCTTTCAGGCGAAACCGATGAGGACATGCTGACCACCTGGTCACCGGTGCATAAGCTGCCGGTGCAAAACGAAGCCCAGATGATGCGCCGTTTGCTAGAGCTGAACTGCGGCAGCACGTTTGAAGCTTGCTTTGGTCTGCTCGATCAGCGCGTGGTGGTGTTTTCGACGCGCACGCTCAAAGACATTAATGCCAGTGAAATTTCGCGGCTGATGACGATTGTGGCCTCTATTGCCGATGAAAATGATGAAGTGCTGCTCACAGATTATCCAGCAGCTTAGTTTAACGCTCTCCTAACGATGCCCCCTACTACGATAGCTAAGCCCTGGCGGCTCATTCCGTTTTTGGAAGGCACGGGCGCTAAGCAAATGGCGATCGATAGCTGGCTGCTCGATCAGCATGGGTTGGGGTTGCAGCCGTCTAGCTTGCGGTTTTATGCTTGGCTAAAGCCCACCCTCTCGCTCGGCTACCACCAGCGCCAAATTCCTCATCACTGGCACAAGCTGCAATGGCAGGGCCAACCCGTCGAGATTGTTCGTAGACCCACTGGCGGACGCGCGGTGCTGCACCAAGGCGATTTGACCTACGCGCTAGTGACTTCTGGTCTCAAAGGATCGCGCCGCGAAGTCTATCAGCAGCTCTGTCAATTTTTGATTGAAGGCTGGCGGCGCTTAGATGTCAGGCTCACTTTTGGCGCAGCCGGACGAGGCTACATTCACAATCCAAGCTGTTTTGGCACAGCTACGGCGGCTGATTTGGTGATGGCTGATGGCTACAAGCTAATTGGCAGCGCTCAAGCCTATCGCAATGGCTGTGTGCTTCAGCATGGCTCCATGCGATTGCACCCCAATAGCAATCTATTCAAAGCAGTCTTCGGGGAATCGATATCGCCCCCTAATTTACCCGCCGCTTTGCAAACAGCCGAGAGGGCTGAGAGGGCTGAAAGGGCTGAGAGTCTTGAGCGCATTGTCCAAACCCTGACTCAATCCGCTAGTGACTGCTTTGAGGTGGAATTTGAGCAGCAGCCGTTGGCTCATCAAGCTTGTTCAAGAGATTGAGCGGCGATCGCCCCCAACTGCAACCCGGCGGGGTAAGCCCCTTCTTCTTTAATGCGCTGAATCATCGTTTCAGGAATCGCAAAATTGAGCTGCTTGGCCACTGCCCGCACAATTTCACCGCGATCCAGGGTGCCTGCCACCGCGTCTGACGGGGTGAGTACAGTAAGCTGATTGAGTCGCTGCGCTTCCATAAGCTGAATAGCCTCAGTTAATGGGGTCGATTCGATGACGTGAGGAATCTCTAATAGCGGACGGGCAATGCTGTGCAGGGTGCGATGGTTCCATTCACTGCGCTCCACCTGGGTAAGATCTTCCAATGAAACGCGGCCTCGATAGCGCCCGTCTGAAGAAGCAAAGTACACGGGATCGGTTTTTTTGTCTTGCAGTAGGCACTCATTTGCAAACTGCTGCAAAGGCATATTGGCATCTAGAACGCGAAAGTTACGGGCAATAGCGTCACTTGCTTTAAGCTTCGCGAGCCCTTCTTGCAGATCGTTCATGCGGCTGTAGGTTTTGGCATTACGCAAAATGAACAGACCGATCAGCGCGGGCCATAGCAACCCGAAATCACCCGTGACGAAAAAGGCAGTTAGGCTGAGGGCGATCGCCGCCCCCCCCAAAACCTGACCTGATTTTGCCGCCCAGCGCACACCTTTGGCTCGGCTATTCGTCGCTTTCCATACCGCCGCTTTAAATATTTGGCCACCGTCTAAGGGCAACCCCGGAATCAGGTTAAACAACGCCAAAATCAGGTTAGTCGTGGCTACACTGCCAATTACGCCACTGGCAATCGGCGGTAAATTACCAAACTGATTCAGCGTGCCCAAAGCCAAGAAGAGTACAAAGCTGACAGCAGGGCCAGCAATAGCTACCTGAAATGCCTCCCCAGGCGTTTTGGACTCACTCTCAATCGAAGCAATTCCACCAAATAAAAATAGCTTGATAGAGTTGACCGTAATCCCTTGAGATCTCGCTACTAGGCTATGCCCCAACTCATGGGCCAATACCGAAGCGAACAGCAACAGCGCCAGCAAAAAGCCCGCCACATAAGCTCCTACCGGCCCCACCAGCGCGGCCCACTGTGGATCGCTGCCCTGCATAAAGGTAATCAGCAGCACCACAAAAAACCAAGAGTTGTCAATAAATAGTGGAATGTTAAATAAAGCGCCCACTCGCCAACCAGTTTGCATCAATGATCTCCTTCGGGGCCAATCGCAGCCTACAGTTAAATGGATATAGCCCCATTGTACCGACTCTGCCTACTGTCACCTTGCGCCAGAGTTATGGATAACCGGCTATGCTGTTAAGCGCACTGTCTGCTTACCGTAGACTGCTCATCGCAAAACGAGCTACAGAACCTAAATATAAAAGATGCTTCAAGTGAAAATTTGCGGGATTACTACCGTGGAACAAGGGGAGGCGATCGCCTCTCTCGGAGCCACCGCCTTAGGCTACATCTGCGTCAGCCGCTCACCGCGCTACACCCCCGCCGAACGCATCTTTCCCATCACGGCCACCGTCCGTAGCATTGCCCCTGATATCCAGCATTTTGGCGTCTTTGCCAATGCCCCCATCAACGATATTTTGACCACCACCAAAACCGCTGGTCTTAGCGTTATTCAGCTCCACGGCGACGAGACGCCCGCCACCTGTCAGCTCCTGCGCGATGCCCTAGGCTATGCCGATTTGGCTCATGTCAAGCTCGTCAAAGCCTTCAGAATCAAAGGCCCCGAAGATCTAAGCACCGCTTTTAGCTACGAATCCTATATCGACATGCTGCTACTCGATGCCTATCACCCTGATCAGCTAGGTGGCACCGGCAACACATTAGACTGGGCAGCGCTCAAATCCTTTTCGCCCCGTCGGCCTTGGCTGCTAGCCGGTGGGCTAACTCCCGGCAATATCCTCACCGCTCTCACCCAACTATCTCCCAACGGAATCGACCTCTCTAGTGGACTAGAAAGATCGCCTGGATATAAGGACTTAGCAAAAGTCCGTCAGTTATTTGACAAGCTAGCTACTATTAACTAGCTACTATTAACAGGTAAGTCATAGCAATTAGGCTATTACTGGCTAGATCTTCAAGACTCAAGCGGCGTCAATGTTGCTAATCTGCCTTTTAAGAATTTCCTGCATTTCGGCTATATCAGCTTCAGTTTTTGGAAACGGATAGGTTTTGGCGTTGGGGTTGCGTCGCTTTATCAACGCCTCAATCGCCTCATCATCTTCGCGATTTTCTAGGATGTAGGCTCTCAGCTCTGAGCGAGTCATATGACTGAAGTTAGGCTCCTTCATAGCTAAAGCTCCAATGACCATCTGAAAAGACTAAGATCTCTAAACTTTTGGTAACGCCCGCCAAGATGAAAACGATCTGAGTATTCTTATTATAGCGAAACATATGAATGGCCTGACAGCCGGTTGAGAGCATTTGACACACTCTGACACAGGCAAAAGCCTGTTCTACGGTAGGCATATGCAATCACTAAAGAATAGCAAGCTCAACCATATCGTAGTGCGACGTTTTCTTTAGGCGGTATTTTTGGTCTGCATTTTCAGTCTGCAAATACCTAAGTTGCAGGCTTAAGGGCCACCCAATACTTACTCATAAAGTGATTGGCTGTGGTGATATCAGTAAAGCCTGCGGTTTCTAAACGAGCCGCCAAGTCGTCAGTAATGTAGTGACGGTAGTAGGGCTCATGGAAGATTGCCGGAAAGTTTTCCATCATCGGCTTAAATTCTGGCGTGTCTAATACCTGCACTGAGTCGCAAATGACAAAAATGCCGCCGGGTTTAGTGACTCGAAACGCTTCGTTAATCACGTTTTGACGAGCCTCAGCGGGCAGTTCGTGGAAAAGGAACGTGCTGGTAGTCGCTTCAAAAAACTCATCAACGAAAGGCAAGCTTTCACCATTCGCCTGCACTAGCTGAGCCGGAATTCCTTTGACATTCGCTAGGTTTTCGTGGGCCTTACGCAAGTAAGCCGGCGAGAGATCCACGCCATATAGAGCAACCTTAGGCATGGCTTGGTTAATTAACTTGAGGCTGTTGCCAGTGCCACAGGCAATATCGAGCACCTTTAGGGGTTGTAGGGTAGTGCTTACAGCGGGTGTCATTGCGCTGAGGTGCTGTTTTAGCGGCGCTAAAATTCGGCGGCGCATGGGGTCGGCAGTGCCATTAAAAAGGACTTCTACCTGTAAATCGTACAGATTAGCGGAAGTATCGCTGAAATAGCCGTCGGTTTGGTGGTGAAAGTTTTGAACGTAGTAAGCAGGGTAGCCTTCGGTTTCAATCCCTGTACTGAATTCTTGGTGGCGTCTGCCGTTGGCGCGCTCCCAAATGTTAGAGAGATCTACGCACATTTCGGGGTAGTAGCGGAAGAAGTCATCCCAGCGATTTTCAAATAGGGCCGATTTGGGATACACGCCGTTTTGAGCGTCTTGCCAATCAGCTTCTAGCAGCGCATCGATTCGCGTTTGGAGATTTTTGATCATCTCCGGTGTGAGTGGGTTGGGTTCGTTCCGCTCTTTAGGAGAGACGGTGTTCAAGATGCGGGTGCTGAGAGTTTTGTGGGCAAAGCCGAAGACCTGTTTGCCCTGCTGAAAGGTTTGGTAAGCGAGTTTGGTCAGGGTATCGGGAGTAAGCGTTTCTGGCATAGGAAGGGTGGGCTAAGCGCAGTTGGTGTCAATCAATCTTTAATTATTTTTATTGTAAAAGAGTGTTACGAAAAATGTGGGGAAAATTTAATCCGAGCGACTACCTCAAGAGACATAAATAAAAAGCATTTAAACCTCAAAAGCCACCTGTGATAGGCGGCTTTTGATTCAGTATCCGTAGGTTTAGTAGCAGTAGGCTTTAGATCGACTTCAGCTCAACTCTGGGCAAGCCGTAGTTAAACCTCAGTTAAACCTCAGTAATTACTTGATGAAGAGCATTTCTTCGTAGGTTGGCAATGGCCAGAGGTCGTCGGCGATTTCGCCTTCAAGCGCGTCAGCGTCAGCGCGAACCTTTTCCATCATGTCGCGAATGGTGCCCGCGCAGTACTGCATGTGCGCTTCGATGGATTCAAAATCGTGTTTAGCGATCGCTACTTCCAACTCATTCGCACCGTTCAAGAGGCTCTTAGCCAGCCCTGCCACTTTTTCAACGGGCGCTTTATCCATATCAATGCCAATGTCACTCAGCGCTGCGATGGTTCCGGCAGAATCCCCCATATGACGCATGGCCGCTGGGTAAATTAAGGTCTTTGCCATGTCAGCGACGAGCTTAGCTTCTACCTCAATAAAGAGGAGGTACTGCTCAG
The DNA here is from genome assembly GCA_041745715.1 of Phormidesmis sp. GTDB lineage: Bacteria > Cyanobacteriota > Cyanobacteriia > Phormidesmidales > Phormidesmidaceae > Phormidesmis. The sequence goes on from JBGTIK010000072.1 coordinate 24,674, forward strand.
CGTACACTTCAAACCGGCTTTCTAGCTCCGTCGGGGATAGCACACCCGTACTTTCAAACAGGGTTTTGATACTTGGATCTTTGAGGTACGGGAGCGCATCAGCCGTCGTTGGAATATTCAGTAAACCTCGCTTCTCAACGGCTTCAGTATGCCATTCTTCAGAATAGCCATTGCCGCCAAACACCGCCGCGCCGTGCTTTTCCATAATCTCTTTGAGCACCGACTGCACTGCGTTGCCCACATCACCGCCGCCTAAGAGCTTGGCTTCGAGCTGATCGGCGATCCATCCCAGAGAATCGGCCATCATGGTATTTAGGGCAATCAAGGGGCCAGATACCGATTGGCTAGAGCCCACGGCGCGGAACTCAAAGCGGTTGCCAGTGAAGGCAAAGGGAGAGGTGCGGTTGCGATCGCCCGCATCTTTTGACAGAGGCGGCAGCACATCTACCCCCAAGTGCATCACGCCCTTGTGGCTACAACCCGTAAGCTTACCGACTTTAATCTGATTGAAAATATCCTCTAACTGGCTGCCCAAGTACACCGACATAATGGCCGGTGGCGCTTCGTTTGCGCCCAAGCGATGGTCATTACTCGCGGTTGCAATCACTGCCCGCATCAGCGGCCCATACAAATGAACGCCGCGAATCACCGCGCCGCAAAACGCCAAAAACTGGAGATTTTCTTCTGGCGTATCGCCCGGATCAAGCAAGTTTCCCTGAGTCGAGTTACCAATTGACCAGTTGACGTGCTTACCCGATCCATTAATGCCTGCAAACGGCTTTTCGTGCAGTAGGCAAATAAACCCATGCTCTTTGGCGGTATCGCGCAAAGTCGTCATCAGCTGCTGCTGATGGTCACTAGCGACGTTTGCAGATTCGTACACTGGCGCAATTTCAAACTGACCAGGAGCGACTTCGTTATGACTGGTCTTAGCCGGAATGCCGAGCTTGTAGAGCTTTTCTTCTACATCGTGCATGTAAGCCTGGACGCGCGGTGGAATTGCCCCAAAATAGTGATCGTCAAACTGCTGCCCTTTTGCAGGTGCTTTGCCAAAGAGGGTGCGGCCTGCCATTAGCAGGTCAGGTCTTGCACTCGCAAAGTTTGAATCCACTAAAAAATACTCTTGCTCAGCGCCACAGCTAGAGTTAACCGCTGACACATTGCTGCTACCTAGCATTTTAAGTAGGCGCTTAGCGGCTTTATCGACCACTGCAATAGAGCGCAGCAACGGGGTTTTTTTGTCGAGAGCTTCGCCTGTCCAAGACACAAAAACAGTGGGAATACAAAGCGTTGCGCCGTGCTCAGTTTCTAAAATGTAGGCCGGGCTAGTCACATCCCAGCCTGTGTAGCCACGCGCTTCAAAGGTGTCGCGAATGCCGCCATTCGGAAAAGAAGATCCATCCGGCTCACCTTGAATCAGGAGCTTGCCCGAAAATTCTGAAATGACGCCGCCATCGCTCTGAGGTGAAATAAAACCATCGTGTTTTTCAGCGGTTAGGCCCGTGAGGGGATAAAAAACGTGGGCGTAAAATCTAGCACCCATCGTCATGGCCCAGTCGCGCATCGCCCCTGCAACTGCATCAGCGATCGCTGGATCGAGCTTTTCGCCCGTTTTGATAGTTTTTTTAAGTGACTTAAAAATGTCCTTAGGGAGGCTAGCCTGCATTTTACTCAGGCTAAAGACATGCGAGGCCCAGATATCTTCTAGCTTTTGGGGGGTTTTAGATTCAATGGGCTGCTTGTTTGTAATCTCGTAAATTGCTTGAACGCGCGACTCGTTTCCAGTCATATCTCGTTACCTAAGTGTTTCTGACAGAGCCTAAGGAGGGTATTACCGATCCTATGGATAGCGATTCATAGAATTTGTATAGGCGTATACAAAATCATGAATCATCTAACAAATTGGTTGAGCCCGCTTCAGAAAATTCCCTGTTTTTATTTCCTTTTGTAGATGGCCATCTGCAAACTTTCAACGTATAGCCCTGCCCAACCATAGCGAAAAATTTGCGTTGCTTTCGCTCTTGATTGAACGCTCTAGAGATGTAAACGCTCTAGAGATTCCTGGGGATTCGTTAGGCCCTAAAGCCTTTCAAATCAGCTCGAATTGTAAATTTTTCCTTCGATAATCCTCATCTAACCGAGCCATTGATGAGGACATTTAGCTCCCGTGGTAAGCTTAATACTCAATTGCCCTAAAAGGCTGAACCCTTTAGTCACTGCTATTTGCAGGCTTTTGCGCTCGGCATTTCGGAACAAGTGCTGACCTGCAAGAGTGCCTGCTTTGGTGTTACCGGCTTTAACACCGCTTTAACACTATTTATTTTTAGAGGCGTTCGTCTGGTCGCCAAACGTTGGGAGAATTTCATGCGAGATACGGTCACAAGTTTGATTAGCCGCTACGATGCCACCGGTCGCTATCTAGATCGCGATGCCGTCGACTCTTTGCAGTCGTATTTCACAACGGGCATCAATCGAGTAAAGGTAGCGGCGATGATCAGCGCCAATGCGGCTGAAATTTCAAGGGAGTCAGGTAAACAGCTATTTGAAGAGGTGCCTGAGCTGATTCGCCCTAGCGGCAACGCTTACACCACCCGCCGATATGCCGCCTGCCTGCGCGATATGGATTACTACCTGCGCTACAGCAGCTATGCGCTCGTCGCTGGCAATAACGATGTGCTGATGGAGCGGGTGCTTCAGGGCCTGCGCGAAACCTACAATTCTTTGGGCGTACCGATTGGCCCAACGGTACAGGGAATTCAGATCATGAAGCAAAAGGTCAAGGAAATGGCCGCTGATGCGGGCATTGAAGATACGTCTTTTATTGATCAGCCGTTTGACTTTATTTCTCGTGAAGTCAGCGAAGTTAGCGTATAGCTAGGTTTGACTGGGTTTGACTGGGTTTGACTAGAGTTTAGCTGCGTTTTTTTGAAGGTGGCTTTTGACGCTATCTTTAGGGATTGATTTTGGGACTTCTGGCGTTCGAGCGATTGTGATTGACCTGATGGGTCAAGTCATGGCTGATGCTCGTTACTTGTTTGTTGCGCAAGAAGTTTCGGAACCGGCTGCTTGGGCGCGATCGCTCTACCATCTCCTAGCGCAAATCTCTCTTCCCTTACGCACTCAAATTAACCGGATTGCCGTCAATGGCACTTCGGCGACTATCCTGCTGTGCGATCGCGCTGCTAATCCCCTAACTCCCGCCCTCTTGTACAACGATGCGAGAGGGCGAGATGCTTTGGCTGAAATACGCACCGCTGCACCAGCCAACAGCCCTGCCTTGAGTGCGACTTCTAGCCTTGCCAAAGCGCTGTGGTGGCAGCAAACGCTGCCGCTAGCGGCAGTGTCTCAAGTCAGTCAAATGCTTCACCAGGCCGACTGGATTGCGGGCTTATTGCACGATCATCCACCCGTGAGCGACTATCACAACGCCCTCAAGCTGGGCTATGACGTGCGCACTTTGAGCTATCCTGACTGGCTGCTGGCGTCTTCAATCGCTCCCTGGCTACCGGCTGTGAGAGAACCGGGAGAAGTGATTGCACCTGTTCGCCCCAGCCTTGCTACCGAATTTTCATTGCCGACTAGCTGCCAAATCTGCGCCGGAACAACCGACAGCATTGCCGCTTTTTTAGCGAGTGGAGTCTGCGCTCCTGGCGAAGCTGTCACCTCTTTGGGCTCGACGCTGGTGCTCAAACTGCTGAGCCCTCAGCCGATAGATGATCAAACCTATGGTATCTACAGTCACCGGTTAGCGGATTTGTGGCTGGTGGGGGGTGCCTCTAATACCGGTGGGGCTGTGCTAAAGCAATATTTTGACTCAGATCAGCTAGCCGAACTAAGTGCTGAAATGGATATTTTTAAGCCCTGCCCGCTAGATTACTATCCGCTGATCGCACCGGGTGAGCGCTTTCCTATCAATGACCCGGACTATCCGCCTCGGCTTACGCCTAGACCAGAGCGCAATCAGGATTTTTTGTATGGGTTGCTGAGTGCGATCGCTAAGATAGAAGCCGACGGCTACCAAAAATTGAGTGAACTGGGAGCGCCAATGTTGCGAAGAGTCTATACCGCTGGCGGTGGCGCGAAAAATATGACTTGGCGAACCATCCGTCAGCGCCAGCTCAAAGTGCCTGTGAGTAGCGCTACCCAGACAGAAGCAGCTTACGGTAGCGCTCAGCTAGCGCAGCAAGGCTTAGATCGCTTTAGATGCGAGGGCTAACCGCCCAGCTGATCGCCCCGGCGATACTGCATGTAGGCGGCGACGAATAGGCCAATTAGCGTCACCGGAATTAGACCTAAAACGATGCCGGACAGTAAAGGCTCTACCACAGTAATTTTCCTCTTCTTTGATTCTAAAAAGCTTTCAGTGCTTAATTTTAATGTGAAATGAGAACCTATGCGCAGAAATACATTCAAGTTAATTAACTTGTCTTATTTTCTGAAAAAATCTTAAGCTATATGTAGTTGAAGACTTGTTACGAGATTCTGAGTGTGGCGACAAACAGTGTCCAAAAGCAAATGATGCAAACTCAGGATGACCTTAATCTAGAAAACCATCAAAAAAATAGTCAAAAGACAGGTCAAAATGCAGGCAGCTCAGTGACTGACTCGATTAACTTAATTCAGCGCATGGCGGTGATCGTGGTGGGTGTGCTGGTCGCTTTCACCCTGATGGCGTGGGGTGTGCGGGCGATGCAAACGAGCGACCCTTACGTGCGCAATGTGCTGGCGCTAACGGGTGATGCGGCGAGAGGTCACGATATTTTTCAGCTAAATTGTGCGGTTTGTCATGGGTTGGAAGCCGCCGGTGAAGTGGGGCCTGATCTGCACGGGGTATCTGAGCGTAAGTCGGAGGTGGCACTGATTCAGCAGGTAATTAGCGGAAAAACGCCACCGATGCCGCAGTTTCAGCCCAATGCTAAGGATATGGCCGATTTGTTGAATTATTTGGAGACGCTGTAAGTTAGAGATGCTGTAAGTTGGAGACACTGTAAACCAGAGGCTCTGATCCGTTACTGCCAACGACTAGCTTCGCAGGCCAGAATTTTGTCTAAGATGGCGATCTGTGGGGAATTTTGGCGATCGCGTACCTTCTTCTCAGCCGCTATATTTATTAGCTCCATTTCCAACCGCTTGTGATAAGCCTCCGTGATGCTATTGGGCAGAGGCAATTTTTGGCTGATTTGACTGAGTTGGTTAGTGGTGTAGGCCAGCGTAGGGTCAAAGCCGATCTTGGCGGCGAGTGATTCAATCACATGGCGCTGCTCAGGCCGAGCGATCGCTTCCCACTTCTCCATCGGCTCAGCCAAAATACGGGCGCTCTCAGCCGCTAAAATCTGCCGTTGCAGCCAAGCTTCTGAGGTTGAAACCGGCCAGTCACTCGTCGCTTCATCGACCTTGGCAAAGGCGTGAGCCTCTGTGTAAGTGATTTGATTGTCTTGATTGAAATCGGCAGAAGCAACGGGGTTGCCGAGGCGATCGCGCCCTGTCAATCCGGCAAAAAAGCTAGAGCTGTAATCTTTATAATCGGCTTCATTCACCGCCGGGGTGCAGCCCACTGAAGGGCGCGACGCCACGGTCGCAAAAAAGCCACAGCGGGCTTGCAGCGCCACTGGCTGTTGCGGATCGCCCTTTTCATAAATTAAATTGGCAAATGCGCCTGAGTAGCACTGAGCCATCATCGTCACAAAGGGCCGATCGGCAGGCATTTGATCGAGCCATCCAGCCATTTCACTCACAGAGACAAAGGTTTCATCCCACAAAATGAGCGAATTATCGTCTTCGTTTTCCTTGTTATGGAAGCCGTGACCTGTGAAATACAAAAAAGCAGGGCAGGGTTTTTCGGCTTGGGCAATCGCGCTAAACCAGCTATAGACGTTATCAATTGTGGCCCCGCCGTCTAAATCAAGAATCTCAGCCGCTTTAAATTGCTCATCACCCTCATCATTTAAGTAGCGCACAGTTGGCTCTGCAAAATTGCCGCTGGCAAAATACAGCTGGGCTTGCTGCTGGGAAAAGCCGAGGGTAGTAAGCGATCGCTGAAAGTACAGCAGATTCTTTTCTAAAGCAATTTCGTTGTAGCTCGGAGCGCCGCCGCCAGCGATCGCGCCAAAATAGGTATTAACATCAGTCGGTAAATCAATCTCGTTCAGCAGAGTATTGCGCGTCATGATTTCGGCCTGATCGGAATCGAGCTTAGAAAGCGTCGCCTCACCGAGTGCGAGTACTCCTACCGCTAAACTCACTGCCAACAAAGGCAAACCCCAACGATTCATACCACCGCTCAGAATACTTCTTGTTTGATTCTAGGGCCTTATTTTAGGCTGTTACATCTGGCGTAAGCTAGCCGCTAATCCGAGCGTGATTTTGGCCATTGCGGTGATGTCTAGCGTTTCTAGCGTATCTGAAGGCTGGTGATAGTGGGGGCTGCGCAAATTGGCCGTATCGGTCACCATAACCGCCGGATAGCCCGCATCCCAAAAAGGCGCATGGTCGCTGTCACGGGTTCGCGGAATTTGCCGACCTTGATTGAACACTGGCAACCACTCACAGGGCATCCCGGCCTGCTTCATTTGTCGCTTCATCGCCATCATGCTTAAAGTCGTCGCCGCATTGCCAATCAGCGCAATAAAGTTGCCCGTATTGGGATAAATTCGGCTCAGCGCTGGCAGCGGATATTGCTGAGAGTAAGGCGCAGATGAAAAGTAGCCCAGCATTTCGAGCGACAGCATCAGGTGCAACGATTTCTGCTGAGCCCGCCAGTTTTCAGCGCAGACTCGACTGCCGACTAGGCCGTATTCTTCCAAGTCAAAGGCCACAAAGTGGAGGCTGCGGCGAGGGGAATGGGCTGATGATTTTGCCGACAATAGCGCGGCTAGGGTGAGCAAAACAGCGACGCCGCTGGCATTGTCATCTGCACCCGGAGAGCCCGGAACCGTATCGTAATGAGCCCCGATTAAGACCGGCGCTAGAGAGGTGCGACCTGGAATGGTGATTTGCCAGTTGAAGTGTTCACGCGCTTGGACTAAAAATCGCTGGCTTGTGAGTGAACCGTATTGGCTCAGCTCTGCGCAAATGTAGCGCTGGGTAAGTTCGTATCTGCCAGAGTGGAGGTACGGATCGCGTGGGCCAGTGAGCGATCGCAAGTGTCCCTCGAGCTGCTGGGCGATCGCCGTGAGAGTTTCAGGCAAAGTTTCAGGCAAAGTTTCAGTCAAGAGGGGGAGAGGGGTGATGACGGTGACATGAGCGAGTTTGTCTTTTTCGCACATTATCAAAAAGCTGGTCAATAAGCTAAGGTCCATCAGCCCATCAGCTTTTCAAAACTCAGTATTTTTTTGTCTCAGTATTTAAGGAAAATTAACGCCCAATTGCTTGGCGCTTATCCTTTTTAGCTTCTTCAAGAGGTCTTGACTTGCTGGGATCGGTGATTAGCCTTGCTTGTTGAGAATTCTAAAGACGAAATGAAATCTGTATAATTGTAAGACCTGATACAAAATGCCCCGTATCTTGCTCATGGGCTCATAGTTCATTTTAGAGCTGAGCCTTTGAGAAATTTAGCGAAGAAATTTAGCTGAGAAATTTAGCGAAAGGAATTCAGATTAAAGCGTATGGATGCCCCCCCTTTACCGCCTTCAAGTCATGATGTTCAAAGCAATCTGCCGAGCGTGGTGGCCAATGCGAGCGCAGTGTCTACTTCGCTGCCGTCAGCGCTGATGCCGAGCGATCCGGTTGCGGCGGTTGCTTGGGGAACCACCACTGGGAGAAAGTCTGCTGAGCGATCCGGTCTTGAAAGCCTATCTAAGCCTGATCACTGGCTAGCGTCTTCTCATCTGATGCGATCCTTTAGGTTTGTTGGGCAGGCGTTTAGAGTGGCTCAAGTGAGCAGCGTTTTAGGGCTAGCTCAGCCGGGCTCAACCGTTCCACTACACTGGGCCCGCAGCCAAAATTGGAAAAGCTGGGGAGCGATCGCGGATATTCAAGTTACCTTAGTCAATGTCAGCGCTCAGCAGGCCAAGGCTGAAAATTCCCCTTGGGCCGCACCCTTGATAGAGCCATGTCTGCCCGCAGCCAAGCGCGATTTGCAATCCGAAGATCTGCGCTACCGGATCAGCTTTAAGCACAAAACCCTGGGCTATGTCGCCGACAAAGATCGGGCATTTTTGCTGGCTCAGCAGCTCCAGCGCTTAATTCGGCAAGCAGACTTTGAAGCTGATGCGATCGCCCCTACTCGATCTCTCACCCAAGCAACCGAAGATGCCAATGATTTTCTCGTAACGGCTGGCGACCAGCCGCTGTTCTCAATTGATGAGGCTATGGCTGAAGACATTGGCTACTCCAAAGAATGGGCGGCTGTGGCCTGGGCCAATAATTTGCGAATAGCGCTAGAAACTGAGCCGCTGAGCGTCGGTGACGCCCAAATGACGCTGCAAAACCTCCAGCCTTCTACTCTTGAGCTATCAGGCGAAGCCTCCTGGTATGGGCCTTACTTTCATGGACGGCCAACTGCCAATGGCGAAACCTATGACCAAAACGAGCTGAGCGTAGCTCATAAGTCACTGCCATTTGGCACACAGCTTAAAGTTCGTAACCTGACTAATGACAAAACCGTGGTGGTTCGAGTCAATGACCGAGGGCCGTATGTGGACAATCGCTCCCTCGATTTGTCCAAAGCCGCCGCTGAGTGCTTGGGCAGCGACCAGACGGGCGTTATTCCCTATGAGGCCGTTATTTTAAAAGAGACTAGGCGACGCTAGCCCAATTGAACAGATCATTCGTGAGGCGCATTCTCAAGGGTGCTAGGCGTGCGGCAATCAATTGCCCCGGATCTGCCGGTCAATTTGTCCTAGCGTCGCCAAATCTGCGGCTGGAAAATCGTGATTGAACCCGGACCAGCTCTGTGGATTCGGCTGACGTAAAAACTCAAAAGCGTGGTAAAAATCCGCCGAGTTAGCTGTTACCGGAGCGCTGAAATGAGCTGGAATGATCTGCTCAAAGTCCCATATGGCGATTTGATCAACCCAAGCTAGGACATCTTTCGCCCCTTGATTGAAAATCAGGGTCTGTAAAATCGGGGCGACGATTAGGTGTCCATCGGATCGCAAGGTTTCAAAAGACGAATACCAATCGATTTGCCACTGAAAAGGATATAGGCCGAAATAATTTTTCTGAGAGCGATCGCTCGCCTTCACCGCATCCTTTAAAAGCTGACCCAATTTCGGTACCGCCAGCGCACTGGGCTGAAAGTAAAAGGCAAACAGCGAAATTCTCGCCCAGCCTTTGCGCCGGTTCTCAACTGTATCCGCCAATGGATCTAGGGCACTCTCGCGAGCGTGAAAGAGCAGCGGGAAAGGATCTTGAGCGACGACACTAGGCGGATCTAACGGAATTGAAAGAACGGCATCTAGGGCGAGCAGCGATCGCGTCTCTCGATGAAAAAAAGCCACCTCCGTATAAGGCTTTACGCTCAGCTCAATCGGGCCCACAATCGCATAGTCAAACTCATCGTAAAAAGGCGCTTGGCGTGGATCGGCTGGCAAGATATGCGTGCGCTTAGCCGGAAAACCCAGCCAGCTTAGCGGTAGATCGATTGGAAAGCTCCATTGATGAGGCGCGACATAGACTTGCGATTGCTTGAACTTTTGCGCAAATGGCCCCGCCAAATACTTATGCTCCACCCCCGTCACCGTCGGTAAAATCACATATTTCACCGCTCCATGCGCTGCTTCTAGCGCCTGCACCAGCCGCACGCATTCGCGCGTCGGCGCAACCGGCGAAAATACCAGCAGCCCGCCCGCTGCCAGCTTTATCACCGTCATCCGAATCGGCACCACCACATAAAAAATTCCCTGCACCTGCTCAAATAGCCAGAGCTTACCAGGAATAATTTCGCGGACAAAAGTGCGCCGCCGACCATACGGATAGATCGGCACAATCGGCCATAAGGGCCAAGCTTGGTCACCGCGTTGAGTCATGTTAAGGCGCTACAGCAGCTCAATATTAGAAAACGAAATTTCCATATCAGCGCCATCTGCTGAAGTCACCGTCCGCTTAGCCAAAATAGTGTAGCCACCGACTTGGGTATAGTCATCGATAAACTCGCTGCGCCCTTGCGTTATCTCACCCGTTTTTGGATCGCGATACACCGAATCGTAGGTGTGTGACAAGTAGCCATTGCCCGTATCGTAGGAGCTGAAGGTGTTGATGGTGACTACTGTGCCGTGAATGTGTCGGTGCACCATTGTGAATTCGTTTCCCTTCACCTTGTAAGCGTCACCTCCTGAGTTGCCGCCTACGGCAATTTTCATTGCGCCATCGGCCTCAGTGCCATCTACTTTAAAGGTGTTTTTACCATGAACTGTCTCAAAAGGGCGGCTGACGCGGTGAATAGCGACTTCCCAAAGCTGGTTTTTGATGGTTTTGTGAGCGGTTTCGTCCTCGACTCCAAAGACTTCTGCCGATAAGTCAGGGTTCACTTTGGCAGTGCCCTGGAAACTCTGATCGCCGAGCTTTAAAGTGACTTCTGTCGTGTAACCCGGAAAAGCTTTATCCCAGGTGTAGCGGTTTTCATAGGCAGCTTGAACCAGTTCGCGGGCGGAAACCTGTAGAGCAGTCATGGCGTTCTTGATGTATTAGAAAAATACTGAAAGTAATTGCTGAAAGTGATTTTGATATAGCGATCCTAGCGTAGCAGCAGCGCCTTACCGTCTTCTTTGACTGATCCTTAATTTATTTAACGCACTTTCATTAAGTCAGCATTGAGTCAGCTAACTCAACCGGGTGTAACGCCATAGTTCACGAGGCTGCTAGCGCTGACTTTCCACTGCACAGCCTGTCCCCAAGCCTGCTGACGAATCCAGCAAAAGGTTCCTAAGTAGCGCTCCAGCACAAAGTCTGGCAGGTCACTTGGCTGATCTTTGAGTCGTACAAAGGTTCCGGGCTTTAGGTGAGCATTCATAAGCACCACAGGGAGATAGAGCTAACGTCAAAAGCAATATATCTAAAATAGTTCGCATGTACTGTTACGGAGGCGACATTTATGAGACATAACTTTTCTCTCGTAAAGATTTATTAATTAAATCGTCTGCTTTTCACCTCTATTTAGGCAATCTACCTTTGTGCGTATTTTGTTAAATGAGATAACCCTAAAATCGACAGAGGCTGAGTTGCAGGCAGCTTTCTTACCTTGTCAATCAATCCAGCGCTCAAAGCCGGATTGATTAATTGATCAACAGACCTTCTGCATGAAGGCAATAGAGAACTTAAGGAGCGATCGCATGGCAAGCAAACAGACTTTTCATGAAGGAGACAAAGTGCAGTGGCCTGCGGGGCAAGGTACTACGGTCGGCACCGTTGAAAAATATATCACTCAAGACCAATCAGTGGGCGATCGCACCCTATCCGCTTCTAAAGACAATCCTCGCTATTTAGTAAAAAATGACAACACCGGCAAGGTAACGGCTCATCGGCCCGATACGCTGTCAGCAGTTGAAAGCTCTAAAGGTTCTAAGGGTTCTAACGGTGGCACTCAGTCTAAAGAAAAATCTGATCCGGAAAGTTCGGATAAGCTGAAATTGGGCGATCGCGTCGAATGGAGCACTCGCCAAGGCAAAACTACTGGCACCGTCAAAAAGAAGCTGACTAGCGAGACAAATATCAAAGGTCATACGGCCAAAGCCAGCAAAGATGATCCGCAATACCTTGTAGAAAGTGAGCGCACAGGGAGCGAAGCTGCACACAAGCCAGACGCCCTAAAGCCAATTGACTAAAGCATAAACCGGCTATAGGCTCAGCTTATCTGGGCTTTGTTGATAGTGGTAATCAAAAAAAAGTGCTAGTTAAAGAAACTGGTCAAACAGCTTGCGTCATCAGCTGTTGCCGTCTTCAGCTTCTTCTATGCTTAAAGCCGAAGCCGCTAGCTTGGTAGCGTAAACCATAGCGCCAACCGTAACAGCAAGTCCTAACGCTTGAAACATCAGGTTTTCATTTTGCTGATCCGCTGAAAAAATGCTAGCTCCAAACGTGCCGACATAAACATAGGTAAAGATAACTGGCAACATTCCTAACCAAGAAAAGAATAGATATTCCCAGAAATCGATCTTGGTTAGGCTGAAGCCGTAATTGAGAATATTAGAAGGCAATAAAGGCGATAGCCGCGTCAATAATACAATTTTCCAGCCTTTTTGAGCAAAAGCGCGATCCAGCTTGTGAAACCGACTGCTCTCTTTAATTGAACGGGTAATCCATCTGCGGCCCATAACTTGGCCAATCACAAAGCAGGCGGCGATGCTAAGCGTATCGGCACCAGATGCGATTACAACGCCCTGGGTGAGGCCGAATAAAGTGCCTGCTGCCAGCACCAAAACAATATTTGGCAAACCGAAAACGGCGGCTGTGACATAGATGGTGATGAATGCCGGGAGCGTCCAGACACCTTGGTTTGCCAACCAGCTATGAGCAATTGAAATCCAAGCAACGATAGGAAGTTGGCTGATCAGCACGGCTAATAGGGTCGCGATCGCCAATCCAGCCAAAACCCGTTTTTTTCGCAGCCACCTAAAAGCTACTTTCATAACTCGCTTTCAACCCTAAACATGAGGTCAATAACCCGCCTATCCACGATATTTACGTTTACCACAGTCGTGTTGACAAGTGGTATTACGGGTATAGCCTCATAAACAGCGCAATCGTCTAAGCATTATGACACTGCACGCAAGCAAAGGTTTCTGGCTGGAGAAATGATCTGTTGATAGCCCAGACGGGACGATGATGACTGATGCGATAAACGATTACTGGTGCGATCACTAATGGGCTGGCGCATCAGCGCCCCAAACATCGGTTAGGCGCTGATCTCGCCCGCAGCCAAAGCGATAGACTTTGTATCTCATCGGGTGAGTTTGATAGTAATTTTGATGGTAGTCTTCGGCATCATAAAAAGGTGCAGCGGGCAAAATGTCGGTCGCAACCGGCTGATCTAACTCTTCAGCGACTGCTTCCTTTGCGGCTTCTGCTAGCGTCTGCTGCTCAGGGTTTTCGTAGAAAACAGCCGAACGGTACTGACTGCCTTTATCGCAAAACTGTCCTTGATCATCGAGCGGATCGACGTTGTGCCAAAACGTCGTGAGTAGCGTTTCATAGCTGACCTTGGTCGCATCGTAGCGAATCTCTACAGCTTCTACATGGCCTGTGCCGCCTGCTGAAACTTCTTCGTAAGACGGATTTTCGCTGGTGCCGCCAGTGTAACCAGAGGTGGTAGAAACAACGCCCTCAATCTCGTCAAAAGGCTGCTCCATGCACCAAAAGCAGCCGCCCGCAAAGACAGCGGTTGAAATATCGCCTTCTGCTACGGCTGTGCTGTCGCTGGAGGCCGGTAACGTCGCCTCTATAGCAGGCTGTGTGCAGCCTGCTACGCCCCACACAATCGCCCACACCAGTGGCAGAACGCTCAGCTTTGGCCAAAGCCGCCTGAGGCGCTGAGCGTTAAAGAGTCTGGTGATGATTGCGATGCTGGTCGTCATGCCGAGTGCGCTGCCTAATAAATACGATGAGTCTATATTCATTACTATAGATACCTTTGATTGGTTTGAGTAAAGTCATGAACCTGCAACGTCTCCCTTTGCCACCCGGCCATCTGGGTCTGCCTGTGATTGGCGAAACTCTCAGCTTTTTGCGAGATCCTAATTTCGCGCGCAAGCGACAGCAAAAGTACGGCAGCTTATTCAAATCGCGCATTATCGGTCAACCGACGGTGTTTTTTTGTGGGCCTGAGGCGAATGAGTTTTTGCTCTCTAGTCATGCGGATTGCTTTTCGTGGCAGGGCGGTTGGCCCGATACCTTTAAAGAACTGCTGGGCGAATCGCTGTTTTTACAGGAGGGTGAGGTGCATAAGCGCAATCGGCGATTGCTGATGCCCGCCTTTCATGGCAAGGCGCTGGAGGGCTATTTCTCCACGATGGTGGCTTTGTCAGAGACTCATCTGGCCCGGTGGGAGCAGCAGCGCGAGTTGATTTGGTTTAGGGAGCTGAAGAAATTTACCTTTGAAGTGGCTAGCGTTTTGCTTATCGGCAGCAGTCCGGGTGAAAACGTCGATCAGCTATCAGCTTGGTTTACAGATTTGATCAATGGCCTGTTTACCGTGCCGATTCGCTGGGGGCCGTTTCCTTACGCTAAGGCTATTAGAGGGCGCGATCGCCTCCTTACCTACATCAACACCGAAATTGCCCAACGCCGCTTGAGCCTTGCCAATCCAGTAGATAGCGCTCAAGCGCCCCATGATGTACTCAGCTTGCTCCTGCAAACCGAAGACGAAGACGGCAACCGCCTCAGCGAAGCCGAGATCAAAGTCCAAACATTGCTCATGCTATTTGCAGGCCACGAAACCACCACCTCTATGCTGACTTCTCTAATGATGGCGCTAGCTCAAAATCCAGCTGTCTTAGCAAAAGCCCGCGCCGAGCAAAGCGCTGTCATCGCCGCCAGTACAGAAGAATTAGAAAAGGGCACAGATCTCACAAACCTCACAAACCTCACAGATCAGGCATTGCCGCTGACCGCCTCATCTTTGGCCTCACCGCTGACCTTGGCCCAGATTCAGCAAATGCCCTACCTCGATCAGGTACTCAAAGAAGTCGAGCGCAAGTACCCACCCATTGGCGGCGGCTTTCGCAAGGTGATCAAAGCCTTCGATTTTAACGGGTACCACGTTCCAGCAGACTGGTTAGCGCTTTACCGGATCGAAGCCGCACATTTCGATGAGCGCTGCTACACCCATCCCGATGCATTCGATCCAGACCGTTTTAACGCTGAGCGCGCTGAGCAAAAGCGCTATGACTACAGCCTAGTTGGCTTTGGCGGCGGCCCCCGCATCTGCATTGGCATAGCCTTTGCCAAGCTAGAGATGAAGATTTTAGCGGCCTTACTGCTGCGCCGCTATCAATGGCAGCTAGACCCTGGTCAAGATTTGAGGCTGAATCCCGTGCCCTCACTCAGACCGGCTGATGGCCTGAAAGTAACCTTACTGCGGCGCTAAGCATTCTGACACTGAGGGTCTATTACTGGCCTGATAGCGCTGGCCACTGGCTGTCGGCCTTGGCGATAAAGCCTGGAACATCTTTTTGCCAGCGAGTCTGAACGCCTTTGTTGGCGTTGAGATAGAGCTTGCCATCGACCACGCTCCAAGAATTTGGATCCGTAGGTACTAAGGCATTTTTGGCAGCTACGGCCCAAGCGCAAAACCCGCCATACTGGGGCGCATATTGTTCAGGATTGGCCATAAAGGTATCTCGATTTTCGGCGCTAGCAAACTGCCACTTCACCCCTTCCCAATCGTAGGTGTACTCATCACTGCCAGCGACATAGGCTTCTTCGGTGAAGTAGGCCACCGGATCGGCCCCGGCAATGGCCACATTGTCTTTAGCGTAAACTTTTGGACTAGCGGCTGTGGCGGCTGTCTCGGTTGCAGAAGTAGTTGTTTCAGTACCACTAGGGGCAGGTGCTGTGGCGGTTTTGCTGGAAGAGCAAGCAGTTAAGCCAACCGCCAAACTCATGGTAGCGGCGAGTAAAGCCGTCAAAAGTGGACGGGACGGATAAATCGATCTTTGTTGAGTGTTCATTTTAGCCTGAATGTTTATTTTGAGTTGGGTGTTTGTTTTGAGTGGACTGTTTGGGTAGCTTTGAAGATTCTGTAAATAGACTAAGCAAGCTATATGAAGAGGAGATGAGAGGGCTCTGTGAAGTCTATTAAATCGTCCAATTGATGACTTGATAATTCATGTGACAACTCAAAAGTAGTCACATGAACGTAACTTGCTGGGAATGAAAAATCGCTCAATGGAGTGAGATGGCCGGTTCAAATGGCTAAACCCATATATAGAGCTATTCACCTGCTATAGTCCTTTTGGTCTATAACAACATTGGTTGAAATCGTTTTCTAAAAGCGTTGCTTAGAGCGGCCTAGCTGGGTATTTATTAGCTGAGCTTTATCCGCTTCTTGACCTGCTTTTGACGGGTGGCTGGCCTTACCAGTTGCTTCCTCACACACCAAACACATACTGACTAGGGCTTTTGCCCATCAGGGCCTGATGATTTTGTTCGCTGCACCTGCTTAACCGCCGAAGATATGAAATCTGTAATTCGCCGACTTACTACCCTCACTGCCCTAACCGCTACGGTACTGGGGGCGAGCGCGCTTGTTTCTACTCGTAGTGCGATCGCTCAAAACTATGGTCAACAGCCCATCTCTGCTGAGCGGGCGGTGGCCATAGCCGAGCCGGTGGCCAATGGCCGATTTTATCGTCTGCTGATTCTAGAGCAGCTTACTGACCAAAGAGCCTGTTTTGCTGAGCGCTCAGGCAGTCCCACTGTGGTTGAGCCGCTGCTTTTAAACTTTGACTTTTCGGGTATTTGTGGTCGCCGCTCCGATAGCAACGGTTACTCTATCAGCATTGGCAATGAAGACATGAGCCGCCGCTACCGGCTAGAAGTTACCCGTCGAGGTGATAACTTGGTGCTGGTCGCATTGCCCGGTTCTTTACCGGGCCAAAATACCGATCTGCCCGCCCTTGAAATCGCTCGCAGCAATGGCGTCGCCAATGACTTTGTAAAGCTCACCCTCGACCCAGGCTGGCAGATGAGCCGCCGCACGCTCAACGGCAGCGCTCAAGGGCATGTTTATCTGGCAAATAGTCAAAGCCTAGATACGGTGATTGCCCAAGCGGGGGGCGCTCGACCAACCCCGGCTGCGCCGACCCCGGCGACCCCGCCAGTGGCTTCTGCCCCGACGCCTTCTACCCCTACCCCTTCGGCCCCATCGATTCCTTCCGCTCCACCGATCCGAGGCGGCGGTACGCTGACGCCGCCAGGAGGCGGATCTTCTACGCCGACTCCTTTGCCCATAGGCGGTGGCGCTGACGGCACTTCCTATCAAGTGATTGTACCTAGTTCTTCAACGCTGGTGCAGGCGCGGGTTCGCCAAGTCGCCTCTGATGCTTTTATGACGAATGTCGGCGGCAATCGGGTGATCCAGGCTGGGCTGTTTCAAGAGCGCGATCGCGCCAATCAGCTCGTTGTCCAGCTTTCGGGCCAAGGGATTAATTCGCAAATTATTGAGGGCGTGCGGGCAACAACACCGGGTTCATTACCCAGTTCGTCACCCAGCTTGCCTACCGCTAGCCAGGGCGATTACCTGGTCGTGGTGCCAGATAGCGGCTCGGATACGCGCGATCGCGTCAATGCCGTCGAACCGGGTGCTTTTCGTACCCGATCAAACGGTCAGTCGGTTGTCCAAGCGGGTCGTTTTCGCGATCAGAACCTCGCGCAGCAGTTGCAGCAGCGTCTTACTGCCGCTGGGCTGTCGGCCCGCATTATTGAAGCGGCCTCCACGCCAGTCGCAAATGTGCCCAGACCTTCTACGCCTTTGCCCTCCGGGCCTCGGCCTCAGCAAGGGCAGCTAACGGTTGTGATAGATCCAGGTCACGGCGGCGGCGATCCGGGTGCCATCGGCATTGGCGGCCTGCGAGAAAAAGACATTAACTTGACGGTTTCTCGTCGGGTGCAGGCGACTTTGGCGGCTCAGGGCATCAATGTTCTGATGACTCGATCTGATGATAGCGAGGTGGAGTTAGAGCCACGGGTTGTTTTTGCAGATCGCGCCGATGCTGATGTGTTTGTCAGTATTCACTCCAACTCTATTAGCCTTAGTCGCCCGGATGTCAGTGGGCTAGAAACTTACTATTATTCTTCTGGTCAACGACTGGCACAGACGATTCACGATAATATTTTGCAGCGAACCAGTTTGCGTGATCGCGGCGTTCGCACCGCTCGTTTTTACGTTTTGGTTCGCACCTCTATGCCCGCTGTGCTGGTTGAAACCGGCTTTGTAACTGGTAGTGAAGACGCCGCCCGCTTTAGAGATCCGCAGGCGCTTGATGTTTTAGCTGATGCGATCGCGGCAGGTATTCTCCAATACCTCAACGTTCGCTAACGGTTCGCTGTGTTCTGAGCAATCCGAACTTTGTAGCCAAAAACTCGTCCAAAAACTCATCCAAAAACTCGCTAAAGTAAAGGAACGTTAACTTTGACATTCCTTACAGGCCCATTTGCTATGCGCGTACTTTTGATGACCGGAAAAGGTGGGGTTGGCAAAACCTCAGTGGCTGCTGCAACAGGTCTACGCTGCGCTGAATTGGGCTACAAAACCTTAGTGCTCAGCACCGATCCGGCACACTCTTTGGCTGACAGCTTCGATATTGAACTCAGCCACGATCCCAAAGAAATCAAGGCTAACCTCTGGGGCGCAGAACTCGATGCGCTCAGAGAGCTAGAGGGCAACTGGGGCGCTGTCAAGCGCTACATTACTCAAGTGCTTCAAGCTAGGGGCTTAGAAGGTATCGAAGCCGAAGAGCTGGCTATCTTGCCCGGTATGGACGAAATTTTCAGCCTGGTGCGCATGAAGCGTCATTATGATGAAGCCGAGTACGATGTGCTGATTATTGATTCTGCGCCCACCGGGACAGCGCTCCGATTACTAAGCCTGCCGGAAGTCGCAGGCTGGTACATGCGCAAGCTATACAAGCCTTTTCAGGCTGTTTCTACAGCGTTGCGGCCATTGGTGGAGCCGTTTTTTCGGCCTGTAGCGGGCTTTTCGCTGCCGACCAAAGAGGTAATGGATGCGCCATATGAGTTTTATGAGCAGCTAGAGGCGCTCGAAAAAATCCTTTCTGATCCGACCATTACCTCTGTGCGGCTTGTGACCAATCCCGAAAAAATGGTGATTAAAGAGTCGCTCAGGGCTCACGCTTACTTGAGCTTGTACAACGTCAGTACCGATATGGTGGTGGCGAATCGGATTATTCCAGATACGGTAAGCGATCCGTTTTTTCAGCGCTGGAAAGATCAGCAAACTAAATACAGAAAGGAAATTCATGATAACTTTCACCCACTGCCGGTGAAAGAAGTACCGCTTTATTCTGAAGAGATGTGCGGTATAGAAGCGCTTGAGCGCCTCAAGGAAACGCTATATGGCGACGAAGATCCGTCTCAGGTGTACTACAAGGAAACGACGCTCAGAGTGGTTCAAGAAGAGAATCATTACAGCTTAGAGGTGTATCTACCCGGCATTCCTAAAGACCAAGTAGAGCTGAGCAAAACGGCTGATGAACTCAATATTCGGATTGGGAATCACCGCCGTAATTTGGTGTTGCCTCAAGCCTTGGCCGCCCTAACCCCATCTGGTGCCACAATGGAAAATGACTATCTTAAAATCCGCTTTTCAGCCGCTTCGTAGCGGCACCTTAAACCGACATTCCGCACTTCCAATTGGCACATTGGGTATTTAAACGAAGCAATAAGAATCACAGCCATTTTTTCTAGCATGGTTCTCAATAGTTAACCTTAATTGAGAATTTTTATGACTTAGTTCATTTGAACTGCT
>JBGTIK010000073.1:0-8609 GCA_041745715.1 Phormidesmis sp.
GGCACCAAAATAATGTTCGAGACAATGCCTAAAGGCGTCTGTACGAGCAAATTGGCAAAGCCCAAAGCCGCTAAGGTGCCGGGGACAAAGGCCGCAAAAAATAAGTCAGTGTAGACATTAATCTGCAAGGTGCCAGAGGAAAGGGTGGCAGGCCCTAGCACCTTTAGCACATCGCGAACGCCCGGATCTTGCACATTAAAGCGCAGCCGCAAACGGCCTAAGCCAGATTTCCATAGAGCAGGCACCTGCACCAGCCACTGCAAAATTGCGCCTACCAAAGACCCTACCGCCAGCACGATGCCGCCCAGCATGACATTGTTGGCATTGCTGATATCGCCCTCGGTGAGCGCCCAAAAAACGCCCAGGCTAGCAATCACAGCGGTGCTAGAGAGCAGCGGACTAATCGAAGGGAGCCAGTACTGATCGTCGGCATTGAGGGTGCCAAAGCCAATGCCAATGAAGCAGGCAAACACCGTAATCGGGGCCATAATCCGCAGTTGTGTAATCGCAATTTGCCGACTCACCGCACCAACATCGGTTGCTAAAAAACCGCGTCCGAGCAGGTCAATAATCGGCTCCGCGAACACAAACATACCGATGCTGACCACAATTAGGCCGATGCCAACAACGGTTGTCACGGTTTCAACAATCGGGGCAATGTCTTCTTTTCGGCGCTTAGAAACGGCGCTGACAATCGCGCTGTGAAACGGGCCATTGATGCCGCCGAGCAGCACGAGCAAAAAGCCGGGGATGACGTAGGCAATCCCGTAAGCATCGGTCACCGGGCCAGTGCCAAAGGCGGCAGCTATAGCCGTTTCTCTCAGCAGCCCAAATACTTTACTCAGCAGGGTGGCAATGGCCACAATCCCTGCAATTCCGGCGAGCGATCGCTTACCCAAAATGCTTCTCTCTCAATAAATCAATCCCTATTTAAGCACTCATCTAAGCACTCATTTAAGCGCAGCTAGGCGTTAGCTCTTGGCATCGATGAGGGCTGAACGAGCCATAGAGGCGATCGCCTGATCCGTCGCCTTAGGCAATTGATAGTACCGGCCCCCGGCCACCTTAGCCAGCTCTTTACCGAAGCCCGTAGAAACAAACTTACGCTCCGTATCAATAATCAATAGCTGATAGCCCGTCGCTCGAATGCTGCCCGCAATCTCCAACAGCTCCGCTTTAATATCTGGCTTTTCGTTTGCTTCATCCGGCTCATCGCCCAAAGATCTAGCCAAAGGCACGTTGCCGCGCCCATCGGTAATCGCGACAATCACCACACTGCCCACATCACCAGATTTTTGCGCATTGTTGCCGACCCGCAATGCCTGCATCAAGCCATGCGCCAAAGGCGATCCGCCCCCGCAGGCCATGGTTTCTAGCCGTCGCTTGGCCGCTGTAATTGAGCGCGTGGGCGGCAACAGCACATCGGCCTGCTCGCCGCGAAACGGAATCAGCGCCACCTGATCGCGATTTTGATAGGCATCCGTGAGTAAACTCAGCACCGCTCCTTTGGCATTTTGCATCCGGTTCAAAGCCATTGAGCCAGAGGCATCCACCACAAAAATAATCAGCGATCCGGCCTTACGGGCCAGCCGCTTAGCGCGAATATCGCCCTGCTCGACAATCACCTTACGATCTGGCTGACGCTCACGGCGAGCTTTTTGGTACGGCGCAGCGGCCCGCAAAGTCGCATCTACCGCAATCCGGCGGGCCTGTCCGGGCGGGATAAAGGGCTTGATGTAGCGGCCTCGTTCATCTGAGAAAATGACACTGTTTTTACCCGATGAGCCCTGTCTGCTCGTACTCTCAGCAAAAGAGAGTAATGACTGATCGAGCACTACCCCTTCAGCATCGAAGATAAATTCTTCTGGAATCGAAGGCGGCTGCTCAGGCTGTTGTTCTTCATCTTCTGATTCATCGCTGTCATCTTCCGACTCGTCTTGCTCTTGCTCGGAGTCGTCCTGCTGCTGGTCTTGCGGTGGCGGCGGTGGCGGCGGCTGATTTTCGTCCGGTGGTGGCGGCACGGCGCTAGATCGCGGCACAATCACCAGCTCTACGGCCTGGCGCAAATCGTCAGCATTCACCGTCGTGCGGCCATCCAAGGCGGCGCAGGCTTTGGCTACACGCACCGCAAACAGCTCGGCCCGATGGCCCATCACCCCGCCCCGCATGGCTTCGGTGACCAAATAATTGACCTGCTCGGTAGTGATCATCACATCTTGGAGCCATTCGCGGGCCAAGATGATTTGAGTTTTCAGCGAGTCGATGTCGTCTTCGTATTCGCTGAGAAAGGCGGTAGGGTTGTTGCTAAAGCGGTTGACCTGTTCGACGGCGGCAACGCGATCTTCTAAAGTAAGGGCGGTGTCAGCAGAAAGCGCGATCGCAATTCTATCGAGTAAATGCTCTCGCAAATTACCTTCTTCAGGGTTGTAAGTCGCAATCAGCAGAGGCTGACAAGGATGCTGAAAGCTGATGCCTTCTCGCTCAATTTGGTTGCGCCCTGCGGTCAGGGTCGAAAGCAACAGATTGCTGATTTGATCATCTAGCAGATTCACTTCATCGATGTAGAGCACGCCCCGATGCGCCTCTGCCAACAGTCCGGGCTGAAAAACACTTTCGCCCGTACTAATGGATTTGGCCACATCGACCGAGCCTAAAAGCCGATCTTCCGTCACGCCCAGCGGAATTTGAATAAAAGGGGCTTTCACTACCTTCGTCGGCAACTCCTCAATCGGCGTATCAGCGGCAAACCGACCAGCGGTTTCGTCATCCCAAGCCGCTGGATCAGCCGGATCGCAGTTGCACGAACCGGCAATTACCTCAATCGGCGGCAAAAGCTGATACAGCGCCCGCGCCAGCACCGATTTGGCCGTGCCTCTTCTACCTGCAATCACCACCCCGCCCAAACCCGGATCGACTGCTGAGAGCAGCAGCGCGAATTTAATCGAATCTTGGCCGACAACGGCCATGAGTGGGAAGGTTTCGGGCGTATTGGCGATGATCAGCGTGGGCATGGGGGCGGGGGCGTATGGCAGTGAGCAGCGGGGGACGTAAGGGTCTTTAGGAAATTCGGCTAAGAAAGCTGCCGTCCGCTACTGCTACCTGGAATAATCGGCACTTCTACGGCTTCACGGAATTCTTCGACGCTTTCATCAAACTGAATGGGCAAGACGCCAATGACGTTCTCGTGCGGACGCGGGATAATTACCCAGGTTTCAAGTACGCCGCCGGGTGCGTTTTGCGCCGCTTCGACGCCTGCTTCCATTGCTGCTTTGACTTCTGAAACATCACCGCGAATGTTGATGCAAAACCGAGCGCTGCCTGCACGGATGTAGCTTACTAAGGTCACTCGACCCGCCTTCACCATCGCATCGGCGGCGGCTAATACAGGGGGAAACCCTTTTGTTTCGAGCGATCCAACTGCCTGTCCCATCTGTGCTCTCCTAAACGTGAATGGAGGCCATCACTGCTGGTATCTAACCGGCTCTATGAACTCCATTAATGATTGTACGGGAGAAGGGGAACGCTCTCAATTTGCAATTATTATCTGTTACGTCATTTTGGCGCTGGCGATCGCTCACTCAGCCTTACTCAACCTTACTCAGCCTTACTCAATAAAGGGCAAAGATTCCTCGGTGTAGTCTAATTCTAGAGTGTGCAGGACGTTAGCAGTCGGGTTGGGAATCAGCGTGTGGGCATATGCGCCGTCACCGTAACAGGCATTGGCGGCTTTGAGTCCGGCTTCTAAGGCCATTTTGACTTCGGCATTTGGCCCGCGTACGACAACATATTGGTGGCCGCTGTCTGCCGGGGCAATTTTAATTAAGGTGACCCGACTGGCTTTGACCATCGCATCGGCAGCGGCGAGGGAGGCAGGAAATCCGTGGGTTTCGATGGTGACGACGGCGATGGGCATAGTTTGCAGCGGGTACAGATAGGCTGAATTATACCGTGAGGCGCGATCGCCTCAAGTTACCTCACGCCTAAACCTTAATGCCGCTGGGATGGGTGTGGGTGGCAATAATGCGATCGCACCCCGATTCAGGATAGGCCCAAGCATAATAGCTTTCTTTCGGATTCCCCCAGCACAGCAGCAGATACAGCTCACTGCGAGTCGCTTCAACGTCGGCCCATTCAGCATTTTCGATCAGCGTTTCGACGCGATCTAGTGCAATCGGTTCAGGTGGATTGCTCGCCCGCCAGAGTCGCAAGTCGGGGATGGATTTGCGCCAAAAGTCAATAACTGCGCCTTTGGCCGCGCTGAGCTTGAGCTTGTCTTCGGCAATGGCCGTAAGCTGCGGGTGAACTTCAGGAAAGCGGACGCTGTGGCTCTGGAAGCTGCACTCGCGCCAGATGATGCCGGAGACGCTTTCAGCGATTTGGTATTGGTGAATTTGATCGCGAAAGTCTTGGAAGGCGTAGATTTGGCTGAGCTTTTGGGGGCCGATGGCTTTGGTGATGACGGGGTTATCGAGGCGGCGATCGCTATTGAGTAAGAGGCGATCGCCCCGCACGGCTGCTTTCATCTCGGCGCTGAGAATGTCTAAGAGCTGCGCGGTGGTGTAAGCCATAGCTCGCCAAATGAGGTGATTTTGCTGGCCTTATTCTATCAACAATGATAGGTGCTGACCTTTGAAAAGACTAGAACCTAGCTATAGAGCGCCTATTTATGGAGTCAAATATGGAATGGAATCAAACAAATTAGCTAAAGGCTGCAAGTGCTTCTATCACCAGGGCGTAAACGCCCTCAGCATCGACGGTTTCAACAACTTGAACGGTCGAGCCTGTGCCCTCTCCGTACCAGTCTACAACGGTGCGCCCAAGGCTATGCTCTCCGGTGGTTTCGACGGTGACATTGACCCGGCGGGTAGTAAAAAGCTGCGGCTGAAGCAAGTAGGCAATCACACAAGGATCGTGCAGCGGACACCCCGGAAGACCGTAGCGAGCGACGTCGTTTTGGCCATAAAAGCTGAGCATTCCGGCAGCGGCGGTGCTAACCGGGTTGCCAATCGCCCGAATGGCAGCGAGTCGTTCCGGGGTCGTGAGCACTTGATGGGTGGCATCGAGCGTAATCAGCACAGTTGGAATTTGGGCGCTGAGCACGACTTGAGCCGCGTGCGGATCGACGTACATATTGAACTCAGCGGCGGGGGTGATGTTGCCTTGGCTCATGGAGCCGCCCATAATCACGAGCTGATCGATATGCGCTGCGATGGGCGGACATTTAATTAGCGCCACGGCTAAATTGGTGAGCGGGCCAAGGGCGGCAATCGTCACCGGCTCCGGGGCGTTGAGCAATTGCTCAATGAGAAAATCAACGCCATGTTGGGATTGAATAGCCGATTGGGATGGCGATAGTTCGGGTAACTCTGCGCCTTGCAGTCCGGTGACCCCGTGGATGTCTTCGGCGGTGGCGAGGGGCTTGAGCAAGGGGCGCGGACAGCCTGCAAAAACGGGCGTTTGGGGTTGGCCTGCGAGGGCGCAGAGCTTGCGGGCGTTGCTAAATGTCAGCGGCAGCGGCACGTTGCCCGCAACGGTGGTGATGCCCAGGAGGGGCAGGCTTTTGCTGAAGGTGAGGAGAAGCGCGATCGCATCATCTACGCCCGGATCGCAGTCTACAATCAGGCTATTGATGGGTGTATTCATATGATGAGCTCGTTGTGCGGCTTCGATAAAATGCTAGTCGTTGTACTTTCTAAGGTGAATGGTATGAGTCCGGATCGACAATTTCTGCAAAATTTATACGAAGCATTCAATAAACGCGAAATTGAAACGGTAATTTCGTTTATGCATCCAAATGTAAAATGGGCGAATGGAATGGAAGGTGGCTTCGTTTACGGACGCGATCAAGTGCGCGAATATTGGGAAAAACAGTTCAAAATGATTCAACCTCAGCTTCAGGTATTGAATTTTGAAACTGATGAGGCTAATCGCAGCGTTGTGAATGTCCATCAAATAATTCGAGATTTAGAGGGCAATTCACTACTGGAGAAAACAGTTCAGCAAATCTTTACGATTGAAAAGGGTTTAATCAGTACGTTTGAGTTAGGAGATGACGAGCCATTTTTGAAAAATGAAAATTAGTGATGTGGAATAGCTTGTGTAGAGCGCAATGATTTCAGCCTGTGGGTGATCGCCGCATAACCAAGGATAATCTATTGTTAGAAGATGAACTTCAGTCAGAATATGATCTCAAAAGTCTGAAAGTTCGACGGTTGGGGGACGGGCGCAAAAGCTTTGGTGGAACCATTGTGCGATTGAAACCGGATGTTGCAGAGATGTTTCCGAGCGCTGATGCGGTCAATAAGGCATTGAGATCTCTGGTCAGAATGACACAGGAAAATCAGCTTCCTGCCTCCGAATAAAGCGGGTCATGAAAAACGGTGTAGAATTTCGTACCATCGCGACTAAATGAACAAATCAGGGGTCATTCTGCGTTAGCGTAGATCCGTGCTGTAAGGATTGAGTCATGATGCGATCGCGTTCTGTAAGTAGGTTGTCAAACGGGTTGCCAAATCGGTTGTCGATGGTTTTATTAATGCCTGCTTTGGTGGGGGTGTTAGCGATCGCTGGCTGCTCTGGCACTCAGCTTGGTGACACCCTCGGCAAAAACTTAGAGCCCGATCCGCAGCTTAGCGAAGGCAATAATCCCATAGATTCGACCGCCAATCAGCCCAGCCCAACGCCCGCCACGCCCGATCCTGGCAAAGCCGATACCGCTACACCGTCACCCGCGCCCACTGAGCCCAAGCTCACCGCTGACGAGTATACCGACTTAGACAAAGCGCCCGAAGAAATTCAGCCCTACTTAGCTGATTTGATCGAGCTCAATCTACTAGAAGTGCGCCCAGCCACCGCCAGTCCGTCACCCAGTCCGTCACCTAGTCCCGCAACCAATAGCACGCCTACCTCATCTACCCCGAATCCTACGCCTACTGCTACTGCCGCCCCACCCCCCGGCCCAGATGAATTTCGGCCCAATCAGGCGATTCTGCGCCGGGAATATGCCCGCTGGCTACTCGCTACCAACAACCGATTTTACGACGCTCAGCGCACTCGCAAAATTCGCCCCGGCGTCACCAGTTCCACGCCCGTTTTTCAAGATGTTAAGGCGAGCGATCCTGACTTCGCGGCCATTCAAGGCTTAGCCGAAGCGGGCATCATTCCAAGCCCGCTCACTGGCAGCAGTACGGCCCTAGCCTTTCGTCCCAATGCCCCCCTGACTCGCAAAGATCTGCTGCTGTGGAAAGTGCCGTTAGATACGCGCCAGCCCTTACCTCAAGCCACGATTGCCGCCGTAGAGCAAGCTTGGGGCTTCCAAGATGCCAGCAAAATCGAGCCCAGAGCGTTACAGGCGTTGCTGGCCGACTATCAGAACGGCGATTTTGCTAATATCCGCCGCGCTTTTAGCTACACCACGCTTTTTCAGCCCGATAAAGCGGCCACTCGCGCCGAAGCTGCCGCCGTACTCTGGCGCTTTGGCAACTCCACCGAAGGCATTACCGCCGCTGAAGTGCTGAATCCCGGCGCGGCTGACTCTGACCAAAGCAACGGCTAAAATAATGTCAAACCTTATAAGGCGGTGACTTTAAGTGATTAATATCTTTGATTTAGAGGGATTGCATGGCCGGACAGCGCTGTAAGGCTCGGTTCAGCGTTTCTCGATTGATGGGTTTGGTGAGGTAGTCATCCATGCCTGCGGCGTAGCAGCGTTGGCGATCGCGCGCCATTGCATTCGTCGTCATCGCCACAATCCAAACATCTCTTTGGGTAAACGGTGACTTTACACTGCAATCAGGCAGTTGGCGAATTTGACGAGTGGTTTCGATGCCATCGAGTTCGGGCATCCACATATCCATCAAAATCACGTCGTAGCGCTGTTTCTGAAGGTCTGCTAGCGCCGCTTTGCCCGAATCTACCACGTCGGCCCGGTAGCCGAGTAGCTCTAGCAAACGCAGAACAACGCGCTGGTTAATGTGGTTATCTTCAGCAATCAGAATTTTCAGACGATCGCGCAAGGGATTAGCCGCCATAAAAACCTCAGCCGCATGTGGAGATGGGCTAGCAAGCGGCAGGGGTGTAATCGGGCGGATAGAGCGTAGAGCTTGATATAAAGCGATTTGTTTGACCGGCTTCCAAAGGATGATGGTGTCGCCAGAGAGTTCTGGTGGCGTGCTTTTGAGCGCACTCATCAGGATGATGGGCAGCAGTTCATTGTCAGCGGTTTGGCGCAAATGGTTAATCGCATTAGCGAAGTCGGTGGACAGCAACGCGGTTTGAGCCGTGAGAATGGCTTCATCGAGAATGAGGCCATCAAAAGCAGGGGCCTGCTGAAGCACGGAAAGTGCCTCGGCAAAGGTAGTGGCCAAGGTCAGATCAATATCTAGCGGGGTCAGGGTCCAAATCAGGCGATCGCGCCGCGTACTATTCCCATCAATCAGCAGCAGCCGGGTACCGCTAAGCCCCGCTAAGTAGGGCTTGCTGAAAAAGTCAGATTAGGCCATTTATCGGCTGAAACCCTTGAAAACTCTTTGTAGTTTTCAGGTCTTACGCTTAGGCAAGTGCAAGGTAAAATCGGCTGAAACCTCGAAAACTCGTTGAACGCCCTTGCA
>JBGTIK010000074.1:0-3247 GCA_041745715.1 Phormidesmis sp.
GCAGACAGTGATTGTGAATCGGGTTCAGGCACAGATTTCATCACAGATGGTTCAACAGAATCTGTCATCACATGGCCTCACAAAGAATAAGGTAGCTTTGCCTGACCTCTCAGCGTACGCACACAGTTTAGCGCAGCTTTAAAGCAAGCTTGCAGTTCACGGGTCGTCTCAGACATCGCTCGAATAAACAATCCACTTTCTCCGGGTAAAACTGTGCTGGCCAAATCAACAGATTCGCGGCTGTTTGCTAGTAGATCTATCTCAGCGCTTAAGTCAAAAAGGGTTTGAGAAGTGGCGATCGCACCCGGCAGCACCATGATCAAAGTCCCCAACACCGGCTTACTCGCAAACAAATTGCTAGTTACAAACCGATTCTCTTTACCCAGTAGCCTCATCGTTTCCACAAACCACAAACCTCCCGTCGGTGATTTTATCCGCAATCGGCTTAGGTATTGCCGAAACTCATACACCTCACCCCGCGCCAGCCGACCAGGCAAAATAATCTCTCCCCAGCTCAGAGTCGCCGTTGGATGCAATATGATCTCTGTGGTTTGGATCAGCTCCGCATCGGCAAAGAGAATTAACGGCTCAGGCAAAAACTCTAAAGTGGCGTTCGATTCGACTTCTACTGCATAATCTACCGTCGCCTGAGTCTCTTTTTGCGGCATAGAATGCACCTTCGTCGCCGACTGATCCGCTAAATAAAGCTGACTACCGGCTTCTAGCTGCAAGGCAACGCGAATGCTATCACCGGCTAATAAACCGGGCGAGGTATTCATTCGATATAAATAGGCCCGTTGGGAAGCAGCCGTCGTCCCATTTTCCTCTAATCTGAAAATCGGTGAAACGCTCAGGGGATAGGCCATATAACGATGCTGGAAGACTGTTTTTTCGGCGCGATCACACCCCATCTTCACAGCCAATTGAAATCGAGAAGATTGTTCTATAACCCAGCTTTCTCCCTTTCCTAATCCCTTTTCCAATTGATGAGTAACCGCATCTGATAACAGCATGATTTATGGGCGACTGCTGACGGATGGCTGCTTTATGGTTTGAGTAAACAACAGCGTCGATTGAATAAAATCCACCACCTCACTCAATCCTTCCGATGTCTTGCAGTTGGTGTACACCACCGGCCTACCCTGCCGGTACTTTTCAGATTCCAACCGCATCAAGCCCAAATCCGCCCCGACATAGGGTGCAAGATCTATCTTATTTACCACCGCCAAATCAGACTGCACAAACCCTGGCCCATTTTTACGCGGAATGTCATCCCCTGCCCCCACATCAATCACAAACAAGTAAGCGTCCACTAGCTCATAGCTAAACGTAGAGGCCAAATTATCACCCCCGCTCTCAATCAGAATTAAATCCAGCCCCGGAAACTGTAGCTCCAAATCCTGAATCGCGAGCTGATTCATCGTCGGATCTTCACGAATGGCCGTATGGGGGCAGCTCCCCGTTTCAACCCCAATCACTCGCTCCGGCGGCAAAAATCCCTTGCGCTTGAGCCGATCCGCATCTTCTGTGGTCAGTAAATCATTGGTCACCACTGCCACCTCTAGCCCTTGGGCTATCAGCAGCGGCACAATCCCTTCTATCAAAGCCGTTTTGCCGCTGCCGACCGGCCCGCCAATTCCCAATCTTGCGGCTGATGTTGGCATATGTGTTTATCCCTTTAGGTTTGCACCATCGTATTGACCATTGAAGCCATAGATTTCTTGACTGCCGCCATAAGGCACTAGCTCAACTTCTTTTTCATCACCCGGTTCAAAGCGAACGGCGGTGCCTGCGGTGATGTTGAGCCGCATTTTGTGAGTGCGATCGCGATCAAACTTCAGCCCTTGATTCACCTCATAAAAGTGAAAATGAGAGCCGACTTGGATCGGGCGATCGCCCACATTACACACCACCAGGCTAATCACCTCCCGCCCCGCATTCAGCTCAATCGGCTCCGCACTGCCCGGAATAATCTGCCCCGGCACCAGCGGCACAGGCTCAATCGGATTCTCTTTATACATCTTTAGACAAATCTTCCTTTGTAAAATCTTCAGCTAATTCATAATCGGGTTATGCACCGTCACCAGCTTAGTGCCATCCGGAAAAGTTGCCTCCACCTGCACCTCATGCACCATCTCCGCAATCCCTTCCAACACATCGTCACGCTTTAGCAAGGTTGTCCCCTCACTCATCAGCTCACTCACCGTCTTGCCATCGCGCGCGCCTTCCATAATGGCCGCTGAAATGTAGGCAACCGCCTCCGGATAATTCAGCTTGAGGCCCCTTGCTTTTCTTCTTTCAGCCACGAGCGCCGCCGTAAAAATCAGCAGCTTGTCCTTTTCTTGAGGCGATAGCAACATACAAAATTCTCTTAATCTTTACCTAGGTATTTACCTTTTCTGCCTTTGATTTTTGCGCCTATCTCTGTGCTTTTCTTTTAAGAAATGCAAAGAAATCACGCGCTATATGGTGCTCTGTAAAGCTTCATAGCCTTAATCCTCCAGCCCATGCAAAACAAGCCATAATCGCCGAATAAGCTACCCGATCCATAGCATCACCTCAAAAAACAGAAGCTTATCACCAGGAGAATTAGACCATGCCTGAAATGACCGCTGATGTAATCTCAGATACCGACAAAAAGTCAAAGCAGTCAAAGCAAAGAATCCCCCTACAAAAGCTCTACGAAGACTTAGCCAATATTGGCGATATGACCATGATGGCAGGCGCACAGTGTCGGGAGCGGGCGCAGCGGATATTAGCCAATCCCAAAATCAGCCTAAACTGGCGAGATGCCATCGCCGAGCGCCTCCACGAAGCCAACCACACCCTCGCCATTAAAACCGTCACCGACGGCGACAGCTACTAAACGGCTCTATCCATATTTTTATAAATTCCTATCAGCCTCCGTTAGCCTATTCAGCCGCCAACGGAGCTCTTAGTGCTGCCTAGCGCCGTATAGAATAATAGCTGTAGGCTCACCACGCGAGACTCACCATACAATCACAGGCTATGCAGTCCCAGACTACGCAACCCCAGACTACGCAACCCCAGACTACGCAACCCCAGACCACGCAATCGCGGATTAAATGGACAGTCGATGACTATCACCGCATGATTGAATCGGAAATTTTGCTGGATAGAAAAGTAGAGTTGCTAAATGGAGAGGTCTACCAAATGCCACCAGAAGGCGCACCTCATAGCTATTTTGGGGGAAGTTTGGCCGATCAGTTCCGCAGCAAGCTAGGCA
>JBGTIK010000075.1:0-9176 GCA_041745715.1 Phormidesmis sp.
GCTTCTGTGAGCTGCCAGTGGTTTTTAGTCGCCGGACGGCGATGGTTGGGCGTGGCCCGCGAACAACAAGACCGACTCTTTCAACATTTTCAAACGCTGATTGATGGCGTCAAAGAACTCAAGCTGCACTACCTGGGGCGGCAGGACTTTTTGCACGCTGACTTAGAGCAGACAGCCCTGCGGGTACAACGCGCCAATGAAAGCGGCATGAGCCTTTTTGCCGTGCTCGATAGCTGGGGCAAGTTTATTTACTTTTTTGCGATGGGGCTGGTGCTCTTTGCCCTGCCTCGCTGGATCGGCATCAGCCCAGAAACTCGTTTTGGCTACGTCCTCACGTTCACCTACTTGCTAGGCCCCATGGAAAGTCTGGTCAATAAGCTGCCGCTGCTCAGCAAATCCAGCATTGCGCTCAACAAAATTGAAGCGCTCGGTCTGAGCCTGGACGACTCCGCAGCCGTTCAAATCGCACCAGAGCTTCCTGATCGCTGGCAGGCTTTGACGCTCAAAGGCGTCACCCACACCTACCGCACCGACCAGGGCGACTATGACTTTACGCTGGGCCCGATAGATCTCACCGTAGGGCCAGGTGAGCTGATTTTTATCATTGGTGGCAACGGCAGCGGCAAGTCTACCCTCGCCAAGCTACTAACGGGACTATATCAGCCCCAATCGGGGTCAATCTGGCTAAATAATGAAATGATTGGGCCACACAATCAGGAGTGGTATCGACAGCATTTTTCGGTTGTGTTTTCAGACTTTTATCTGTTTGATCGACTGCTTGGGTTTGATGAGCGGGCTCATGACGACTCAATTGACGCCCGAGCAAGCGCGTATCTGCAACAGCTTCAGCTCGGCCATAAGGTCAGCATTGACAACGGGCAGTTTTCAACAACGGCGCTCTCTCAAGGACAGCGAAAACGACTAACGCTGCTGAGTGTCTATCTAGAAAATCGACCTATTTATCTGTTTGATGAATGGGCGGCTGATCAAGATCCCACGTTCAAAAACGTTTTCTATACTCAGTTCTTAACCGATCTCAGGGCTCAAGGAAAAACAGTTTTTGTGATCAGCCATGATGATCGCTATTTCCCTTTGGCGGATCGTCTCATTAAGCTCAATTACGGCCATGTCGAGTACGACCAACCTGCCATAAACCTATCGGCTACGTCAGGTTATGGACAGTCTTATGGATAGTCAAGATTTAAAGATTCGGTTTGTTTTAGTGCCTGCTGGCGCAGAGCACTGGGCTGTGAAAAGAGGTCTTAGTCGAGTAAAAGATGCGCCTCAATTAGTCGCGATTCCAGCGGGGCCGCAGGGCGTAAGCCGATTTTTAGATAGATTTTTAGAGGTGTGGAAAGAGGGTAGCCTGCTTCAGGGCAGTAATGTGCTGTTGATGGGGTTGGCAGGCGGGCTTTCGTCTGAGCATCGAGTGGGTGATGCCATGGTGCTAAGGCGAGTTTGGCATGACTGTACGGGAGAGGGCGAGGGCGATGGCGATGAGGTGGTTGAATGTGATTTTGAGCTGACGGGGCAGGTGGCTAAGCGTCTGAGGTGTGAAATGGGGATTGGGGTGACATGCGATCGCGTGATCACAACGGTAAAGGAAAAGCAGGGGTTGGGCGATCGCTACAGTGCTGATGTCGTTGATATGGAAAGCGCCACCTTGTTGAAGGTGTTTTCTGAAAGCACAAAGCTGGGCCTGCCTAAAGTTGTTATATTGCGCGTTATTAGCGACGCCTGCGACCACGATCTGCCCGATATCTCACGGGCAGTAGCCCCCGACGGCGCGCTTAATACCCGGATGCTGTTCCGTCAATTTGTAGCCCGTCCAGGTGCTGCCATTCGGTTCATAAAAAACGCACTGATCGGCTTGAGTCGGTTAAGTAAACAGGCCAGTGTTCTCTTTGAATAGCACGGGTACACCTCCGTTTGAAAGGGTAAGGCGTTTAACCCTGACTTCTCATATCTCCATAAACCCGCCCTTTCCATTCACCACCCTGGCCGCGCTGATGACGATAGGCAGAATCTATTGTCATCAGCATGTAGAGAAAGGCAATCATCGGCAGCGCTAATACGAGCAGTGGCATCCCTTTGTAGAGTCTTAACGTTGGCCAATACGCCGCAGCCATCAGCCCCCAACCTATCAGCCCAGCCCCGACAATCGGCCAGGAGCCCAGCCGCAAACCCAGCCCCGCCCCTATCGGCGGCAACAGATAAACCCAGACCATGCCGATCACGGTTCCTATCAATATTCCTGGAGAGTAGTTCAGCTGAGTGTAGGCACTGCGAGCCACCATGTTCCAGATACTTTGCAAAGTTGGGTAGGCGCGTAGGCTACGGGTGGTAGTACTCAGCCCGATCCAGATAGGGCCGTTCGCCTTAATAGCAGCCCCCAATGCACAGTCGTCAATAAGAGCGGTGCGAATAGCTTGGAGTCCATTGATTTGTTGGAGGGCGCTGAAGCGAATGAGGCTGCACCCGCCTGCTGCCGCCGCTGTCTTTTTGGCGGGATGGTTGACCCAGGAGAAGGGATAGAGCAGTTGAAAAAAGAAAATAAAGGCTGGAATGAGCAGCTTTTCCCAAAAGCTTTGAGCGCGCAGATGCACCATCAGAGAGACGAGATCCAGGTTTTCTGCTTCGGCTTTGGCCACTAACTGTTGGATACTATCAGAATCATGTTCAATATCAGCGTCGGTAAAGAGAACATAGTCTGGCGGCTGCGGCTGCAAGCACAGATAGCCCTGCTCCATCGCCCAGAGTTTACCACTCCAGCCAGCGGGAAGCGGTTTGCCGGAGAGAATCGTCAAGTTGTTTATCTTGTTTAAATCCTGAGCGACTTGAGTGGCGACTTCAGCCGTCCCATCCGTACTTTGATCATCGACTAGGACAATAGAGAGAGGGCCTCGGTAGGACTGGGTGAGGTGCGATCGCACAGCCATCCCCACCAACTCAGCCTCATTTCGCGCCGGAATCACGACCGCCACCGTCGGCCAATCCTCAGGTTGAGAATAAAGTTGAGACCAAATCTGTTCGGTCAACCGCTGATCGGCTCGCCAAAACTGTCCCCAAAAAAGCAACAATCCTAACCAAATTATCGCAGAAAGACCCACCAGCCCCAGTAAAACACCTTGTAAAACACCTTGTAAAATACCTTCCATAGTTGAAGTGCCATAGTTAAAGTGCCATCGTTAAAGTGCTGCCCGATAGCGTCCCAGCGCCATCAGCGGAAAAACCTGAGGATAAAGGTGATAGCGAAGGTAAAAATGCCCCGGAAAACCCGTCCCCGTATGTTCAGTTTCAAGCCAGGAGCCATCGTCTTCTTGGGTCGTCAACAGGTACTGAATACCCTTTGTAATAGCCCGCTGGGCGGCTAAGCTCAAGCTCAAAGCGCCCTCAACATCCAATAAACCCAACAAGGCCCAGGCCGTTTGAGAGGCGGTGCTGACTCCTTTCCCTTTGAGTCGCGGATCTCTGTAGCTTTGGCAGGTTTCACCCCAGCCGCCATCCTGATTTTGACAGCCCACCAACCAGGCGACACCGCGCTCAATTTCACGCTGATAGGATTTTGGCGCAACCCGCGCCAAAGCCGAGAGTGCGCCACTGGTGCCGTAAATGTAATGAACGCCCCAGCGGCCAAACCAGCTACCGTCTGTCTCCTGCTGCTGCAACAGAAAGTGCAGTCCGCCCGCTGTTTGCTCAGGTGAAAGCCTCATAGACGAATCTGGCGGCAAGCGAGCATTCATCTCCAGTACCCGAGCCGTAATATCGGCGGTAGCAGGGTCAATCATAGCCTGCAAATCGCCATAGGGAATAGCGTTTAACCAGTCCTGATCGTTGTCAATATCAAAAGCGGCCCAGCCGCCTGTTTTGCACTGCATGGAGGCAATCCAACTGACAGCGCGCGCGATCGCTCGGCGTTTATCCGCCTCATTGGGCAGCGTAATATCTTCCAATGCCATCACCACCACCGCCGTATCGTCCACATCGGGATAAAAGCGATTGTCAAATTCAAAAGCCCAGCCACCCGGCTTGCCCTGGAGGTTCTTCACCGCCCAGTCGCCATAGTCCATGATCTGTTTCTGGAGCAGCCATTCTCCCGCCTGCACAACCGCCGAGCCCTTAGCCATTCCTGAGTCGCTCAGCGCCCTGAGTGCCAGTGCCGTGTCCCACACCGGAGAAACGCAGGGCTGCACCCAGTAAGTCTCTTCCGTTTCTACAGCAAAATTATCCACGGCCTGAAGCCCTTTTTGCACGATCGAATCGTTTACGTCATAACCCAGCGCCCGCAACGCCAGCAGCGAATTGAGCATGGCCGGGATAATGCCGCCCCAGTCACCCGACGCTTCCTGCCGCGCCAGTATCCACTTTTCAGCCGCCCGAATACCCTCTTCTCTAAAAGGAACCCAATTCAGCGAGTCTGCCAGCTTAAAACCTTTGTCCAACCACAAAAAGACATCACTCCAGTCACCCTTCTCTGGCAGATCCCACCTCACGTTTTCAATTGCTTCCGCGTAAAGCTCATTTAGATTGAAGGCAGGACTGGTGGGATAAACAGGCTTTTTATCAAAGACAATCAACAACGGGACGGTGCTGCCTCTGGCCCAGCTAGAAAGTTCATATATATTCACGGGAAAGGGATATTGCAACAGCATCACCCAGGGCGGCAAAGAAGGCAGTCCTTGCCAGTCATAACAGCCTATCAGCGCCAAGTGAAACTTGGTGAAAATACGAGTTTTACTGATTCCGCCTTGGCTAAGGATGAACGCTTTGGCCATGACTAAGGCTGAATCGGTGGCAGGCACGCCCAGCAGACGCAGCGCCATATAGGCTTCCACAGAGGTACTGAGGTCGCCGCCATCGTTGTAAAAGAGTTCCCAGCCGCCATGCGATCCGCTTTGGGAGGAGCGCAAGTAGGTTTCCACTTTACTGAGCGGGAGATCGCGGCTTGTGCCCCATATTGTACGCAACAAAACGACTTCAGCCGTAATGGAGACATTGGACTCAAGATCAGCCCACCAGTAGCCTCCTGGCTGTTGCAGAGAAAGCAAATATTGTTGAGCTGCGGTGATGCCTTGCTCAATTCTCTGCTCAATTTCCTGACTGATGGCCTGATCCATGACCTGATTGATGATGTTGTTTAAGCGACTACTGAGATTATTAGACATTAGACTTAATTATCTTGGCAATCAAATAGGCATCATTTTTAGCGGAAATCCCTTGCCTCATAAGCTTTAGCTGCAATTTATTGGATCTATTTCATTGCCGGAGTAATAATTAGAAATTGTGTGGACAGCAGGAACAGGTACGCCCCTTCCTTACCTTTGTTTTCTTAGGCGATTCCTACCCTCTCGTTTGCATTTCTCCGACGGTGGCTCAACCAGAAATTGTGTAATCCACAAGCCGTTTCCATCAGGTGCTGCTCTTCTCCCAAAGCTTGATTGAGCACGGCCGTCAGCCGATGTATCCATTCGCGCGCTTGCGGCTGACCGATGCCGAATAGATACCCTTGGACTTCCTGAGTCGGGTACTGTCGAAAATAGACCAGGATGAATAAAAGCTTATCGCCTAGCAGCGCCAATTTCGCTTTGCGGCCCGCTCCTCTGGCCCGCTTACGGTCTTCGCGCTCAAAAGTGTCGGCCTCAAAGCTTGCCCACGCCGCACCAAAACTCGGCACTAGCGCTTCAAACTCGCTTGGGTTTAAGCCGGTCAGGCTTTGCAGGATGCGGGGTCTATTCTTTAGCTCTGCATAGTTCATTTTCATCTGACGTCCTACCCCCTTGATAACGCTTTACTCTCTTGATAACGCTTTGCTCTATAGTTTAACGATCTATTTCCGATTAAGTCTATTGATTCAGAGCGGTAACTGCGACGCACCAACAGTGGGCTAACACGCGCGTTGCATAGTCCTCTTGTCCGGGTAGGCTGTCCCCTTTTTTGACTCTAAGCTGTTTCTTTAGAATCGGTGCTAGTGAAGGTGAGGAGCGAGGCGATATGTTAGTAGACATGAATCCTGTCGCTCAATGCATGGTCGTCTCCTTACTGGATTTCCTTCTCATCTCCCCATTCTTCAAATGCAGCGAACAGTTAAGAGCCACTGATGTTGAGTCTGAGGTTATCTGCCGCCGCTGATTTGGGGAGTTGGGCTGCTTAAGGTTACCTGTCAGGCGACCATCCAACCGCACCGGTTGAGTAGCAGGGGTTGAGTCGAATCAAGGCATTTAGGCCAGCATGTATTTACACCGTCAATACATGCTGGCTACAATATAGAGCATGGATGTATATTTC
The DNA here is from genome assembly GCA_041745715.1 of Phormidesmis sp. Classification (GTDB taxonomy): domain Bacteria; phylum Cyanobacteriota; class Cyanobacteriia; order Phormidesmidales; family Phormidesmidaceae; genus Phormidesmis. Next base: position 6,286 of record JBGTIK010000075.1, read on the forward strand.
GGGCTCAATGGCGTTACCTTCCAGCAGGCTGCGGAGGCTTTCTTTGATCCATTTCTTTCGATAGTTAATGCCAGTCGCAATGATGAAGCCCGCGATGCTGTCATTGGTTTAGACAGGCGCTGGAATTTTTTATATGTCGTGTATGTAGAGCGTGAAAACGACACCATTAGAATTATTTCGGCCCGAAAGGCGACACCCAAGGAACGTGAATACTATGAAGATTGATGCTTTGAAACAACGATTGAATAGAGATCGGCCCATGACAGCGATCACTATTCGGATTCCGGAAGATGTGATTGAAGATCTGAAGGGTCTAGCTCCATTATTGGGTTTTTCTGGGTATCAGCCATTGGCACGTGCCTACATTGGTCAAGGGCTGCGGGCTGACCTTGAGCGATTAGATGGAGATACCATTTCTGCGTTGATTGCTAGTTTGAAGCGTCATGGCGTAAGTGATGAAGTACTTCAGGAGGCGCTGGGTGAAGCTACTCAGCGCTAGCTTAAAGCCTACGGTACAGTCAGCAGCCCAACACTGCGTTGGTGTGGACGGGACGGGGTTTATCGGTGAGAGTTCAAGCTTATTTGCCACCGCACAACTTTACCGTTATGCCGAACCGATAAGTCCAAGGTGAATTTCTCGACATTGCCGTAACGTCAAACTGTAGACTCTTGGCAGTTAGACGAGGAAAAACAGATATGTTTAGAATCGGCGAATTTTCTAAAATCGCTCAAGTTTCGGGCCGTCTGCTGCGTTACTACGATGAGATCGGACTCCTTAGTCCTGAGTTTACTGACCAGCACACGGGCTACCGCTTTTACAGTGCGCAACAACTACCTGATCTCAATCGTATTTTGGTGCTGAAAGAACTCGGTTTATCGCTGAAACAGATTGCTCAACTGCCCGATCGGGACACCTCCACAGGTGTAATCCGGAGCATGTTGAGCATTCGTAAAGCTCAGATTGAGCAATCGGTTCAGGAAGAACTAGCACGGCTGCGTCTGATAGAAACGAGACTACAGCAGATCGAAGTGCATGGACAGATCCAGGAGACCAACGTTGTCCTGAAATTCGTTCCAGCCCAGCAATTTCTGGCACTTCGCGAAGTTCTGCCCGACATTGATGCGGTAAAATGCCTTGTGCAGAAAATCAATGACTTTTTACCGTCCAAGGTAGGACAAAGTAGCCTTGGTCAGATGGCTGTTGTCATGCATTCCCCGGTGTACGATCCCGAAGCGCTCGACCTGGAAATCGGCTACCTAATCGCGGGAAAAGCCCCACAGTTGGTCAGGCTATCTGAGGAACGGGTGTTAACCCTACGCGAATTGTCGGAGATTGAGACAATGGCAACGCTTGTTCATGTGGGGCGAGTGGCTGACACCCATCAGACGTATGGTGCGCTTGGTGCCTGGATTGAACAGCATGATTGGCAGATCGTTGGCACAGGGCGAGAAATTCTATTGCAACTGCCGCAACCCGATAAAACGGAAGAAGCCGTGTTTGAAATTCAATTTCCCATCAGCAAAATCAGCAGCAAATTAGGGGCTTGACTTTGACGTAACGGCAAACCCTAAACTGTGAATCTCCTCAGATTGAGGCATAAATCAAGTATATGCAACGGAATTAAATCCAAGGAGAATCAATATGAACAACCCAACAATCCTTGTTACAGGCGCAACTGGTAAAACTGGCAGTGCTGTCGTAACGCAACTGTTAGCCAAAGGCTATGCCGTTCGGGCACTTGTGCGATCGCAAGACAAAAGGAGCCAACAACTCGAGCGTCTTGGTGTAGAAATTGCGGTTGCCGATCTCTTCGATCCTGAGCAACTTACTCAAGCTCTGCGCGGTACACAACGGGCTTACTATCTGCCCATCTACCATCCTTTTATGATTCAGAGCGCGGCCGCCTTTGCCGTCGCAGCGCAGGAGGCAAAATTGGAGGCGATCGTGCAAATGAGTCAATGGACATCCAGCCCCTCTCATCCTTCGCTGCTCACCCGCCAGATATGGCTAGTAGATCAGCTTTTTGCGAACATTCCCGGCGTGGCACACACAATTGTTAATCCAGGGATGTTTGCCGATAATTTTCTGCGCGTGGTGGACTTTGCTTCATTGCTCGGCTTCTTTCCCATTTTGATGGGCAAAAGTCGGAGTGCCCCCGTTTCTAATGAGGACATTGCTCGGGTTGTCGTGGCAGTGCTCCTCGACCCCGAACGCCATGACGGTAAGCGCTATCGCCCCAGTGGATCTCAGCTTCTATCGGGATATGATATGGCCGCGATCGTGCAGAAGATTCTTGGTAAGAGGGTCTTGCCAGTTGAGATGCCGATGTGGTTGTTTTACAAGGTTGCTCAACAGCAGGGTGTAGATCCCTTCTTAATCAGTTCGTTACGCTATTACGTTGAGGATAACAAGATGGGAACCTTCTCCTGGAATGGGGGCACCAGTGATGCGATTCTAGAACTGACGGGCGATCCCCCTGAAGATTTTGAAACGACGGTACGGCGCTACCTTGCCCTGCCCTTTGCCAAACCAACCCTGACCAATCGTTTGCGTGCCTTGGTCAATTTCTTGATGATTCCTTTTTACCCTGGCTACAATCCAAAACGTTACGATCGCCGTATGCGTTTTCCCATGCCAACTCAACCTAAATTCTGCCTAAACAGCGATCGCTGGCATGCAGAGCACAGTCCCCAAGTTGCAGTTCTCAGCGATCTCAAAGTTTAAGAATGAAGAAACGCTCAAGGCATAACAACCGCGCTGCATCGGAACGTACGGATGCCTGGTAAAGTTGCAAGGATTATCTGCGTCCGGTGAGCGCGAACATTATGCTGATGATTGAATCGACTTAGCCCCGATACCTTTCTCTTAATAGATTTACTGGTAAATTAGT
>JBGTIK010000076.1:0-11147 GCA_041745715.1 Phormidesmis sp.
CTCACGCAGCTGAGCTGGGGTAATGTCGGATAGATAAAGTATATCGGCTAAATTACGGGTTGCTGCATTGCAGGATCTGCTTACAGGAAATAAGCTCAAGCAAGCTGACCCATTTTGCCACTTTGGTAATCGGCGATCGCCTGACGGATTTCTGACATCGTATTCATCACAAATGGCCCCTGTCCTACCACCGGCTCATTAATCGGCTCACCGCTCAACAACAGCGCTGTTGTATCTTGCTCACAGCGTAGGCAAAGGCGCTGACCCGCAGGCGCAAATAAGCCCAGCTCGGCAGGCCCAATTAGATTGTCACGTTCGGTAGCATTCCCCTCGGCATCTCCTTCTACGCGTACAGCCCCTTTCAACACCACGAGCAGCGTATTGTGTGCTTCCGGCACATCCAGCACAATTTGTTCCTTCTCACGCAAACGCAAATCCCAAACCTGAATATCTGTAAACGTCTCGGCTGGGCCTTTTGCACCTGCAAACTCGCCTGCAATCACACGCAGATAGCTCTGGGAGTTGTTCGGAGAGTTGTTCGGAGAGTTGTTCTGGGGGTTGTTCTGGGAGTTGCCTTGAGGACTCAACAAATTCACCACTGGAATTTGCTGGCTCAAAATACCTTGATAGCGGGGCGGGGCCATTTTATCTTTAGCAGGCAAATTCACCCATAGCTGCACCATTTCAAAAGGACCGCCGCGTCGGGCAAAGGCAGGCGCGTGAAATTCTTCATGTACCAGCCCAGATGCAGCGGTCATCCACTGCACATCGCCAGGGCCAATGATGCCACCGCCGCCAGCTGAATCGCGATGTTCTACTTCACCGTCATAAACAATCGTCACCGTTTCAAACCCTCGGTGTGGGTGAACGCCAACGCCCAGCCGCTTTTCGGTAGGGGGAAACTCAGCGGGGCCAGCATAGTCCAGCAGCAAAAATGGGCTGATAGCCGCGCTCATGGTGGGGTAGGTAAAGAGCGATCGTACCGGAAAGCCATCCCCAACCCAGTGGCGATCGGCATCGCGCAGAATGCGCTGAAGCGTTTGTACGGGGATGTTTGGGACGGGCAATTGAGTCGGCAATTTGCTTTGAGTAAGTGGCATGGTTTTCTTAAAAGGTTGCGTTGATTAATTTTAACCAATGCTTTTATCCTCTTTCGGGTGAACTGAAGCGAGCCTTTAGTGAAGCGGCGAATACGATTTATGATTGACGTACCTTTTATGGTTGATGTGCTTTTTATCCTCGTTGCTGAATACCCTCAATGCAAAGCCCTCCAACGCAAAGGATCTTAATACTTGCCGCTAATCCATTGGATTCATCCAGGCTGCGTTTGGATGAGGAATTGCGTGAAATTGAGGCGGTGCTGAGTCGGGCTAAGCAGCGCGATCGCTTTTAGCTTTACTGCGTTGGCAAAACCCCTACGCAGTAAAGGGGTTGCGTAAGAAGGATAAAAAATGGCTGTAAATCTTGTGGTTTGTTTGCGCGGTGTTGGGGCAAAAGATCGGATCTTCAGCGATCGCTTTCGTCAAACTGTAAAACGGTAACGGCATCGGTTGCTGGGTAGCTTTGGGCGGTGGTTTCGATTTTGCTGATCTGGCTAAGGGCGCGGCTGCAAGCAAAGCCGTATTTGGCCTGAACGCGATCGCTGGCAATGGTTAATGATTCGCGCGATCGCATCAAAAAGTCACTGATCGTGTAGCTTTCTCCTGGCTCAAAATACTTTTTCACAATCAGAGAAGGTGAATAGCAAACCTCTTGCCGACCATCGGGCCACTGAATTTTGAAGTTGATTTCAGGCATATCGAGAGCCGGTTAAGCAATTACCGGGATAAATGAAATGTCAAAACAACTAGACACGAGTAGCCAACTGCTCGTACAATGCTAAATGCATCTGAGCCGAAGCTTCCCAGCGGTATTGCGAGATAATCTCTTCGCTGTGAGCGCACAAGCTTTGAGCCACATCGGGCCGGATGATTTCTAGCATAGCAGCTGTGATCGCTTCCACGCTTTGAGGATTTATTAGGCGCGCAGATGCCGGTGATAAAAACTCAGTAAAGGGCGCTTGATCAGAAGTAATCACGGGCACACCAGAGGCTAAAGCTTCGAGCACTACAAGCCCCCAGCCTTCTTGCACCGAAGGAAAAACAAACGCATCCGCTAATCGATAGAAGCTAGGCAAGTGCTGATCGGGCACGACTCCCGGCAAAATCAAAGCATTCTCCAAGTTTTCGGCTTTTGCCAGCGCCCAAAAATCATCTCGGTACGGCTGATAGTCAAACAGCGTGGCTCCGCCCACAATCACAAGCTGCGCAGTGGGCCATTGCCGATGCACGCTAGCAAATGCTTTGAGCAAGTTAATTGAGTTTTTACGCGGCTCAATGCCGCCGACTGTGAGATACACCGGGCCAGATCTGGCCTTTTTGTCTGGTTTTAGATGAATTCCATAGGCTTCAGCAATGGCAGCATCTTCGACTGTTGGCATCGCTGAAAATCGGCTGCTGACGCCATTGATAACTCGGTATGCGGCGATGCCGTAGTCTTTTTGTAGTACCTGCTGCCATAGAGCGCTGACGCATAGACAGCGATCGCTCAAATAGATTGACTTCTCCTGACAGTCTCTCAAATAAGGACTCTTAAACGCCTCAATATGGTGCACCGTGCGCACAAACTGAGAGAGCTTGCCCTGCGCTTTTAGCTCGGCTAAGGCATTTGCACTCAAACAATCTTGCGCATGATAAATGTCGTATCCCTCACGCTCACTCAAATACTGTTGAAAAAAGCTGACGAATTCTTGAATCCGCTGTCGAATGAGCTGATCGGTATCGCCATCGCAGGTTTTTGCAGGCACCGCAAACGTTTTAAATTCTACCGGTCGATGAAAGCCCTCACCACTTTTATCTAAGGCAAAAACGCAAGGGGCATGGCCCAGATCAGCCAGTGCCTGCGCTAGCTCCAGCGTATGCACAACACTGCCGCGCGGCTTGGTGGAGTAAGTGAGCAGGGCGATTTTAAAGGGCATCACGGTTTTCGCGAACGAGCCTTTTGGCGCTGAGTTTGGCCGAACCCCGTCAAAGCGCATTCTAAATCCCAAAAAAACTGTTGCGCTTCGGCCTGTTGCAAAAACACCCGCGAACCCTCAATAACATTGCCAACTGGCTGACAAACCAAATTCTGCTCAGCAAACAAAGCCTGCACGGGTAAGATATTCTCTGGCGACACACTCAACAAAAAGCCATAGCTCGGAAAGCTTGTCAGCCATTTTTGCCAGCTTACGCCGTAGGGGCGAGGCACTTGGTCTAAGTTGAGCACTGCGCCGCACTCAGAAGCTTCACAAAGCATTAACAGCGTACCGGCTAGTCCGCCCATGCTGATATCTTTACCAGCATGAGCTAGGCCGCTGGCTGCGAGTCTCGGCAGCAAGGCTAGCTGCGCTCTGAGCTGTAGCGGATTAGCTTCGGTTGCCGCATTCCAAAAAGGATAGTCGCCATAGTACGCGCCGTCCATATTCACCACCATCATCAGCGTATCTCCTGGAATGGCCTCAAAGCTGGTAATGAGCTGTTGAGCCCGACCCATGACGGCCACCGCGAGACCAGCATAGTCGCTGTGGCAGTTGGTATGGCCGCCGACAATGGGGACGCCGTAAGCTTGAGCAGCGGCCTGCATTCCGGCCCAAATGAGCTGACTGTCATCGACTGAGCGGCTCCACAGCGCATCTACTAGCGCTATAGCTTCTCCTCCCATCGCGGCAATATCTGATAGGTTCACCATCACCGCACACCACCCGGCAAACCAAGGCGATCGCGCTACGAGCTGCGGCCAAATGCCCTCCGCCGCCAGCAACAGGTAGCCATCGCCATCGGGAATGGCCGCACAGTCATCTCCCAACCGCACCGGCTGTTTGGCTGTGCTCCACACCGTCTGGCCCAAAGCTTCGGCAGCGGTTTGAATATCTTGCTTGTGCAAAATCCGAGTTGAGGCTTGCAAAGAGGCCACCAAATCGGCGAGAACAACAGTTTTGCTATGATTCGCTGAGCGATCTGGTAAGTGATCTGGTGAATGGTGTGATATGTCTGATGTGTCTGATAGGTGAGAGTGCACATACAAATCTGTTGCCATTGTCTTCAAGCGACCTGCTGAGCGGGTGAGGAGAGAAGGGGCAAGGCTGGACGGGGCCGCGCAGCGGCTGGCGGATCGGCTGGGTAATGAGCTAAGTCGGCTTCCATCAGATGGTGAGGCTGCGATAAAATCTCTAGTTCTTCCAGGCTTTGCCAGTGTAAACGAGTGAAAAAGCGAACATTTTGACGCTGAACGGTAGCTAAGAAGCGATCGCATCCCCACGTATTAGCCGTGGTCACTGCAGTTTGAATTAAACCTCTACCAATGCGCCCTACTCGGCGAAAATCAGGATGCACACCCAGCCGTCCGCCGTACCACAATCGGGGAGCTTGCTCGTAAATTCTGACAGCCCCGACGACTTGATCAGAGCGATTTTCTTCATGTGCGATCGCCACAATCGGATAGGAACGCTGATCTATCTCGTCGCGATCATGACCGTCAAAAAGTCCTTGCTCTTGACAAAAGATCTGCGCTCTAAGCTGAAAGTACCGGCTGATGTCAGAATCTGATAGCGCTAATTGAAAGCTGTAAGTTCGCGTAGCCATTTTCGGTTGTTTTCGGTTGTTTTTTGAGTTGTTTTCGGACGGTTTTTTAGATAGTTTTTTTGGATGATTTCTTAACGGTTGCTCTTAGCCACAAACTTCACACTTCAAATTAAACTTCAAATCAACCTTCAAAACTAGAGAGTGCCGAGCAAGCCCCACATTTAGCGCAGCCCGCTTTCATATCGCTTGAGCGCAGTTTTGCCTGCTGAAGCTGCTGCCCAATCGCCTGATACAGCGCTACCATAAACTCGCTGCTCGGCGGCGCAACCCCAGCTAGCGGCGTTCCCACAATCGGCACAAAGGGCACCACAAAGGGATACACACCCGCTGCAATCAGCCGTTCGCTAGCAGCCAATAAGGTCGCCTGACTGTCGCCCAAACCCGCCAGTAAATAAGTGCTCACCTGTCCTCTGCCAAACACTTTTACCGCTGCGGCAAAGGCTTCAAAATAGTACTCAACTGGCACCTTTGCCTTTCCGGGCATGATGCGTGATCGCACCGCTTCATCCACCGCTTCCAAATGCATTCCCAAGCTGTCAACCCCAGCTGAGCGCAGCCGTTCAAACCAGCGAAAATCATCCGGCGGCTCACACTGCGCCTGCATCGGCAGCGCCACTCGGGCTCGAATCGCTTGAGCGCAGTCGGTCAAATACGCTGCCCCTCTATCAGTGGTGTTGGGCGTACCCGTCGTCATGATCATGTGCTCGACGCCATCTAGCCTGACAGCCGCTTCGGCAACTTCGGCTAGCTGTTGGGGCGTTTTACGTGCAATCGTTCGATCCGCTGCGAGAGACTGCCCAATCGCACAGAACTGACAGGCCGTTTTGCGATTTTCGTAGCGGATGCAGGTTTGCAGTACGGTGGTGGCTAATACGTTATGACTGTGCAGCAGGGCAATTTTTGAATAGGGAATACCGTCAGCTGTGCGCAAGCTGTAGAACTTAGGCTGATTGGGAAAGGTGAGCGAACTGATGATTTGGTTGTGTTTGGTCAGATAGGATTTGCCGGTAGTGCGATCGCAATTCACGCCATAAGGCGAGCGGGTCGCGCCATCGGTGTACACCGGCACCATAATCGTGGTTTCACCAATCGTCACCGCCTTGTGATCAGACGGGCCCGCACCGCCTTTGCGGCCAGCAGCCCCCATCTCGTTCGTCACCAAGTTAAGCCCTTTGGACTGGAGATCGGTAATCACTTGCTGGGCGTCGATAGGATCAGCTAGAAGAAACTTGTAGAGAGACTTATGGAGCGCGTAGGAGACTGACTTAGGCATGGGTTTTGACTGGGCTTTCGGTGAAAATATCTGGCGGCAAAAGATCTTCAAAAGAACCGTTTTGAGCCTGGTTTGGCGGCGAATTTAGCGACGGATTTTCGGCAGTAACTGAGGAGCTATTTGATGGCTGTGGCTCAGAAGCTGTGACGGCATAAGGCGAAGTTTTGATCTGGAGCTGAAGCAGATCGGGGCGGGCATAGTGACCGACCGAATCCATCATCCGTTTGCGCTTGGTAATTAGAGAGAAATCCAGAGTAGCGATCGCCATGCCCTCACCGGATCGAAGCGGCTCACACAAAGGCACACCTTCCGGGCTGATAATCGCCGTATAGCAGCCACCTCGCAGCACCTTTTGCAACGCTTCAGTAGGGGCAATTGCAACGACCTGCTCCGGCGTCAGCCAGCCGGTAGAATTCACGACAAAGCAGCCGGACTCCAGCGCGTGATGGCGCATGGTCACCTCTGTTTGTTCACCAAAAATCTCACCCACCATCGAACCCGGAAACTGGGCGCAGTGAATTTGCTCATGCTCCGCCATCAGGCTGTAACGAGCCAGCGGATTGTAGTGCTCCCAGCAGGCTAAAGCGCCGACTCGCCCAACGGCGGTATCGCATACTTTGAGCCCAGATCCATCGCCTTGACCCCACACCATCCGCTCATGGTAAGTCGGCGTTAGCTTTCGCCTTTTCAGCAACAATTCTCCGTTAGCATCAAAAATTAGCTGAGTGTTGTAAAGGGAGCCGCGATCGCGTTCATTCACCCCTAGCACAATCACCATTTGATGGGCTCTAGCCGCCTGACTCACCGCGACTGTCACTGGCCCCGGCACTTCTACCGCTTCTTCGTACAGCTTCATGTGCTCTTTGCCCATCAGCGCGGGCGGCAGCACAAAAGAAAAGTAAGGATAATAGGGCACGAATGTTTCAGGAAAAACAATCAGCTCCACGCCTTCTTTGGCCGCGTCTGCGATTGCCTTCAACACTTTTTCCATCGTGCCCGACTGGCTGTGCAGCACCGGAGAAATTTGCACCGCCGCCGCTTTCACCATCCGCGAATAGTTCATGGGTTTTTGACTCCAACTGCACGGCTTCAACTGCACAAATTCGACTACACAGGCTCAACTACACAAACTCGACTACATTGTCCAAGTATCCAAAATAAACGCGCTTTCTTTACGGTGCATGAGCACAATATCCATCACGTCTAGCGGACTAATCGGCGTGATTCCGGGAATTAAAGACGGCTCCCCATGACCGTACAGGGCCTGCAAGGCAAACCGACAGGCATAGACCTTACCGCCATCAGCAATGATTTTCTCGACTCGATTGTTCATGGCCATGTGCCCCGGAAATGCCTCATCGCCAATTTTAGGAAAGCCTCGCTGTACGCCTAGCGTCACGCCCGGCCCGTACAGCAGCACCGACGTATCAAACCCTTTACTAATCAACCGGCTCACCTGCAATAGATTCACCAGTCCGATAGAGCCTTCAAAAGCAACCGTATGGAAAGTGACCAGGGCTTTTTCACCCGGATCGGCCTGAACATCGGGAAATACTTTCTCTTCGTAATCTACAAAAAAGTCACCAGCTTTGTGCGCAGGGGTTGTTACAGCAGGCATTTCACTCACTCCAGATATCTTGACTCTAGGCTAGATTAGAAGGTTTGAAGTTAATTGCTGGTATCTGTCGTTACAAAGAGAGAAAGCCTGACTGTTGAGACAGGCGCTGCAAGAAGAGATTTAGGCAAAAGAGACTTTTTGAGGCTTTTTATACAGATGAGCGATCGCCGATCCCCTTTTTTACCTGTACAAAAAGACAGGTAGACTTTAAGAATACCCAAAATGCGATGATATTCACCGAATGTCCCCTGTCTATAGAGCAAGACCTGTGGGTTTCGTAGTGTCTGATACAGGTATCTTTGAGAAATAGTCTTTATGTTAGAGGAGAGTGATTAGAGAAACCCATCCTACCGTGTCGGGCACCCCTCCCAAAGGGATCTGGCTAGCTAGGTATTCGCTGATATAGGTACTTATGACTAGCTCACACTATCCTGTTGTTATTGTCGGTGGTGGCCAAGCAGGGCTGTCAGCAAGCTACTGCCTGAAGCAGCTTGGCATCGAGCACATTATTTTTGAAAAGCGCAGCATTGCCTATTCTTGGCAGTCTAAAAGGTGGGATTCTTTTTGCCTAGTGACCCCAAACTGGCAGTGCGCGCTGCCGGGGTATGCCTATGTTGGGCCTGATCCGCATGGGTTTATGCCGCGAGACGAGATTGTTCAATACGTTCAAGACTACGCTGAGTCTTTTCAGGCCAATATTAAGGAAGGCGTATCGGTTGAACGGCTGCAAAAATCTCCTAATACTGCCACCTTTACCGTCACTACTTCGATAGGAGACTTTAGCGCTGATCACGTTGTCGTCGCCACGGGCGGCTATCATCAGCCCAAAATTCCGAGTATGCGCAGTAGCCTCCCTTCAGCAATTTTGCAGCTTCACGCCTCCGAATACAAAAATCCAGAGGCACTTCCTGATCAGGCGGTATTGGTAGTAGGTACTGGCCAATCGGGCTGTCAGATTGCTGAAGATTTGCATTTAGCGGGAAAACAGGTGCATTTATGTGTGGGCGGTGCGCCGCGATCGCCGCGTGCCTATCGCGGTAAAGATGTCGTCGATTGGCTAGATAAACTGGGCTACTACGATTTGCCGATTGACGAACATCCGCAAAAAGAAACGGTCAGAACCAAAACCAACCACTACGTCACCGGTCGCGGCGGTGGGAGAGAAATTGATCTGCGACAGTTTGCCACTGAAGGAATGCAGCTTCACGGCAAGCTCAAAAGCATTCAAAGCGCTCAGTTAGAATTTCAAGATGATCTGGCCCACAATTTAGATCAAGCGGATGCCGTAGCTGAAAGCATTAAGCGCACGATTGATGACTATATTGAAAAAAATCAGATCGAAGCGCCCACTGAGCGACCTTACCAGCCGGTGTGGCAGCCGGAAAATACCCCGCGATCGCTCGATCTCCGCAGTGCCAATATCGGTAGCGTAATTTGGGCGACTGGCTACCATATGGACTTTCGCTGGATCGAGATGCCCACCTTCGACGGTAGCCGCTATCCAGATCACCAGCGGGGCGTGACGCCGACCCCAGGGCTTTATTTCATCGGCTTGCCGTGGCTCTACACCTGGGGTTCGGGCCGCTTTTCGGGGGTTGCTAAAGATGCTGAATACATCACCCACCACATTGCCCACCAGCTGGCTCATGCCCCTGCCAGTCGGCTCACAGCCAGCCCTGGCGCGTCGCTTCAAAAACAGCCTGTATGCGGGTTTTAACCCCTAGCTTAGTGAGCATATTTTGGCTGTGAAACTTCACTGTACGTTCACTGATGAAGAGTGCTTGGGAAATTTCGCGATCGCGTAGCCCCTGAGCTAGTAGCCGCATCACCTCTTGCTCTCTGTCAGATAAAGGCGATTCCGCTAAAGGCAATTCATCACTGCGCAGCGCCTCGTCTATCGGCACCTGCTGAGGCAGCTGTACCCGCACTTCCATCACCGTTTGCTGAAGATCCACCTGACTTTGAAAAAGACCACCAAGCTGCTCGACTTCATTCAACAAGTCACCAAAAAACTGACTTGACAAGAGTGAGCGATCGCGCCCATCGCCAACTGCTAACATGGCCTCTAACACCACTGTTTCAGCTTCGTATACCAGCCGACAATAGTGGCAAGACGGCGCTAGGTAATCGGCTGCTTGGAGGATGATTTGAGCGATCGCTGGCGCTAATGTTTGCTCCACGCCTAGCAAGCTCAGCTTTTGTTGCCCCAAAATAGTCCCTAGCCGCTCCGATAAAATATCGAGCTGATGATTAGCGCTCTGACTAGCTGCGAGATTCGTATGTGTTGCCATCACCGCCTGATGGTTGAGCGCACTAGCCAACGCGCCCGCTACCGACAAACTCAGCATTTGCAGCACCTCCAAAAATTCAGGAGCCATTGCCCGGTGACTAAAGATAGCCAGCACCCCAATTGCCTGATTTCCGGCCATCAGCGGCAATCCTGCAAAGCCCTGAATTTTGTTTTCAATGGCCCAAGCGCGATCTTTTACCCAGTCTTCGTCGGGCAGCGCATTGCTCAAAAAAGGAATGCAGTGCTGTGCAATTTTACCCACCTTAAAAGCACCCATCGGCACCTGAGCAAACGATCCATCTAGCCGAGTATATAGACCCGAGGAGGCCACTAATCGCAGCGATTGACGATCTGGATTAACCAGCCAGACCCGCGCAAACGCACAGTCAAACTGCTCAATGAGTCCTTCGGCAAGGCAAATTGCGATCGCATCTGCCTCTAACCAACCCGTAAATCGACTGATGAGTTCGCTGCACCGCTTCAAGTCGAATAAAAGTCGAGATACATCCAAATTATGGCGGGATGCGAGATCAGACACAGGTGCAAGCCATTGGGGCATTCTCCATCAAACCCTGGATTGACAAGTATGGCTGTAGTCGTGACTACCTTTATTGCCCCTTTTAAAGCTTCTCCTTAGCTTCTCCTTCAAGCTTCTCTCTGCTATCTCCTTTTGCTAAGCATCCTTATTAGAAACCAATCATTCACTGGCAAAAAGGTGATTTGGGCAGGTCAAATTATCAATACGTTTAAAGATGCGCCGATGGTTGCGGCTGGCCAAGCCTGGCAGCTACTACGACCGAGCTTGGCAAACATTAGCTTTTATGCGGCTATTTACATTGGACTGATGGCGTTAGCCTTTTGGCTAAGCCATAGCGCGCTGAGCCGGAGCGGATTGAGATGGAATGCACTGAGCTGGCGAAGCCCTAAAAAGCTGTTTAATCGCTGGCTATGTGTGGCAATTTGTATAGCCTTTTTAATCCTCTCTAGCTGGATTATGCGGCAGGGGAGAGAGCTTTATCGAGCAAGACTTTATCAAGGCGTTTACAGCTACATCCAAGAAAAGGTAGTGCATTAATGTAAAGGATAGAGGAAAATAAGACATAGACGTTGCGATTCCAAAGGAGTAGAGCAGATGAAAGTTGAGATGACTTGTCCGACCTGTGGCTCCGCCGACATTTCAAAGAACGGGACAACGCGTCGAGGCAAACAAAACTACAAATGCCGAGACTGCAATCGGCAGTTTGTCGAAGACCCGCAATGGCAGCCAAAAGATAAGAACGAGCAGCGCTTAGTAGATCTTCTGCT
>JBGTIK010000077.1:0-5011 GCA_041745715.1 Phormidesmis sp.
ACGACGCTCACCAGAGGTGACAAACCCCTTAATGCGATCCAACTCGCCGGGGCTGAGGTAGCGGGCCTCAGCGTCAGCACTCACGATTGACTTCGTGACTATACTCATTAATGGATTCCTCCGAAAGAATAAACCAGATGAGTTTCACTGGCTTTCAAAAAAACAAATAGCTGAAACTAGCGAATGGCGTTCTGTTTGAGCCTTGAGCTAAAGCCGGTTAAGCTTTTGGCTAAGGGCTGTTGAACTCTAAAGTCTGTTGAAATAAACAGGCTTTGAAAAACCTCGGTTTTCTAACCTCAGTTTTTTTAAACCTGTCGCTTGCTGATAAGCAAGTTGTTCATTTTTCTAGCTTTAGGATTCCAGTCGGCTCAATCTTGATCTTGGTTGGCTCAGCTACCTTCCGTAAACATTTTCCGGCATTGAGCTTACCTTCTTAGGGCTTCGGCAATATTTCGTAATAAATATCCTCAGTTTTAGCAAAAAGCTTGTTCCCTCTTGTTTCTATTGAGAATTTCCATAGATAATGCCTCACCTCACGACTCAAAGGGGACTTGCTGGTGACGCAAATCCCCCTTGTGTAGTCATTCGGCAGCCTACAGTCAGTAACTCACAAAGCAACTAGCCTTGATCTATAGCGCCCGCCATCAGCGGCAGTTGCTCAACGGGTGTAGTTGATCTTCAGGCACTAAAGCTGGGCACGACCACATCGCTGCTTTGCTTAGTCAAGCGGTTGTACAAAATCTCCGTATTGGGGAAATTGGCCGCAGGGAGGGTCGGGAACCGCCGGTAAGGCACGGTGTCTTCGCCAAAGTACTGGGCGTATTCTGGCGTATCGACGAGGGCTCTAATGAAGCCTCGAATACCTTCGGAAGCGAGGATTTTGTTATATTTGCGAATTTCAAGCTGATCTTGGGGGGCGCGGCCTAAGAAATGCTTGGTGCCCAGCTCAATCACTTTGGTGTTGGGATAGGGCGCATAGAATTCTTTGATATACAGCCCTGAGCAGCCAAGCCCTTCAATGAATTCTTTGAGGTTGATTTCACCGTTGCCGAGCTTGCTCTCTAGCTCCGAAAATTCACTGCTCTTGATCACATAGGGCGCGATATCACGCTCAAAGATCTGCCGGTACGCCGCTTGCGCAACGGTTTTGACAGCGCTTTTGTCGAAGGTGTTGGTGAGCTTGAAGCGCTTGGTTTGTTCGCGCTGAACGCTGACGCCTTGGCCGACGCGCTGCTTGACTTCGGGGGCTGGCCGCTGGCTGGGAACCGTGCCTAGCTCAATAAAGCGAGGGGTCGCTTTTTGCTCGACGCGAGCGCCTGTGTCTTGAATGGAGCCGACTCGGAGCGATCGCCGCGACTGCCCCGCCGGGGTCAAATACCGCGCATAAGGCACTGTATCTTCACCAAAGCACTCGGTATACTCTTGCGAATCAATGATTGCATCGACTAGCGCATAGAACCCTTTTTTGGCACAGATATCAAAGTACTGATTAGTTTCATTCCGTCCATAGGTGGGACGACCCAGCAAACGGCGATGGATGTATTCCACGGCCTTCATCACATACAGAGAAGTCCAGTAGGTTTTGCGAAACGCCTCTGACTTGGCTACAGCTCTAACGAAGTCGCGGAGACTGATTTGCCCCGACTCTAGCTGACTTTCTGCTGCTGTGAGCCGCTGTCCGGCATACACATCGCGGCCAAACACCTGACGATACACCGCGCTGACAATCGTCTGAGTCGATTTCTCGGTGTACTTAATGCTGGTGTTGCTACCTGTGTAGGCCGTTTGCTCTAGTTTGAAGACTTTAGGACCGAGTGAACCCGGTGCTTTAGGTCTAGCGGCTGGGTTGCTAAGCTGATTGTCAATGCCTGCGCCTTGGCGAATCAAAATGCGGCGAGTGTCCTTATTAAAGGGGGCCGGTCGATTGCTAGGGTTGCGCGTCTCTTTCGGGAAAATTGCCCCGAACTGAATTTCGAGCGGGTCATTGCCAGAGCCGTAAACATGCTGATCAGGCAGAGGTTGATTGTAAGCGGCAAACAACGTAACAAACTGAGGCACCTTACGGAACGGCGCACTGTAGTTAAACAAATCTTGCTGTGCGCCCCAGTTGCGACACTCTTGCGCTTCTTGACCCAATCCGCGAATGTAGGGAACGGTTTCTTCACCGAAATAATCGGCGTATTCTTGCGAATCGACTAGCGCATCAATCAGCGCCGCTAGGCCGCCGTCAGACACAATAGAAAAATACTTTTGCACTTCTTCGCGGGAGCTAGGACCGCGACCGAGAATATGACGGAAGGCCAATTCCAGCGCCCGACTGTTAATAAAGGGCTCAAAAAACTGCTTGCGATACAAAGGCGACTTGGCCAAGCGTCGAATGAATTCCTTCATCGAGATTTCGCCGTTTCTCACCTTGGATTCTAAATCCGAAATCGACTGCGAATAGGCGCGGGTAATGTCACGCTCAAACACCTGCCGGTAGGCGGCTTTGACGGCATCGTTTTTCTCTGTCCGCGAAAGACCGGGCTTCATCGCGTATATAGGCCGGTTTTCTGAAGCGTTGTAGTAGATTTGAGGAAGCTGCAAGCCTTGCAAATCTTTAGAAGCGCGCTGGCGCACTTTATTAGAAGGAGTCGGGCCTTTAAATTCGGCGAGCATCACATCGAAGTACTGACGCAGAATGTCTTGAGCTTCGCCATCCCCTTTGAAGTAGCCGACAGAGGCTCCCCTCATGCTTTGCAGCGCCACGATGGTTGCTGGAGTAGAGCAGGCGTTTTCGATGATTTCGCGCAGGCCGCGAACGTTCACTTTAATAATGTTGGGATCGCCCGCAACTACTGCGTAGGTGAGATAGCGCAAAAACCAGCTCATGTCCCGCAGCGACTTTTGCATGTTGCTAGGGCCGTAGCGCGCTACATTGATGGGCCTAAAGCCAGCCGGGGCCGCGCCTGTATCCGGATTGTTGACGAGCAGGTTACGAACCCCGCTGAAGATGCCGCCTTTGTCGCTGCTGTTACCGCCGCTAGTACTAGCGACAAAAGTAGCCGTACCTAGTTTGGTGGCTTCTTTCTGATCGAGAACGGTGCCGCCTCGGGTCATTTCTTGGGGTGCGTCGGCTTTCTCTAGGTAGGCTAGAGCTGATCCGCCGGTGAAAATTCGGTTAGCCGCTTGAGAGACAATCAGTTCGCTATAGCGAGTCAGGGTTTGAGCAATTGCCAAACGCTTCATGCCGGAATTAAAGAAAGTCTTGAGTTCACCCAGTTCGGTGTTCTCCATGTAACGGTCTTTTTGCTCCGCTTGAGAAATCGTCGAAGCGGGTAGGGTCTGATAAAGTTGGGGCCGTGCTACAGAGCTTCCGCCACTAGCTGTCACTGTCATGGGTTCTCAAAGACTCCCTATATAAGAATTAGGTCGTTGATAAAGGCTGAAAATTTGAATGAATTACGGTCGCTGATCGCCAGTGATCTTTTGTTATGGATCTTGGTTTGCTTAATTTTTAGAGTAAAACGATTTGGAATCGCTACTATCAGATTGTTAAGAACCGTATTGTTCAGCGGTTGTGTTTATAGATCATACGAGACGGTTGAACTCTCTGAGAGTAGAGATAAGTTTTGTAACTTTTAATTTCTTTCAATTTCACCTGCTCTTGAGCAGCCAGGAATGCTACAAGCTGAAAGGGCATCGAAAAAGTTTTTTCTATAAACCTGCATTCCCTCTATAAACCTGCATTCCCTCTATATAGATCATTCCATATAGATCAAGATCTTTGAAAAGCGCAAAAAATGAGAGATGAGACTATTGCAAACGCTCGGGCGTTAGACGGCAATTCGGCCAGTGATTTGGCCAGTGATTCGGCGATTAGTTCAGCGGTCGCTAGGCT
The DNA here is from genome assembly GCA_041745715.1 of Phormidesmis sp. GTDB lineage: Bacteria > Cyanobacteriota > Cyanobacteriia > Phormidesmidales > Phormidesmidaceae > Phormidesmis. The sequence continues at coordinate 3,881 of JBGTIK010000077.1, forward strand.
TTATGACACGTATCCTTTTCCGCCCGAACCGCTGTTAGATGAAGCGCCTCCGGGCTACAACTGGCGCTGGCACTGGCCGAGTGCGTACAGTTTTTGCACGGGCCAAAAGCCTGCGACGAATCAGGTGCGAATTTTGGATGCGGGCTGCGGTACGGGTGTGGGCACGGAGTACCTGGTGCATCTTAATCCTGAGGCCGAAGTGGTGGGGATGGATTTGAGCGCAGGGGCGATCGCAGTCGCTACCGAACGCTGTCAGCGCTCTGGGGCCAACCGAGTCACCTTTCACAACCTCAGCATTTACGATGTCGATCAAATTCCGGGTGAGTTTGATTTAATCAATTGTGTGGGCGTGCTGCACCACATGCCCGACCCAGTGCGCGGCATTCAGGCGCTGGCGACTAAGCTCAAGCCGGGTGGCATTCTCCACATATTTGTCTATGCCGAACTAGGCCGCTGGGAAATTCAGCTCACGCAAGAAGCGATCGCGCTATTACAGGGACCAAGTCGCCAAGGTGACTACAAAGACGGCGTGCAGGTAGGCCGCACCTTGTTTTCATCGCTACCGGAGCAAAACCGCATCCGGCAACGTGAGGAAACCCGCTGGGCCATGGAAAACCAGCGCGATGAGTGCTTTGCCGATATGTATGTGCATCCCCAGGAAATTGACTACAACGTCAAAACCCTGTTTGAGCTGATCGATGCCTCGGGGCTTGAATTTGTCGGCTTTTCTAATCCGCAGTATTGGGATTTGTCTCGCTTGATTGGCGCTGCGCCGGATCTGATGGAGCGCGCTAGTGGGTTAGCGGGGCGCGATCGCTACCGCCTAATAGAAGTACTCGATCCAGAAATTACTCACTACGAATTTTTTCTCAGCCGTCCGCCGCTGAAAAAGATCGATTGGACGGACGATACGCTGCTAGCAGATGCAATTCCAGAGCGTCATGCCTGTATGGAAGGCTGGCCTAGCCGCAGCTTTTTTAACTACGACTATCAGGTGGTTTCGGTGAGCGCTGAAGAATTTGCATTTTTAGAAAAGTGCGCGCCGCAGCAAGCCCATTCGGTGGCGGAGATTCTCGCTGATTTGGGATTAGCCAGTGAGTTAGACGGTGGGCTGGATTTGGTGCGATCGCT
>JBGTIK010000078.1:0-5454 GCA_041745715.1 Phormidesmis sp.
ATGACTTAGTTCATTTGAACTGCTAAGCCATGAAAGTCTTTCCAAAACAGGGCTCTATCATTAATACCTGAGTGTGACACTTCAAAGGGCGGAATGTGGGATGATGATTGGTCTGGGTAGCCTTCTTGGCTACAGTATTTATGGGGGCTTTTGCTTAAACACAATGGGAGATTTCCTAGGTCCTTTCCAAGCTCAAGTAGCCTGGGGCAGAACGCTAGCATTTCGTCCGTGGTTGATGCTTTTTCCTCGATCGCTTCTGATGGACTTGCACGGTTTATATCTACCTGCATTAATAGCGACTGCCTTGGGCTGGCTGATTTATAGCGTGTCTCGAGGTAGGTCACAGCTGGTTTTGTCCCTACCCAAACAAACCTGGCTATATCTGCTGCTCATACATCCGCTAGTATTTTCAACGGTCATATTGGCCCTTAGTAAGTTTTCTCGTAAATTTCCCAAACGCTGGACGACTCAGGTTGTGTTCCATTCACCCATCCAGCGTCTGCACTGTCTGAGCAGTTTTACAGTACTGTATGCGGTTTCGTTCTCGGGTATCCATTCTGTGATTAACTTCCTAGCGAATTCCGGCTATTTGTACAGTACGGCACGGCACTATTTTGGTTCTCCCTACGCGTTTATTGCTATCGGCTCTACGCTAGCAGCCTTCTCGTCCCCTCACGTAACACGTCTCAGTTGGGCCGCCTTTGCAGTGGGGCTAATTTTGTTGATAGATCAGTGGCTCAACTATGGCAGCGGCCAGTGGTTAGGTTAGAGTCCTAGTTTGGCGGCAACGACGCTAGGTAACGTCAGTTTCGGTTAAGCCACAGGCGGTAACGCCACTCTAAGTTCAATGCCGACTTTTTAGGTTGGTGGCAATAGGCGATTAGGCCCTAGAGAGCAGGGCTGATTGGTTTGTAATTTCAGGGTATCTGCTCTCCTTTTTTGGCCATCCTGCCCCTTGCTTATCCAAAACTGACGTTATTTATGCTGGGGCTATAGATGAGCGCCGATAAACCAAAAAGCTCAGCCGAACAGAGCCTGAAATGGCTAATGATCGACGGAGCTATCAGGATAAGTAAATTGAGGTTGCGATTGTTGAGTGAGCGATCGCCTACGCTATTTCCATCCAATCAAAGGTTTTTTCAAGCTGCTGTAGGCTGAGTACGCCTTGCTGCCATAGCACCATGGGCAAGGGCCCCAAATCTTGCTTGCACTGCTGTAGCGCTAGCTTAATAGATGTTGGTGGAACCGCAAGCTCCTCCTGTAAAAAACGAATTAATTTGGCGTGATCGCTGGACATTATGTGTTGCAGTTTTAAAGATGAGTTTATGATGCTATGGAAAAAGCTTTGCATTTGACTTTTGCATTTGAGCTCATGACGGTTGGCTTATGGGCGGTTGAAAAGCCTGTAGCAAAGATTGTTGGTGCGTATCGTCGCTTGAATTACTAAAACGAAACTCCACCATAAGAAGTAGATTTGAGAACGTTTTACTTTGAGTTGGAAGGAGATCTAAACAGTTAACTCAAGTCAGTCCGAGCTCAGAACTGCTCAAGCTCAAAGCCACAAATACCAACGATGCATGAATCCTTGGGGATGATCCTGTTAGGCGCTGAACTTTAGTAAACCCAGCTTTTATCCTTTAGAACAGCCTTTATTCTGTAGAACAAAAATGCTCATGCGCTTTTGAGTTCCGTAATTTTACGGTAGATCGGCAAGAGCGCAATATTTTATGTAGATTTACTTAACATTTTCACTCTGATGGTCGATTAATCTACTGATGGCGGGGCTACTGCGCCGGAGAAAGTGGGCTAATCGTTACGATATCCCCTGGCTGGAGGTCAATTTCGGCGGCGCGGCCACTACGTAGCTCTAGCACCATATCGACGATTTGGCCGTTTGGCCCATAGGAAGGGCAGGGTTCGGTGGGGCAGGGCGGGACTTGGGGAGCGATCGCAATCACTTCCCCATTTCGGATAAAGACCATATCCAAAGCGACCGGCACATCCTTCATCCAAAAGCTGGTGCGCCGAGGCGATGAAAACGGAAACAGCATTCCGCGATTGTCAGGTAAAGCCGAACGAAACATGAGGCCGAGTGCCTGCTCTTGGTTAGTCTGCGCGACTTCTAATTCAAAAATTTTGCCTTTGATGTCAGCTGTCGCTGAAACCGGCAGTAGCTGACCTGGGCCACTTAACGTAATTGGGGGGGCTTCATCTGCGGTGGTCGAATCTGCTGGCAGCGTGGCGGTATTATCACCAGGATTGGGGCCATCTGGGACTGAGCAGCTCACGAGCAACGCGCACATCAGTAAAGGTAAAGCAAAAGGCAAAGCAGCAGAATGCGCCCTAGGGCGTAGGCGCATCCAGTTCCATTGGGTTGTCATCAGCGTTCTCCTTAGCTTTTTCGTAGCTTTCTCTTAGCTTTCTCTTAGCTTTCTCTCAAGACGTAGCCAACACTGCGCACCGTTTGAATTAAGCGCTTTTCATTCTCGCCATCTATTTTGAGCCTCAAATAGCGAATATAGACTTCAATCACATTCGATTCTCCAATAAAATCATAGCCCCACACGCTCTCTAATATCTGCTTGCGGGTCAGCACCTCACGCGGATGCTCCATCAAGAACTTCAGCAGCTCAAATTCTTTCATCGTCAACTCAATCACACGATCATTGCGAATGACCTGACGCTGCGCCAGATCTAGCACCAAATCGGCAAATCTAAGCTGCTCACCGCTGGCCGCACTAGGCTTCAGGTAGGCATTGACGAGCTTAATGAATTCGTCGCAGCGATACGGCGCTAAAAAATAGTCATCTGCCCCCGCTTCTAAGCAGGCAACACGGTCGGCTAGGGCATCGTGAGCCATCATCAGCAAAATCGGTACGCGGTTTTGATCGCTGCGCAGTTGACGGCACAGATCTAAGCCTGACTCGTCAGCTAGCCTTTTGGCAACGACGATCAGCGATGGCACAGTGCTCCGCGCTTGGCGCAAGCCAGTGGCTAGGCTATGAGCTTTTGAGAAAGCATAACCAGCTTCGTGCAGATCTACGCCAATTTCATTGGCTAAACTTTCATTGCTCTCAACGATGAGAACCTGAGGGGTTGCTTGCGCGGGCAAATCGGCAGGGGTAGAGGGCTCACTCATGACAGGGTTGGGCCAGCTTGGGGAATGATTTTGAGCTTGTTGGCTGTATCTAGAAGCCAAATTATAGAGGCCAAGTATGATGAAAAGTCGAATGGGCTTAGGGTAGCTCTACTGAAGTCGGCTTGGCAATGTGAGGCAGTCCCCAGCCTAGCTTTTCGCGCAGCACTCGGAAAAACTCGGGAGACTTGAGCCGGACAAACCGAGCGGAGTAGGGCGATCGCGTGAGTTTGATGCGATCGCTCGGCACTACATAGCAGCCCGCATTGCCATCGACCACCATCACCAGCGCCTCTGGCGTAGCCGAAGTCACCATCACCGGCTCTGAATCTGGAAACACCAGCCCCCGAGAAGCTAAAGAATGCGGGCAAATCGGTATCAGTTGTAGTACTGAAACGCCCGGTGCAATAACTGGCCCACCTGCCGACAGCGAATAAGCCGTCGAACCGGTCGGCGTTGAAATAATGATGCCATCAGCGGCGATATCCACGGGCGCATGACTACCGATTTGCACCTCAAAGTGGCACATGCTGGTGAGCGGCTGACGCTGCATCACCAGTTCATTGAGGCACAGCGCCTCCCAGTTTAGCCGGTCATGGTTGTACAGCCGAACCAACACCATCGCCCGCTCTTCTATTTGATAGTCGCCCGCCACTAGCCGATCTACCGCGTCATGCAGCTGATGAAGATAAATTTCTGTCAAAAAGCCCATATGGCCGGTGTTAACTGCCAATAGCGGAATGCCCTTCGGCGCGACTTGGCGAAAAGCCGCCAGCACCGTACCATCGCCGCCAAACACAACGGCAAAATCCATATCTTGCTCAAATCCGGGTGGCACCAAGCTGTCTACCGGCGTATGGCAGACCGGTTTCCCAGGATGAGAGTAGCCCAATAGTCCCGTAGCACCAGTTGCAAGGCACACCTCATAGTCCAAAGCCTTGAATCTGGCGTACAGCTTTTGTGCAGCTTTATTCGCTACGGGCTTAATGTCGTTATAGATGATGCCAACCTTCGGCACGGTGGAGGATCCTGTGGATATGAGTGAATACCTTATAGGCTACCGTCTTTGACGATGCCTTGAATAGTAGAGAATGACAAAAGGCCGACGCCAAGCCATTGGTGAGGGCAATCTATGACGATGTTATGACGATAGATTAAGAAATATACTTCTTAATAAAATATTTACAGTCTTAAGGGTGGTTTCTGTAGAGATGGCCCGCTATCTTAAGATTTAAAGCGTTATTTACTGATTTATTTGCGATTTGTATCCTGTGAGTTCTAGCCCGCATTTGCCAACGACGACCGCCCATGTGCGCATCACCCATCAGTCTTGGCAAAATGGCCGGATTGAGGGTGAAGTGAGCGCTAACGAGTTTGAATGGCGCTTTCGCTGGCGCTTTCGCCAGGGGCTGCTGTCGGTAGAACCGTCTTTGGGTCGAGCGTTGATTCAAGAGCCCTTGGGCCGTTTTTTAGAGCAGTTTGACTATCAGTTAGAGCCCGGAGGCGACTATTCATTTACGATCAGAGCCCAGTTGTGACTTCGGCTACGCTCAGTTAGCAAACTTCAACTCGGCGCACATTGAAGCCTAATCTTCACCAGACAGCCTTTTCAAATATCTTTCCACCAGCAAAATCGCTACGATGTCATCAATAGGTCTGGGAATACTGCGCATCCCTTGTGGAATCAGCTTGTCGAGCCCTTTTGGAGGATACATTTGCCAGTAGCGATCGCGCGCTTCCAAAGAGCTATAGCGCTCATCGACTAGGGTCATGCGGGGCGCATTGGGCAGAGCCGATAGCAGCGATTGCCACTGCTTAGAGCCCGTCTGATCGCCTAAAACAATGCTTGAAATCGGGTAAGTGTCTCGCAACTGATGAATGATGTCAGTGACCTCGCTAACCGGCACAACTTGGTGGTAGTGTAACGAGCGATCTAAGCCCACCACTGCGAGGCCGCACTTTGCTCGGCCCGGATCGAAACCAAGAATAGCTGGCCCCAACAAGGGTGGCTGAAGCTGAGTAAGATTTGAAAAAGGCACACAAATACGCTCGTGAAAACAGTCGAAACAGTCAGAAATCAGTTATGGATTTAGTTAAAAAGGCGTCAGAAACGGCGCTAAAAACTACAAGCTAAGACAATATTTGAAACTTTGTTATGAAAAAGATGATTTTTGCGCCATTCTTTGTTAAGAATACGACTTACCAATGCTATTTTTTATATCAGTACATCCGCACTGCTGGGTGCGACGCCTGAGTGCACGTAAAAAGAGTCGAACTCTCAAACTTTAAATCGTTCGGTGGCGCTACAGATGTCCCCC
>JBGTIK010000079.1:0-3792 GCA_041745715.1 Phormidesmis sp.
ATATATGCCGAAATATAGGCAAAAGGAATCTGCCCAAAAAACTTCTCCGCAGCGGCATCGTCTGTGGACTGGTCAGCGCCTTGGTCGGAACAACCCTAAGCATGGCCGCCTTTTCCGCCCCGGCTGAACGACCTACTACTCGGCAATTTTTCAGCCAAAACAATCCGCAAATAGCAGCTAGAAATCTCAATCAAGTCGAAATTCGCTCCATTTGGCTAGATCGTGAAACCATCGTCTCAGCGGGCTCTCACCAAAACCTCGCTAAAATATTTGAAAACTTCAAAGCCGCTGGTATCAACACGGTTTTCGTCGAAACCGTCAACGCGGGCTACCCCATTTACCCTAGCACCGTCGCGCCCCAGCAAAACCCTCTAACCACTCGCTGGGATCCATTACAGTCTTCAGTGGATCTGGGCAAAGCCTACGGCATCAAAGTCCATGCCTGGGTTTGGCTTTTTGCCGCTGGCAACCAAGGCCATAATCCGTTAGTTGGCAAACCTGCAAACTATCCCGGCCCAATTCTCAGCGCCCATCCTGACTGGGCCGGTTATGACAATCAAGGCAACCTAATTATTCCGGGGCAAACCAAAACCTTTTTAGATCCCGCAAATCCTGAAGTGCGTCAGTATCTTTTAAATTTACTCAGCGAAATCGCCAACCGCTATGACGTAGACGGCATTCAGTTTGATTATGTGCGCTACCCTTTTCAAGATCCGTCATCTGATCGCCTGTTTGGTTATGGCACTGCTGCCCGTCAGCAATTTCAAGCGCTCACGGGCGTAGATCCCATTCAGCTATCGCCGCACAATGGCGGTGATGCTCGTCTTGCCTACCTTTGGAATCAGTGGACTGCTTTTCGCACGCAGCAGATCACCTCTTTTGTCAGTGAGGCTTCTCAGCAGCTGCGCCGTCAGCGTCCCGGCATTGTCCTGTCGGCGGCTGTTTTTGCCGATGATACCTACAAGCGCCAGCAAACCATCCAGCAAGACTGGGAAGATTGGGCCGATCAGGGCTTGGTCAATTGGATTGTGCTGATGAGCTATGCCAGCACGACTCAGCGGTTTGAAGAGCTGATTCGGCCTTGGGTGGTTGAATCTAGCTATCGTTCTACGCTCGTGATTCCGGGCATTCGGCTGCTCAATTTACCGGCTCAAGTGGCGCTCGATCAGCTTCAGCTTTTGCGCAATTTGCCAACTAACGGCTACGCGCTATTTGCCGCTGACAATCTTCACGGTGATATTCAAGCCATGCTGGCACGCACAGAGGGCAGCGGCGCACAGGCTACTCTACCAATGCCAACTTCTTCGGCCATGGCCTCTAGTCGCTATCCGGCTTGGCAAAGCGCCTGGCGCTGGCCCCTGATAAATAGACAGATGGATGGTCAGGGCACTTACACCGGGCGTGATGGTTTGCAATAACCCGACGGCTTGGATGGATGCTGATAATGAGCCGCAGCCGGATATTTTGCTGCGGATTGATGAAGATAGAGAGAGGCGATCGCCCCCCTCAAGACGACTACATTGAAGGCGCACCCGAACTAGTGGTAGAGATTGCGGCTAGCAGCGCTTCTTATAATCTGCACTATAAAAAGGAAGCTTATCGGCGCAACGGTGTGCAGGAATATATTGTGTGGCAGGCGAACAGCCGATCCTTTATGTGATTCAGTTTGGGGGGAGGAATATGCGGCTTTAGCCTCTGACGACTCGGGCATTCTGCGCAATTACTTCTTTCCAGGTCTGTAGTTCAACGTGGATGCCTTTATGATGAGCAATTGATTTTAGGCACTCGAAACTTTGAAATAGGGGATCGACAGCGCGACAAACTAAGAATTTATCAGGTAGATCAACTAGATTTAGGTGGCTACGCTCTAAAACCTAGGGTTCATATTGCCGATAGCCCTACAATGGGCAGTATGAGATAATGGCATCGCATCGCTTCTGTACAAACGCTACCTGCGCCGCCTTAAACACTTTGCTACTCATATGTGAAAAAGTGTTCGAGTATCTCCTGAAGCACGACTTACTCATAAAAGTCCCGAAGTTGCCCGGTACTTCATCACACTCATCAACTAAACGTGATAGACGAATTCTCTGGTGGGTAATCTAAAGACGTAGGTATACTACGGCGGCTGTTTTTCTGATGTATAACACTCAGTATAGACTTGTAATCTCAGCGGATAATACAGAAATCCAATATTGGAGAGATCTGTGGCGCTACCGCGAACTGCTCTATTTTCTAGCTTGGAGAGACATATTGGTGCGTTATAAACAAACAGCAATTGGTGTTGTCTGGGCGCTAATTCGACCTTTTCTAACGATGCTAGTTTTCAGCGTTGTATTTGGACGGCTAGCGCAGCTTCCATCAGAAGGGGCTCCTTATCCAATCTTGGTATTTTCAGCACTACTCCCATGGCAGTTCTTTGCAAGCGCCATCACCGAGTGCAATAATAGCTTAATAGAGAACTCGAACCTCTTATCAAAGGTCTATTTCCCACGGCTCATAATTCCAGTCAGCTCGGTGATCGTCAGCTTTGTAGATTTTATGCTTTCAGTAATAATCTTGATAAGCCTCATGATCTGGTTCGATTACGTGCCTAACTGGCGCTTTGTGATGCTGCCGCTCTTTACCATAATTGCCATCGCTGCTGCTATCGGCGATGGACTATGGCTAGCAGCGCTTAATGTCAAATACAGAGACTTTCGTTATATATTGCCGTTCTTGGTGCAGTTTGGATTGTATATCTCACCTGTAGGATTTAGCAGTAGTATAGTTCCAGAAAATTGGAGGTTGATCTACTCACTTAATCCCATGGTTGGTATCATAGATGGGTTTCGTTGGGCAATCTTAAACAACGGAACTCAACCGTATTGGTCTGGCTTCATTGCATCAACCCTGATTGTTATTGTATTACTAGTCAGTGGAATTATGTATTTCCGACGTGTAGAAATCACGTTTGCTGACATTATCTGAAGAACTGTGTTGAAATATCCTATCATCAAAGTTGACAATTTAGGAAAAAGATATCTGATTGGGCAAAAGTCACCCGAAAAGTACTTAGCCCTCCGAGATTCTATTAGCCATGGAATCGCAACTGTTGGCAAAAAAATCCTGCGGCCTCAAGAAAAGCAACAGTATACGAAGACGAAAGATTTTTGGGCTCTAAAGAACATCTCTTTCGACGTTAACCAAGGCGAGGTGATTGGTATAATTGGCGCTAACGGGGCCGGGAAATCGACGCTGTTAAAAGTTCTCAGCCGAATTACTCATCCTACTGAAGGCTCTATCACTTTAAATGGTCGTATAGCAAGTCTCTTGGAAGTTGGAACCGGATTTCACCCAGAACTAACTGGGAGAGAAAATATTTTTCTCAATGGAGCCATACTAGGCATGAGCAAAGTTGAGATTCGTCGAAGATTTGACGAGATCGTAGATTTTGCTGAAGTAGAAAAGTTTTTAGATACTCCTGTAAAGCGTTATTCGTCAGGAATGTACGTTCGCCTAGCTTTTGCAGTTGCAGCTCATCTTGAGCCAGAAATTCTGGTTGTTGATGAAGTTTTAGCTGTAGGTGATATAGCCTTTCAGAAGAAATGTCTGGGTAAGATGCAGGACATTTCTTCTCAGAGTGGTAGAACGGTTTTCTTCGTCAGCCATAGTAGACCTGTTGGGAAATAAAGGGTAGTATAAAGCAACTATATCTAAGACCAGCGATGCTAAATTTAGAGCGGATACTCGCCAGTGATCGACTAATGAGAGCGATGACAGGACTGAACCTCAAAGCATTTAAGGCCCTCT
>JBGTIK010000080.1:0-20007 GCA_041745715.1 Phormidesmis sp.
TGCGTCAAAATCTGCTCCCCGCCGCTGGCCTCGACAACCTACAGCTCGTCCAGCTTCTAGGTGATACTCAAGATGCCTCTATCAACCCAAATGGCGGCGGCTTCTCTGTTCCTTATGACTTTGTTGCGAATGCAGAACTAAACGATGCCGCTCTGCGCGCTACTTACGGCGATTTAGTCGATCTCATTGATTTTTCTGCTGCGCCTAACTACGGCGATTTGGTCAATCAACCCGTGATCGACTTTATCAGCAGCTACGCCGATGGCCTCGGCCCTTGGAAAAACAGCATTCTGTTGCGCGAAGCGCTATCAACCCCTGTCGATGGCAACGGTGACGGGATTGCCGCGATCGCCAGTCAGCTCACGGGCGAAATTTTTCCGCTAATTGATTTGGCTCATAACGCGGGCTTGCAGGTACATCCCTATACATTGCGAGACGAAGAGCGCTTCCTCACGCTCAATGCCGACGGTACACCCCAAACTACCGGAGACGAATTCCGACAGTTGATTGCGCTAGGCGCAGATGGCTTTTTCACTGACTATGCTGAAACCGGGCGGATTGTGCTCGAACAGTTTGAAACGGCTGAAGAATTTGCTAACTTGGGCGGATCGAAGGGCTATGAGGGCTTGGCCTTTAGCCCTGATCGGCAAACCCTTTATCCGCTGCTTGAAGGCACTGTTTTTGGCGATCCGGCAGGCGCACTGCGAATCTACGAATTTGATGTCGCCAGCAGCGCCTTTCAGGGCATTGTCGGTCTGTATCAAATGGATGCAGCCAACCACGCGATTGGAGACTTCACCCCAATCAACGACAATGAGTATCTGATCATTGAGCGCGATGGTGATGAGGCCGCAGACGCTGCCTTTAAGAAGATCTTTAAGGTAGATTTTTCTCAAGTAGATGCAGAGGGCTTTGTCAAAAAAACGGAAGTTGTCGATTTGCTAAATATTGCCGACCCGGATGATCTCAATGGCGATGGTAAAACCACCTTTGATTTTCCGTTTGTCACCATTGAAGATGTGCTGGTGCTAGATGAAAAAACCATCCTAGTTGCCAATGACAACAACTATCCGTTCTCTATCGGCCGCGACTTTACGGGAGCAACGATTGATAATAACGAGATTATCCAAATCGAATTAGCCGAACCCTTAGCACTAGATGATCGCTTAGGTGCAGCTAGCCTGACGCGCAATATTCTTCAGGGCACAAAAGCTGATGATGAGATTGTTGATGGCGATCAAGATAGCTATCTTTTTGGCGCTGATGGTAGCGATACGCTAGTGGGCGGTTTGGGCAAGGATGTGATTCGCGGTGAATCGGGTGACGATGTGCTCCGGGGCGACTTGAACAGTCGCAGCGCTCAGGTCGGCATTGGTAACGATGACGTTATCTATGGCGGCGGTGGCAATGACCGCATCGGCGGCAAAGGCGGCAATGATCGGCTCTATGGTGAAGCCGGAGATGACCAAATTTGGGGTGATGACGGTGACGACGTGCTGTGGGGCGGTTTAGGCAACGACATGCTCACCGGGGATGATCGTTCTGGCGGTAAGGGCAAAGATGTGTTTGCCCTAGCGCTAGGCGAAGGCACTGACACGATCATGGATTTTGAAGCTGGAAAAGACCTGATCGGCCTGATTGGCAATCTCTCGTTTGGTCAGCTTTCAATTACTCAAGACGGTGCCAATGCGTTGATTGGAGCCGGCAGTGAAGTTCTCGCCAAGGTGATGAATGTTTCAAGTAGTGCGCTCACAGAATCTGCCTTTGTTGCAGATTTTGCGGCTTAACAAGGCCCATTCTCTAGGGCTCATTCTCTAGCTGCATAGGGCGTGATGGTTGGCCCAAGGATGTCGGCATTCTTCCTTGGGCTTTTTTGCTCAAACGGGGGTGGACTTTAAAGGAAATCTACCCAATCTCGTTCAATCCGGATGCTGCTAACGATTGTTCTCACTTATCTAGGAGTCAACGCTGATGGAAAATTCCGTAATGTCTCATTCCACTAATCTTTCGCCCAATCGCCAATCAGTGACTGATTTGGATTTTCTCGGTGAGGTGAAAATTCCGACCGGAACTGTTTTTACTCAGCTATCACCTGAAGGCACTGCCCAAAAAACAACCGAAATTGGGGGGCTATCGGGGCTGACCTACGATGCCGTCAATGACGTTTACTATGCGCTGAGCGATGATCGCAGCAGTGAGGCCCGGTTCTATACGCTCGATATTGATTTGAGTGACACCGCCCTCACCGACACCGACATCAGCTTCACTAACGTCACTTTTCTACAAGACAAAAACGGCCAGCCCTTCGGCAGCGGCACCTTAGATCCCGAAGGCATTGCCCTCACCGAGAAAGGCACCCTTTATATCTCTTCCGAAGGCGATGCTAATCAATTGATTGCGCCTTTTGTACGAGAAATTGCTTTAGATGGCAGCTTTGTGAGTGAACTGCCAGTACCCGAAGGCTATTTGCCAACCGCTAACCAGCTCAGCGGCATTCGCAACAACGAAGCCTTCGAGAGTTTGGCTATTACGCCCGATCAGCGCTTTCTCTACACCGCCACCGAAGGCGCACTCTATCAAGACGGCCCCAGCGCTGGAACAGATAACCCCGGCCTGTCTCGCATTCTCAAGTACGATTTGGCCACAGGAGAGGTCGTTGCTTCTTACGTGTATGAAGTCTCGCCTGTGCCAGAAGTGCCCGATCCGGCTGATGGCTTCCGTACGAATGGCCTAGTAGAGCTATTAGCTGTCGATAACAACGGCACTTTGCTAGCGCTAGAGCGCGGTTTCTCGGCGGGCAAAGGCAACACCGTCAAGCTGTTTGAAATTCAGACCCAAGGCGCGCTAGACGTCCTCGCGCTAGACAATCTGTTTCGCGAAACGCCCTTAGACGACGATGGCGAAATCTTACCGCCCGCCCCTTTTGCCATCGATTCTGCGGTTACCAAGCGCGAATTGCTGGATATTGAGCGCGATTTAGGCATTTCACCCGACAACCTAGAAGCTTTAGCCTTTGGCCCCAAATTAGCCGATGGTCGCCAGTCGCTGATTATTGCCAGCGACAACAACTTTAGCAGCACTCAAGTCACTCAAGTATTGGCTTTTGCGCTGGATTTGTCAGCGATTCCAGCGGCGCTGCCAGTAGTTGAAACGCCCCTCACTCAAGACGATGGCGCTGCAACTACACCGTTAAAAGGAGATTCTGACGATCCGGCGATTTGGGTGAATCCTGAGAATGGCTCTAGCAGCTTAGTGATTACGACTCTAAAAGACGGCGGTTTGGCGGTCTTTGATTTGCAGGGTAAGATTGTACAGACTGTTTTACCCGCGCCTTTTGGTGAGATTCGCTACAACAATGTGGATTTAGTCTATGGCTTTGACTTAGACGGTGACACGGTGGATTTGGCTGTGGTGAGCGATCGCGCCAACGACACCCTCGCCATTTTCAAAATCAACCCTAGCACTCTACAGCTAGAAGACATTACCTCACCGAACATGCTCGAAACCATTTTCGGCGTAGATGACGGTGAGGCCACGGCTTACGGCTTGGCGACCTACAACAGCCCGGTTTCTGGTGAGACTTACGCCTTTGTCACCCAAGCAGACGGCAACCAAGTCGCCCAGCTACAGCTCACCGCAGAGAATGGCAAAGTGACGGCCAATGTGGTTCGCACTCTCTCTCTACCAGCACCGACCGGCGATATGACAGATTCTCAATCTGAAGGCATTGTGGTCGATCAGGAACTCGGCTTTTTGTACGTTGCGCTCGAAAATCAAGTCGGAATTGTTAGATTTTCGGCAGAGCCCAGTGGCGGCGATAAATTCCAAGTGATTCAGCCCATCGGTGCAGATTACTTAGTGCCCGATATTGAAGGCTTGAACATTTACTACGGAGCTAATGGCAGCGGCTATCTAATTGCCAACAGCCAAGGAGATTCTTCCTATGCGCTGTTTAGCCGAGAAGGCACGAATGAGTATCTCGGCAGCTTTGTTGTTGGCGATAATGGCGCGATTGATCAAGTCAATGAGAGCGATGGCTTGGACGTAATCAATGTGCCCTTGGGCTCCGCTTTCCCGAATGGATTGCTGGTGCTGCAAGATGGCGCAAACGATCCTCAAAACGCGGTTGAAGACGGCGATGAGCTAGAAAATAACAGCACTAATTTTAAGTTTGTGCCCTGGGAATCGGTGGCCAATTCTTTTGCTAATCCCTTGGATATCGACCCGACTAGCTACGATCCGCGCAATCCCGGCGTTTATTCTCTCGTCAATGGCGTGGCGAGTGGCGATGTTACTCAAGATTCGATTGTGCTGTGGGCGCGCAGCACTTTCCCCGGAGAGGTGACGTTTGAGTATTCAACGAGTGCAGATTTTAGGGCGATCGCAGGCACCCAAACCGCTACCGTCACCGATATCACCCAGCCCGTAAAAGTCGCGGTAGACGGCTTGGCCTCCGGCATCGAATATTTTTTTCGCGCTACTGATGCTGCTGGCGCTAGCGAAGTAGGCCGCTTCAAAACCGCCGCCGCAATCGGTGAACAAACCGGCCTAAACTTTGGTGTCGTGGGCGACTGGCGCGGTGAAATTGCGCCTTATCCAGCCGTCAGCAACGTGGCTGAAAAAGAGCTAGATTTCTTTTTGCTGCATGGTGACACGATTTACGCCGATGACGACTCACCTGGGGTGCTAAACCCCGACGGCACCCCTAAAGATCAGGCCGCTACCTTAGCTGAGTATCGCGCCAAACATTCAGAAGTGTATAGCGATCGCTTTGGCAAAAACTTTTGGGCCGACGTTCGCGCTTCTACAGTCATTTATGGCACTATTGACGATCACGAAGTTACCAATGACTTTGCGGGTGGCCAAACTATTGGCACCGATCCGCGATTCTTAGCGGCCTTTCCAGAAGATGATCCGACTGCTTTAATCAACGACAGCACCCTGTATGAAAATGGCCTACAGGCTTTTCAAGAATACAATCCCTTACGAGACGAATTCTACGGCGAAACCGGCGATCCCGTCACCGCTGGAGAACGTAAGCTTTACCGGTACAACACCTTTGGCAGCGACGGCGCGACCTTCGCGCTCGACACTCGCTCATTTCGAGATCCGGCCATTCCTGGCCCGACCAATTTCACCGATCCGGCTGAAGTCGGAGCCGTGCTGGCCGCAACCTTTACGCCCGGTCGCACCCTGCTGGGTCAAGCCCAGCTTAGCGAGTTCAAACAAGACTTGCTAGATGCCCAAGCTGCCGGAATTACCTGGAAGTTTGTGATGGTGCCTGAACCTATTCAAAATCTCTTTCCTGGCATTAACACCGACGCTTACGAGGGCTATAACGCTGAGCGCACCGAGATTCTTAAGTTTGTTGAAGACAATAATATTGAGAACGTTGTGTTTGTCGCTGCCGATGTGCATATGACGGCTGTGAACAACCTCACCTATCAAGCAGCGCCCTTTGGCCCTCAAATTGCCACCAGCATTTGGGAAATCACCACGGGCGCAGTCGCCTACGAAGATCCTACCGGCAAGTTTTTAGGCCAGCTTTTTACAGCAGGTAACCCCGGCCTAAGAGAATTTTATGACAGCTTGCCAATTGCGCCCGACAGCGATAATTTGCCCAACGATAAAGATGATTTTGTCAAAGCTGCCATCAACAGCACCCTACTCGCGCCCTTAGGATACGATCCACTGGGGTTAGACAACAACTTAGCTCAAGCCGAAGGGCTGATTGATGCCAAGCTGTTACAAGGCGACTATTATGTCGGTCACAGCTCTAGCTGGGCAGAGTTTGACATTGACCCCATTACGCAAAAGCTGACGGTCACTACTTGGGGCATTGATGGCTACACCGAAGCTGAATTGCTGGCAAATCCAGATGCGATTATTAACCAGACGCCCGTAATTCTGAGTCAGTTTGAGGTCAATCCACAGAGCCCTATCCTGGGCGGTTCTAACGCTGATGATGTGATTGTCGATGGTGACAGTAGCAGTAAGCTCTCTGGCTTAGGCGGTAATGATTTGCTAGCGGGTGAACTCGGTGACGATGTGATTTTAGGCGGCGATGGTGATGATGTGCTCAGGGGCGATCGCAACAGTCGCACCGATCAAACCGGCGAAGCAGGCGGCGATGATATCATTTTTGGCGGCGGTGGCAGCGATCGCATCGGCGGCAAATCGGGCAACGACATGCTCTACGGCGGCGATGGCAACGACCAAATCTGGGGCGACGATAGCGACGATATTATCCGAGGCGGCAAAGGTAACGACATCCTTGTCGGTGACAACAGCTCCGGCGGTCGCGGCAGCGATACCTTCATTCTCGCACTCGGTGAAGGCACCGACAGCATTCAAGACTTTGAAGTCGGCATTGACTTGATTGGCTTAGCGGATGGCCTCAGCTTCGGTAGCCTGTCTGTTTCGGTGCAGGGTAACAAAACGCTGATTTCATCTGGCACTGAAATACTTGCTGAGCTGATCGGCGTTAGTGGTCTGGCCGAAAGTGCTTTCATCACCGTCTAATCACGTCTTTTGAAAGCCCTTCTCGAACAGACTGCTTAGTCGAACCTACAATAATGGATGATTCAAGAGAGTCATCCATTTTTTTATGACTCGCTCAAGCCTTCAACCGTCGCTTTGCCCTGCTCGTAAGCTTGATCAAAAAGTGTTTCTAACTGGCTGTGAGTACCGCGAATTTGAGCAATGACGGCTTTGCCCCACTCTAAGTAATCGTCTATGCGCTCCGCCGACCAGCCTGCGGGCGTAGCGGTGACGATATCGCGCAGGTTGGCGGTTTTATCGGCGAGTTTGATCAGGCGGGCGCGATCGCTCAATGTCTTTGCATGATCAATCTGCGCTTGCTTTCGCTGCGCTTTAGGCAACGTCTTATCATCTGTCACTTCACTGACTAGGCCACAAACCGTACGGCCAAAAGCCTGCTCAATTTCTGCAAACGTGGTCTCGGTATCTTCTACTGTGTCATGCAACAAGGCCGCAATCAGAACAGATTCATCCGTCACATCCGCTTCATTGAGCAAAATGTGAGCCACGGCAATCGGATGATTGATATAGGGCGTTTGGGCTTTGTCTTTACGGCGCTGATGGCGGTGCTTATCGGCAGCAAAGCTTAAAGCCTGCAAGAACTTTGCGGAGATAATCTGAGTTTTGGCGAACATAACGGTGATCTGCTAGTAGTTTTGGCTGTGAGTAGATGCAATCTCCTAACAATCATTGAGGTTCGCCGCATGAATAACAATCTGATCGATCAAACTGCGGATGTCACTGCCACTAGCGTTCGTGCCATTAATCAAAATGCTGAGCGCTAAAGGCGGATGATTCGTGGGATTGAGATAGCCGCTCAGGCTGTAGGTACCGCTGAGGGTGCCGGTTTTGCCTTGAAAACGGCCTTCGGCATTCGTGCCCTTCATGCGTTTGCGTAAGGTGCCGCTGCGTCCGGCAACCGCGAGAGAATTGCGGTAAACGGTAGCATTGGGGGTTGTGGCCATCATTTGCAGGGTATCCACTAAGGCTTCGGGCGTGGCCAAATCGCGGCGAGAAAGACCCGATCCATCGACGATGCTAATGCTATTAGGAGCGACGCCAAGGTTAGTTAAAAGAGTGCTGACAGCAGCAGCACCGGCCTGATAAGTATCTGGAGTCGCCGGATCAATGCTACGACCTAAGGCTTTGAGCATGGCCTCGGCGTAAATGTTGACGCTGTAGAGATTGGTAGGGTCGATGAAGGCGCGTAAAGGGGGAGATTGAATGGCGGCGAGTTCCGCTAGCCCGCTAGGTGGGTTGCTGGTGCTGACCTGGCCTTTGGCTGAGGCAACACCGTAGCTAGTGAGGCTCTGCTGAAATTGTTCAACAAAGTAATTAGCAGGCTCTAGCAGCGCAATCGAGGTGTTTTCGGCGGCGGCTCCGGCAATCAATTGACCCGTGACATTCATCACCTTTTGCCCTGGCCTTTGGCCCGCATCAATAAATTCATTGCTGTTGCCACGGACGGTGCGGGTGCTGTTGTCAATCTGCCAGCCGCGTGCGAATTCGGGTCGATCCCAGACAATTTGTAAGGGTTGACCCACGCGGGTAGGCGTCGCAGTAAAGCTGAGTTCGTTGCGGTTGAGAATCAGGCTGCTGGCGGCGGCTCCGTAGCCTGCGCGGTAGTCTTCAGCGTCCCAGTAGGGGCTAGCGGCAGGGCCGGTGAAATAGTTGTCGATGGCGGTGAGGCTGTTGGCGCGGGTGATACCTTTTTGCTTGAGCTGGTTGGCCAGCAGGTTGATTTGATAGCTGGTAAAGGTCGGATCGCCTCGGCCCACAATGTAGAGATCGGGGTTGGCGCTGTTGGGCTGACCAAAGATGGAGGTGCGAATGGTGAAGTCGGGGCCGAGGCTTTGGAGGGCGGCGGCGGTGGTGAGCAGTTTGACATTCGAGGCCGGAACCAGTTTTTCTTGGGCGAGGCGGGCGTAGAGGACGCGGCTGTTAGGCGTGGCATTTTCGATTAAGATGCCGACTTTAGCGCCGCGCAGGGTGTAGCCGTTGGCGATCGCGTTAATTCTAGCGGGCAGTTCAGCTCTGCACATGCCCGCCATTGCGGCTGGCGCTTGAGATAATACGGCCAGAGCCCCGGCTAAGCTGAGCGCAGCTTTCAAGAATCGTGAAGGCATTGTTTGAGCAGAGGCAGGCGGAATTTTCAGCAGGATTTTCATAAGCGGCCAGAAAAGAGACTGGAAGGTGCATTGACGGTATCGGCTGATGGGATAGAGGTGCGCTTAGTGTAGTCGCGATCGCTCTACTGGGAGCATAGCAGCGGGTCAAAACCGGTAACTGGCCACCGTTTAGTCAGATCACTGGAAAGGTTGTCTGCGGCGATACCGTGATTTGGCTTTGGGTTGGGTTGGGAGAAGAGGTGCGATCGCTCATCTGAGAGCCAAAGCTGTCATTGGCACAGCAAGTGATAGCCCGTAAACTAAGCTAATAGCTGACTGGGTTAGCTCACTAAATTGTAGTTTTTGTCCTCCTGACCCAAGCTTTTTCTCCTCCGCTTTCTCTTAGTCGCGCACTCATGATTCAAGCTGCTGTTCGTCCTTTAAGCTTTAATGATTTCATTCAGCGTTGCCCTGAAGACGGTAAGCGCTACGAGCTAGTGAATGGTCAAATTGTTGAAATAATGGCAACTAGAGCCCATGACGACGTGGCCGATTTTATTTACGATGCATTTCGCGATGCGATCAAGTGCTCAGGCGCTAACTACAAAGTGACGCGATTTGGCTCCATCCAGACGCGGCGCGACGATGGCCTGATACAGGGCCGCACACCTGACGTAAGTGTAATCGATAGAGCAGCCTGGAATGCTGATTTGAGCGCATATACAGCCCTCGAAGAACCGATTCAGCTAGCCGTAGAAGTGACCTCTACTAACTGGCGTGATGACTACCTTTATAAGCTAGCTGAGTACGAAGCGCTCGGCATCACTGAATACTGGATAGTGGATTACTTAGCATTAGGCGCAGCCCGCTACATCGGATCTCCCAAAACGCCCACAATTTCGATTTATCACTGGACAGATGGCGAATATCAGCTAGCGCAATTTCGCAGAGATGAGGCAATTGTCTCTCAAACATTTCCCTCGCTTCAGCTTACCGCTCAAGCCATTTTTGATGCGGTCGGTGGCTGATAGTATCATCTAGAGACAAAAGCTAGCTTGAAGGCGATTTCATGGATGTAAAAGCAGCGGTAGCGTTTGCAGCGGGTCAGCCTTTGCAGGTTGAGACGGTGCAGTTAGAAGGGCCTAGGGCAGGCGAAGTGCTGGTGGAAATTAAGGCCACTGGGATCTGCCATACCGATGCTTATACGCTGTCTGGAAAGGACTCTGAAGGCATATTTCCCTCCATTTTGGGGCATGAAGGGGCGGGCATTGTGCGTGAGGTCGGCGCCGGGGTAAAGAGCCTTAAGGCCGGTGACCATGTGATCCCGCTGTATACGGCGGAGTGTCGTGAGTGTGCTTATTGCCTCAGCCAAAAGACGAACTTGTGTCAGGCGGTGCGCAGTACGCAAGGCAAAGGCGTGATGCCGGATGGCACTAGCCGGTTTTCGTTTAAAGGCCACCCGCTGTATCACTACATGGGCACCTCAACGTTTGCAAATTACACGGTGTTGCCGGAGATTTCGCTGGCAAAAATTCGCTCAGATGCCCCATTTGATAAGGTTTGCTACATCGGTTGTGGGGTGACGACCGGGATTGGCGCGGTGCTATTTACCGCCAAGGTAGAAGCAGGGGCGAATGTGGTCGTCTTTGGTCTCGGCGGAATTGGGCTAAATGTGATTCAGGGCGCGAAGATGGTAGGCGCTGACAAAATTGTTGGGGTGGATTTGAACCCAGATAAGCGGGCGATCGCTGAAAAATTTGGCATGACCCACTTCGTCAACCCTAGCGAAGTCAAGGGCGATCTAGTCGGTCATTTAGTCGAGCTAACCAACGGCGGCACAGACTATTCATTTGAGTGCATTGGCAACGTCAACGTGATGCGGCAGGCGCTAGAGTGCTGCCACAAAGGTTGGGGCGTATGTACGATTATTGGCGTCGCCGAAGCGGGCGCAGAAATTAGCACCCGGCCTTTTCAGCTGGTCACCGGTCGGGTCTGGAAAGGCAGCGCTTTTGGCGGCGCTAGAGGCCGCACCGATGTGCCGAAAATCGTAGACTGGTACATGAACGGGAAGATCAACATTGATGATTTGATCACCCACACCATGCCGCTAGACAACATCAACGATGCTTTTGATCTCATTCATCGAGGCGAATCCATTCGCAGCGTTGTTTTATACGATTGATAGATTAAAAAATATGGGTTTAAAAGAGACTTCGCGAATCAAAAGCTTTGGCGGCACCACAAGGTTTTATAGCCATCGATCTGAAGTGTGCGATTGTGATATGAATTTGGCCGTTTATATCCCACCACAAGCTGAAGCCGCGCCAGTGCCAGTGCTGTACTTTTTGTCAGGATTAACCTGTACAGAAAAGAACTTTATTGAAAAAGCCGGGGCGCAGCGCTACGCGGCTGAACATGGGTTGATGCTGGTAGCGCCTGATACGAGCCCTCGCGGCGTGAACTTGCCGGGAGAAGATGAGGCTTGGGATTTTGGCTCAGGGGCGGGCTTTTATGTGAATGCGACACAGGAGCCTTGGTCAAAGCATTACCGCATGTATGACTATGTAGTTCAGGAGCTGCCGGACTTGATCAACAGCAGCTTTGAGGTGAAGGGCGATCGCGCAGGCATTTGCGGTCACTCTATGGGCGGTCATGGAGCCCTAATCTGCGCCCTCAAAAATCCTGACCAATACGCTTCCGTTTCTGCCCTTGCGCCCATTGCTGCGCCCTCTCAATGCGCCTGGGGGCAAAAAGCATTTACCGGATACCTCGGCTCCGATCCGCAATTGTGGGCCGCTTACGATGCAACAGAGCTGATAAAGTCGCATCAGCAAGCAGGATCAAGCATTGGCCCAATCTTAATAGATCAAGGTGAAGCCGATCAGTTTTTGAAAGATCGGCAGCTACTGCCTGAGACATTTGCCGCCGCCTGTCAGGAGGCTAACCAACTACTGACGCTCAGGCTTCAGTCAGGATACGATCACAGTTACTATTTTATTGCCAGCTTCATTGGCGATCATATTCGCCATCACGCCGCTGCTCTCTCAATTTAACCAAACTTTCATTTAAGCTGTTCTCTCAAGTCAGCCCAACTCTCCGTAAAACTTCAGGTACAGCTATGGCCGACGCTCAAGTCAACAAAGATTATCTTCATCCACAGTACAGAAAAGATCGTGAACTGCTCAATACGATTTTAGCGGGTGAGCCAGATCCTTTAAACATGGCAGAATTAGCTCGGCTGCGAATTCGCTATGACGGCTTCCAAGGCGCACGAGACATTCAAAGGGACTTAGATAAAGCACTCGAACAGTGGAACTTAACCGAAGCCGAGCTATTTGCTCAAACCCGCGCTATCCATCAAAAAGAGACAGTATTTACGCCGACCTGGATTAAAAAAGGAGAAGATTGGAGCTAAGGCAGATTATTGATGTCCCGAATTCAGCTTATCCATTTGCCAGGTGGTGAGCGTGCCAATTGGGCTCCACAGTAAATAGGGAATGAGCAAAGCCGCTGCTGCGCCCGATACCGAAAGCAAACTCAAAGCTAGCACTAATCCCACCACAAACCCCGCACCGCCAACATACGAGCCTAACTTCAGATTATGCGACCACAATAGCGTGGGCGTAAACGCAACCGTGACTAGCTCCAGCAAAATATAAGCCGCCATCCAGCCGCCAGACTCGCCCCAAGAGGGAGCCTTTTCCCAAACAATATAGGCCGACCAGCCACCACAGACAAATACGACCGTCCAAATCACCGGAATCAGCTTTTCAAACGTCAGCCAGCTGGGTCGCTGCTGCCGTCTGAACCATTTCACATCTTTGGGTCTGATAGCGTTGGCCAGTAAGGCAATGGCAAAGACCACACCTGCAATTACCATCCAAGATTTCAGCATAATGTTAGCCCGTCCAAGGGGTACGAAAGGAAGGAAACAACGTCAGGCCCCCATCGATAAATAGGGTTTGGCCGGTAATGTAGGCCGCATCATCTGACGCCAAAAAGGCCGCTACAGCTGCCATTTCTTCCGGCGTTCCTGAACGGCCCATTGGAATATGGCTTTCAATATCAGCCTTGCGCTGCGGATCGTCTTTCCACGGATTGATTGGCGTTAGCGTCGCTCCGGGTGCAAAAGAATTGATGCGGATGTTATCGCGGGCATATTCCAGGGCTAAGGTGCGCGTCATTGCCCTCAGACCGCCTTTACTCATGGTATAGCCGACATACTGAGGCCGAGGAATTAGCTCATGAACACTCGAATCGTTCACAATCACGCCGCCGCCATGCGCCAAAAAATGAGTAATCGCCTGACGAGCACATAGATAAGCGCCTTTCATATTGATATCGATCATTTGGTCGAACTGATCGAGCGGAATCTCGTGAGAGGCGCCTTGAATCTGCATGCCGGCGTTGTTTACCAAAATGTCTAGCCCGCCGAAAGTAGCAATCACCTGCTCAAACATGGCGCTGACTTCTTCAGCTTTGGCAACATTGGCCTGAATCGTCATATCTTTGAAGCTACCGGGCGCAATGCCTGCGGCTGCACTGGCTGTGTGCATTTCAGCAATGGTATTAGCTGCTTCTTCTTCGCCTTTGTAATAATTTACGGCGACATGAGCGCCTTCAGCGGCGAAGCGAACGGCTATAGCCTTGCCAATACCGCTACTCGCTCCCGTAATCAAGACGTTCTTACCTTTCAGCCCGCGCATAGACAATCCTTTCTAGATGGTTTTGCAATGTTAGTTTCGCGTTGGTTTTTGTAGTGTAAGGCCTCACGAGATAAATTCCTGCTTGGCCAGTTCGCAGTCTCAGTCGTTGCGGCAAGTCGTTGCGGTTCAGGCGTAGCATAACGTTGGCAGATCGGGCATTGTTTACCGGACTCGTACGGCATTTGCTTGAGCAGTATACGGGCTTAGTCCGTCTCAATAAATACAGCTAAAGGAATAAGGCCGTCGCTTTTTAGCCCTTCAAAATTCCAACTTAAGACCCGCTTGACTGTTCGCACCTAACTGTGTTCATGTTGCTTTCTAAACGGCTGCTTGAGTCAGCAGCTTCGTCTAGCTATTCCCTGCTAAAGAGAAATAAAGAGAAAGTTTCTGTCTCATAGCAGAGGCAATTAATTTGAACTTTTTATAAATTGTTGAAAGTTGAAGAGCAAATGCCTCATTTTAGCGACAAACTTCAGTAGCTTGTGCTTCAAAAGAGGTTTTCGTCATTTTCATCTTCTTAAGTTTAAAGCTTATGCTACAACGTTACTTTGGCGTTATCTAGCCTTGTTTCGAGCGCATAGCTGAGGCTGAGAAGAGTTGTTCGTGTTATCCAAGCCAATTATATGGAAAATACAGATAGTCAGGTCAAGCAAGCTGCGTTAGACAATAAAAGCGCTTACGCAGGCAACGTCTCACCCGATCCAGAAATGGATACGGAGCAGTTAGGAAAGCAGGCCGGTCTAGATATTCAACCGGAGAAACCGCTTTCGGTCGCGGAAGATTTTAATAAACGCGATCGCAACCGCTACGAACTTGACCTCGATTCCAAAACGGACAGCGATCAGCCGATATAGGCAGATGGCGAAGACGACATCGAGATCACTCAAACTGAAACCGGCCAAATTGAGGCAATTCACACTTAGCCAGTTCAATCTGGCCAATATGACAGCTAAAGACGCTCTCAGAGCGCCGTTGAAAAACAGATCACGAAAAAGTAGATTATTAAGAGGCTATGAACCCTATGGAAACTAAAACGTCAGGCGAGGCTTTTGAAGAAGCCAAAGATGGTGCGGCAGCTTTGCTAGACAAAGCAGATCAAAAGGAAAATAAAACGCTCGGTGTCGTTAGCAAAGCGCAAGATGCACTTGGCAAGCTAACTCCCGTACCCACCGATTTTGAGGTGGTCTCTTCACCGGCTGATCTCAAAGCTCGGTTGGACTGGGGCGAACCTGCCTTGTCAATTTTGGATGTGCGCGATCGCACTGCCTTCAACGAAGAGCGCATCAGAGGTGCCATGCCAATGCCTGTAGCCGAGCTAATAGATCGCGCTAAAGACGCCTTTTCAGCTGAGCGTGACCTGTTTGTCTATGGCGAATCAGACGAGGAGACTGCAACGGCCGTTACTCAGCTCCGGAATGCTGGCTTTGAAAGAGTCAGCGCCATTAAAGGTGGCCTGCCTGCGTGGAAAGCAATGGACGGCCCTGTCGAAGGACAAATTTCTGGATAAGCATCTAGATTGACGCTGCTTTCAGAAATAAATATTCCAGCTACTAATTTATTTAGCAGCTTTGGTAAGGGCGTTAGCGACAGAGCTAGCGCCCTTACTTAATTTATGATTTAGCTAGCGTTAGATTCCGACAGCTAGATTCCAGTAGCTAGATTTGACCGTATCCCATTTAAAGGATCGGTTATCGCGACTTGGCTCCCTGCTCAGTTCCTTATACATTGTGAATTAAATTAGCACTTAATAGCTTAGAGTGCTAATTTGATTCAGACCTGCACGAAAAATTCGTAACAACCGGCATATGGCGAAATTAGTATTATTCAATGAAAAGTCACGCCAAGCGCTTGAGCGTGGCGTCAATGCTCTAGCAGATGCAGTCAAAATTACAATGGGGCCAAAAGGCCGCAACGTCGTTCTAGAGAAAAAGTTTGGTGCCCCTCAAATTGTCAACGACGGCATCACCATTGCTAAGGAAATTGAGTTAGAAGACCCGTACGAGAACACTGGCGCTCGCCTCATTCAAGAAGTTGCCTCCAAGACCAAAGATCTTGCAGGCGACGGCACAACCACCGCGACTGTCCTAGCTCAAGCCATTATCCGCGAAGGCTTAAAGAACGTAGCGGCTGGCGCAAACCCCGTCAGTTTGCGCCGTGGCATTGAAAAAGCAGTCGCACAGCTAGTTACCGACATTGCCGCCGCAGCCAAACCCGTCGCTGGCAATGACATTGCCCAAGTCGCCGCAGTTTCATCGGGTAACGATGACATGGTAGGAGACATGGTAGCCCAGGCAATGGACAGAGTGACCAAAGACGGCGTAATCACCGTTGAAGAGTCTAAGTCTTTAGAGACTGAACTGGAAGTGGTAGAAGGGATGCAAATAGATCGCGGCTACATGTCGCCCTATTTCGTCACCGACCAAGAGCGCATGATCGTCGAACTAGAGAATGCTCGCCTTCTCATCATCGATAAAAAGGTCAGCTCTGTGCAAGATCTTGTCCCTGTCCTAGAGCAAGTGACTCGCTCAGGTCAGCCCTTACTAATCATCGCAGAAGACGTAGAAGGTGAAGCTTTAGCGACCTTGGTCGTCAACAAAGCGCGCGGTGTCCTCAACGTCGCTTCAATCAAATCTCCTGGCTTCGGCGAAAGACGTAAATCGCTCCTAGCTGACATTGCCGTACTCACAGGCGGTCAGGTGATCTCTGAAGAAGTTGGCCTCAGTTTAGAGAGTGCCACGCTCGACATGCTAGGCACAGCTAGCAAAGTCACCATCACTAAAGACACCACAACTATCGTTTCTGAAGGTGGTAATAAGCCCGATATCGACAAGCGAGTTGAGCAAATTCGCAAAGAGATGGAGCTAACTGACTCTGACTACGACAAAGAAAAGCTGGCCGAGCGATTGGCTAAGCTAGCAGGCGGCGTTGCTGTAATCAAAGTAGGCGCAGCGACCGAAACCGAACTCAAAGACCGCAAGCTGCGAATTGAAGACGCCCTCAGCGCTACCAAAGCCGCTGTAGAAGAAGGCATCGTCCCTGGTGGCGGCGCGACCTTGCTGCACTTGGCCCAAAAGCTAGACGCCCTCAAAGAGTCTCTTTCGGACGAAGAAAAAACCGGCGTAGATATCGTTCAACGCGCCCTTGAAGCACCGCTGCGACAGATTGCAGACAATGCGGGTGCAGAAGGCTATGTAGTAGTGGAAAAAGTCAAGGTAATGGACTTCAACTTCGGCTTCAACGCTATGACCGACCAGTACGAAGATCTAATGGCCAGTGGTATTGTCGATCCGGCTAAGGTCGTTCGCTCCGCTTTGCAAGATGCGGCTTCGGTCGCTGGCATGGTGCTCACCACTGAAGTGCTGGTCGTCGAGAAACCTGAACCTGAAGCCCCGATGCCAGACGGTGGTATGGGCGGTATGGGCGGTATGGGCGGTATGGGCGGTATGGGCGGTATGGGAATGATGTAGTCAAGTTCTCTTCTAGTTAGAGATTGCCTCCGTTCTGCGGCCAGTTTCTCAGCCAATTCCGCGATAGGTTTCGGTGCGTGGTTTAAGTTTTTACCAATCGCACCGGAACCTATTGCGTATGAGCTTAATGGACTTCAACAGCAGCAGATTCCAGTAATATTAGGCCAATGAATGATCAGAGAAATTGGTCAAAGCATCTGGGTCGCCGAGCAACCTCTGCGATACTTTGGGCTAAGTGTCGGTACCAGAATGACAGTAGTTCGACTCGCAAGTAATCTTACAAATGGCCCTACAAATAGAACTGAGCTAGCGGTTATCTCTCCGATCCAAGTAAGCGATGCAATAGTGTGCCAACTGAGAGAACTTGGAACCGTAACACACTTAATTGCTCCTAATTTGTACCACTACTTCTTTGCAGCCGAATTCAAAGCGCTGTATCCACAGGCAACCTTTTGGGCGGCTCCTGGCTTAGCAACTAAAAAGCCAGATTTACCAATTGATCGAACTATTGAAAATGAGCACAGCGGCGAATGGCCTGGGCTAGAATACCGACTTTTGGATGGATTTAGAACCTTGGGAGCAGGCGGGTTCGATACCCTTAACGAATGTGTTTTTTTCCATCCAGCAAGCCGCACATTAGTTTTAACAGATGCTGTTTTTAACTTTGATGAAAGCTTTCCATGGCCGACCCAGTTGGCGGCTCGGATCGGTGGCGGATATAAAAGCTTGAGTCCGTCATTGCTAGAAAAGATGGCAACAACCGAAAAAGAGAAAGTGCGGAGATCGATTGAGAAAATTCTGAATTGGGATTTTGATCGGGTTGTGATGGCTCACGGCAGCATTGTGAACCATAACGGAAAGGAGAAAATTAGGCAGGGATACGAAAAATTTCTCAGCTAAGCTGACTTTCTATGTGACCAATGACAGTCAAAACCTGAACCCGATATTGATTCAGGTTTTGACTTAATTAATCGCTGTTGGGAAATCATTCGAGCACCACCGAACAGCCAATAGCAGGTGCTTTCCAATAGGACGTGGGTTCTGGGCCTATACGAAACAGCCGACCTTTCAAGCCTACCTATCCACTGAGCCCATGATGATATCGACGCTGCCCAAAATCGGCATGATATCGGCTAGCTTCACGCCTTTAAGCAGGTTAGGCAAAATTTGCAGATTGTTAAAATCCGCGGCTCGAATTTTCCAGCGCCAAGGGAAAACATTGTCTTCGCCAATGATATAAACGCCGACTTCGCCTTTGCCAGTCTCGACCCGTACGTAGTGCTCACCTTCTGGAATTTTAAACGTTGGGGCGATTTTTTTGCCCGCAAACTGGTAGTCAAAGCTATTCCACTCTGACTTTGGCCCTTCCATCATTCGCTTGGCTTCTAAATTTTCATAAGGGCCACCTGGCAACTGCTCCATCGCCTGACGAATAATCTTAACCGACTCGCGCATTTCATTGAGGCGCACGACATATCGGGCAAAGCAATCACCTTCCGTCGCCCACTGTACGTCCCAATCTAGCTCGTCGTAGCGCTCGTAGTGATCGACCTTGCGCAAATCCCACTTGACGCCCGAAGCGCGTAGCATCGGCCCAGAGCAGCCCCAGTTAATCGCATCTTCGCGTGACATGGTGCCTACACCTTCTACGCGGCGGCGGAAAATGGGGTTGTCAGTAATTAGCTTTTCGTACTCATCGACTTTGGGCATGAAGTAATCACAAAAATCGGCGCACTTATCAATCCAACCGTAGGGCAAGTCAGCCGCAACCCCGCCAATGCGAAAGTAGTTGTTGTTGATCAAGCGTGCGCCCGAAGCGGCTTCCCACAGGTCATAAATTAGTTCGCGCTCACGGAAAATGTAGAAAAACGGCGTGGTAGCCCCGCAGTCAGCCATAAAGGGGCCAAGCCACAGTAGATGGTTGGCAATTCGGTTCAGCTCCAGCATGATCATGCGGATGTAGCTAGCGCGCTTGGGCACTTCAATGTTTGCAAGCTTTTCGGGGGCGTTGACGGTAATTGCTTCGTTGAACATGCCTGCCGCGTAGTCCCAGCGGCTGACATAGGGTACAAACATCACATTGGTACGGCTTTCGGCAATTTTTTCCATGCCACGATGCAGGTAGCCAATGACCGGCTCACAGTCGATTACATCTTCGCCATCGAGGGTGACAATCAGCCGTAGCACGCCGTGCATAGACGGATGGTGCGGCCCCATGTTGATCACCATGGGCTCAGTTTTTGTTTGCAGCGTAGCCATATTGAGCGAAAATCCTTTACTGCTTTTTCTACTGCTTTAATAGTCGTACATTGACAGTTGCTTTTACTCTAAAGAATCAGCGACAAAGATTCAATGCGTGAGCACAGCGACTGTCCCAAATTATACGGTAATGCTTAAAAATATGCCTGAAGATAGCGCGATCGCTCAACCTGAATTTGCGGGTGAAAGCGCAGCCGATCAGCCTTTTTTTCATGTGCCGGTGCTGGCTGAGCCGGTGATAGAAGGGTTGCAAATCAAGCCAAATGGTCACTACCTCGATGCTACGGTCGGCGGCGCGGGGCACAGCCAGATGATTTTACAGGCTGCGCCAGACGTAACGCTAGTTGCGCTCGATCAGGATTTACAAGCGCTAGCGGCAGCAAAATCGCGACTAGCTGAGTTCGGTGAGAGAGTGACCTTTTGTCATACTAATTTCTCTGATTATGAGGTAGCCAATCACCGATTCGACGGCATATTAGCCGATATCGGCGTCAGCTCCACCCAGCTCGATCAGGCCGATAGAGGCTTTAGCTTTCGCGCCGAGGCTCCGCTAGATATGCGTATGGACAGTACCCAGCCGCTCACAGCGGCAGAAATTGTCAATCATTGGGACGAAAAATCGCTGGCCGATATGATCTATGCCTATGGCGAAGATCGACTGTCACGGCGAATTGCCAGACAGATTGTCGAGAAAAGGCCGTTTTATACCACCACCGATCTTGCCGGGGCTATCGCTCACGCCTACCCTGCCAAAGCTCGTCATGGTCGCATTCACCCGGCGACTCGCAGCTTTCAGGCGCTCCGCATTGCCGTCAATCGTGAACTTGATGTGCTAGAGCAGTTTCTAGCCAAAGCGCCCAATTGGCTGAATCCCGGCGGTCGGCTCGCAATTATCAGCTTTCACAGCTTAGAAGATCGGATTGTAAA
>JBGTIK010000081.1:0-6038 GCA_041745715.1 Phormidesmis sp.
ACTTTGATGACTTCAAAACCGCGATTTCGACTTGTTTAGAACAGACAAATACCACTCACAAAAAATCGCTGGAAACGTTGTTGTCTTTGAAGTTTCAGTCTTTTGAAAATGTCCAAATATTAGACGTCTAGAGTATAAACAAATCCCGTAAATTTCCGCCCGAAGCCACTATTAGCCGCAGCAACTGATCCGGCTCAAACAACCCCAAATCCATCCGCGCTGCCAAAGCCTTTTCTACTGCCGCTCGGCCCTCGGCCTTTGGCGTATGATCCGGGTTAAACATCGGCGTATCTGGGATCACAAAGCTACAGTCTTGTGAAAAAGGCAGCCGCGTCGCCTGTGTAGAGTAATACAGTCCAATAGGCAGGGCGAAAATGAGGTTCGCGCGCAACTCGTGAAAAATATTGGCGTTGTTAATGAAAAGATCTTCGATGCGATCGCTCGGAATCCCAGCCCGATCAAAATCTTCACCCACCAACAGCCACTGCTTGCCCGTCTGGTCACGCAAAAGCTGATTGCATTCATCCAACAGCCGATTTGCGACCGTCATCAGCGTATCTAATCGAGTCAGGCGATACTCCACGACTTCAGTTTTGCGCGTAGAAGCAAACTTAATTTCTCCTTTTAGAGTCGCAAAAAGCCCTAGCACCTTGTTCCAAAGCGAATCATCCTTGACACCAGCACCGGCTTCGAGTGCGATCGCGGCACTTTGCGCCAGTTCGCGAGTCTCCTTTTCAGAGGCAAACCACTCCCAAATGTCTTTCAGCCTCGCATCTGAAGGGCGCTTGCCTGCGCCTCCTTTAGCTATGGGTTGCGCCGTCTGCTCAGCCACAGCGGTCATGAGCACTAGCAGTATATCTAGAGGCTTAAAGCTGCCCGGATCAAGCACCGAAACAGCGCTAAAGCGAATTGGCTGAAACTGCGGCTCCACTTGAAACAGTAAACGCGAAATTTCGGTAGACTTGCCAACGCCCTGGTGTCCCATCACACAGGCTTTGAACGGAATAAGGTCCTCGTAGGCCCGGTTCAGGCGCAGTTTTAGCCGCTGCATTTTATTGCCGCCCCTCACCTGATTAATTTCTTCGGTGTAAAACGCTTTTAGATCCTCAGCCGTCTCCAAAGGGCCGGGTTTCAGCGTCCGATAGACATCAGCTAAGCGGGTAGCGATCTGAGTTGTCACCGCGGCATTCTCGACCATCAAACTTGCCTAAGGAGTCAAGCAAAAATAACTTGGACTAATATTTGTTTTTTAAGTTGTTCAATCTGAAATTACCTTTGTCTCAAAAGACGATTTAGCAATGGCTTCCACAATCTAGAACAACTCTATTACTTGCGAGAGCATAAGAAGATGTTCAACTTATTTTTTCATGACCCCTAAAGACGGTGGCTACTGATAGTTATAACCCGTTTTGGCAGTGCCGCTGACCGGTTTTTACTGGGCCTTTCCCTGGACTAGATCGTGTCTGGATCAACGCCGAGTTCGCGCAATTTGTCCGCTAGCTGGTTGGTGCGGTGTTGGGAACCCACCCCGTCGCTGCGCGCCACCTCTCCAGAGGAGATCTACTTCAGGTGGAGATGTTAAGGGCAATCGCCTTCAACCTTTTACTTCACTTGGCCCAGGCAAATCGTCTGAGGGAAACACATTAACGATATTGAAAAGTAGCCTAATGTGTTTCCAGCGCGTCTGAGCAAGTTTGCCAATGGGCCTGATCATTCCATGAAAGAGCATATCGTTCACTACAACCCCAAGCTGAAAGCGCGATCGCGCCAGCTACGAAATCACATGACGCAGGGTGAAATCATTTTGTGGCAGCACCTGAAAAAATCTCAAATGAGGGGCTACGACTTCGACAGACAAAAGCCTATCGACCAGTTCATCGTTGACTTCTACTGCAAATCGCTGGCACTAGCCATTGAAGTCGATGGCTCCATTCACGAGCATGAAGACACCCAAGCCCGTGACCAAGAAAGACAAGCTCATTTAGAAGGACTTGGCATTCGATTCCTCAGATTCAGCGATGATGATATCAGAAACAACCCTAATGCAGTTTGCCAAAAAATCGCCAAATGGATTGTCGAACACCGCCAACAATCAGTAACTCACAGCCAACACCCCCGCTCCTACTAGCTTCCCAGCCTGAAGCAGTTCCCCTCTGGAGGGGTGCCCGCAGGGTGGGGTGGGTCGGTAACGGTAGGTGCTCAGCCGATGTCTCACAGTTGCGCGTACACTGTAACTCATCCAAGGAGAGAACGCTCAACCAGAAGATCCAGATCGCCCTTTCAGTAAAATCCTGAACATATCGCCCTTTCAGTAAAGTTCTGAACATTTTGCTTCAGAGCCCCGCCCTAACAATATCAGGTGGGGTCGGGGGCTTCCGGAAGCCTTCGAGAGCTAACTGCAATGATTACAGCTCAAAGCTAAAGCCTCGTTGGTTGAGGGCTCGGTATTTCTCCACATCAAACTGATAAAGCTGCGCGGCTCGATGGGCAACGCCTTTCTCTCGCTGACCCGTGTCTATCAGCAGATCCATTTTCAACAGCTTTTTGCGAAAATTTCTTTTATCTAAAGGGCGATTCAAAATCTGTTCATAGAGGCGCTGCAACTGCGAGAGCGTAAACGCTTTGGGCAACAGCTCAAAGCCGATAGGCTCGTAGCGAATTTTGGCCTGTAAGCGAGCGATCGCACAATCCAAAATCCCAGCATGATCAAAGCCTAATACCTGTTCTCTTGTTGCCCCTGTTTTGGGCAATTCAAACAGCTCAAACCATTTTGCATCACTGGCATCGGTCGCCGCCTGTACAGGATGACTTTGGAGGTTGATTAGGGCGTAGTAAGCAACTGAGACAACGCGCTCGCGCGGATCTCTCTCCACCGATCCAAACGTATAGAGCTGCTCTAAAAACACATCTTTCACCCCCGTTTCTTCCTGCAACTCACGCACCGCCGCTGCCGCCACAGACTCCTCCATTTGCACAAACCCACCCGGCAGCGCCCATTGCCCCTCATAAGGCGGCAGCTTACGGCGAATCAACAGCACCGTGAGCGCCGCCCCCACCCCAAAGCCAAATACGACACAATCTACGGTCAAAGCAGGCCGGGGATACTCGTAGGTATAACTCATTGACGCTGTGGGTGTGGTTTTGCTATAATAATTGCATTAGTGTTAATATTACACTAAGTGGGAAAAATTGATCAAAGCAAGTACAAGGATTTTGAGCTTCCCATGACTACCCCTCTCCCCGACTACTTCACCCCCAGCGCCACCGGCCAACTCTACCGCGTTCCCTACCAAACCCGCGCTAGCGAAGCGAAAGCCTACGCAGCGGCTAATCACATTCCTGCGGCAGACACCGATCAAGCCCGCGTCTGTTTACTTGCCATCGATGTGCAAAACACCTTTTGTCTGCCTGATTTTGAGCTATTTGTCGGCGGACGCTCAGGCATGGGCGCAGTTGAAGACACCCGGCGGCTGTGCGAATTTATCTATCGCAACCTAGATATCATCACCGAAATTATCCCAACGCTAGATACTCACATCGCGGCGCAGATTTTTCACCCCATTTTTTGGATTGACGAAGCTGGAGAGCATCCAGCACCGATGACGCTAATTCCGTTTGAAGCCATGCAGCAAGGCAAATGGCGGGTCAACCCAGCCGTTGCCAAAAGCCTGTCCGCTCAGTCCGCTCAGTCCAGTCAATCTGCTCAATCGGAAAGCGTCGAAGCTTTTGCGCTTCACTATGCCAAACAGCTCAGCGAGAACGGCAAATATCCGCTGACGATTTGGCCCTATCACTCGATGCTGGGCGGTGTGGGCCATGCCTTAGTGCCTGCTTTTGAAGAAGCCTGTTTCTTTCACAATATGGTTCGCCGCAGCCAAACCCGCTTTGAAATTAAAGGAGACAATCCGCTCACCGAAAATTACTCTATCCTCAGCCCCGAAGTTCTGACCGACGATGCGAATCAGGCGATCGCTCAGAAAAATAATCGGCTGATTCAGCATTTGCTCAGCTTTGATGCGGTTATTATTGCCGGACAAGCCAAGAGCCACTGTGTTGCTTGGACAGTCAGCGATTTACTCGGCGAAATCCAAGCCGTCGATCCGGCCCTGGCGCAAAAAGTCTATTTACTGAATGACTGCACCTCACCTGTGGTCGTGCCCGGCGTCGTCGATTTTACCGATAGTGCAGAGGAAACGTATCAGCGATTTGCCCAGGCAGGAATGAACATTGTCAAATCCGTAGATGCACTGAAAGAATGGCCATATTTTGCAATTTTTGCGAAATTTTAGCTTAATTCTGTCTAAGTTGGCGGCTTTTTTGCTATGTTTAAGACCATGTTTAAGAATTAGAAACAAATGGGCAAACCTTCAGCAATTCGACTTGCACCACCAAATTCACGATATGTTCTCTAGCACTTGGCAGCTTCAGGTGAGGAAAGAGAAACAGATTTATCAAAAGACATCTGCTTAAATGGCTAGCTGTATGCGCTAGCCCGCTAGTACGCTAGCCCTCCAGGACTCTGCGGCGCATCGTTGCCGAACCCGGAGGTAGTTTTCTTTTCGGCCTCGGCCAGCGGTTCAAAATGTCTTTGACTAACAGCTCTTTTGACCATACTTGCAGCACCACCACCAGCGGCAGCGCCAAGAACAACCCTAGAAATCCAAAGAAAACAGCAAAAACAACTTGAGAAATCAGGGCGATCGCAGGCAGCAAAGAGACTTGTTTCTTCATCACTAGCGGCGTCAAAATAGAACCTTCTAACTGCTGAATTGCGAAATATAAAATCACGACCGCTAGCCCTTTCCAAGGAGCGACGGCAAGCCCCATCAGCGCGGGCGGCAAAACGCTGAGCAAAGGGCCAATATTCGGAATAAACGTCAGCAGTCCGGCAATAATAGCATTAGCAGCGGGTAAAGGGACGCCGATAAGCGCTAAGCCCGTGCCGCTGAAGAGCGTAATCACCATCATGTTAAACAATATTCCTAGAACCCATCCGTTTAGGGCGGTTTCACACTCCGTCAAGATTTCATCCGCGCGGTGGCGATAAAATCCTGGAAAAGCCATCAGCAAAATTTTTCGATAGCTGGCTGGATCTGCTAACAACATGATCATCCCGACCACGACTAGCAACAGATTTAAGAAAAAGTCTAGTGAGCCGGTAAAAACGGTAATGATTCGCCCAATCCAATTAGGGCTAAGCTGAGCGAGCTGAGGCAACAAGTCAGTCAGCCTGGTGCTGGCTAATGCATCGCCTGGCACCATGCCAATGAGCTGCTGATACCAAACCTGTAGCCGGTTAAGGCCTTGCTCAGAGAGAAAGGTGTATTCTGGCAGTCGCTGGATGAGCGCTGGAATCACAAAGCTGAGAGCGGCTGTGAGGGTACTGGCGATGGTAACGAGCGCAATGACAACGGCCCAAGCTCTAGCGATGCCTAGTTTTTGCAGTTGCTGAACCAGCTTGTTTATGACCGTTGCAAACACAATTGCCGCAAACCCCAGTAACAGCACCTGACGAATCTGCCACAGCACGATCAAGAGTGCAACGACTAGCACAACGCCAACTAATTTACCGAATTTCACTCATTTGTCCCATTTTAGCGTTTGCTACTACTCTAGAGAGAGAAGGCGATCGCTAACATCTACCCACAGTCTTGAATATTTACCGTCTTGAATCAAGACAATAAAGAGAATTTTTAGTAAGGAACGAGGATTTAATAAGATACAATTTTACGATTGTTGTGGACGAGCCACATAGTTCCAGTTTGGAAGAAAGTCATCAAAGATAATGGGCATCTGCTGCTCAAACTCATCAGAAGCTTTTCGGCCCGTTTCATAGACGGCATCAATGACACTCGAAAATACCTTCAATCCGGTTTTGGTCGAGGCTTTAGCCATTAGCCTAATGGCAAAAGTCATTTGAGCCAAACGTTAGAAATCGTGATGGAAATTTTGACGGCATATCCACTAAATATCCACTAAATATCCACTAAATATCCACTAAATATCCACTAAATATCCACTAAATATCCACTAAATAT
>JBGTIK010000082.1:0-9828 GCA_041745715.1 Phormidesmis sp.
TTCCAAATCCAAACGCGACAGTCGCCGAGCTACTTGGACTCGCAAAGCAGCTATTCAGGCTCAGCGCGCGCTTTCTCTCGGCAAATCTGTACTGACCAATCAGTCCAATAGCTTTGAGTATCCCTCCGATGACGATGTTGAAGACGATGACGAGTAATTGCTGCCGACCATAACTTCAACGAAACCAACTAAACCCACGAAACCTTAGAGAAAAGACAGAGCAAATAAATTTGGATTGAAACTGTTCAATCAGGACAGTTTTTCCGGTTGTTTTCCTTTAATTTTTTCAGAGAAAGTTGAAGCAAATTTTATTTCAGTACCAGGAAGCAGAGCTTAAGGCTCTGCTTTTTTTTGGCATTTATTTTTGGATTCATTATCGTCAATAAATATGCATCAGCTTAGAGTTATTTACTTCACTGTTACGCAAAAGCCCTGTCGGACAACAGCGATTCGAGTCGCACTCATAGTCGGCACGATTCTATTTACTATTAATCACGGGAGCGCTGTGGTTGCCCATGAGATGTGCTATGGCCGCTGGGTTTCGGCGCTATTGACTTATATGGTGCCGTTTATAGTGAGCATTCACGGGCAAAGCACCTGTCAGGTTTTGCCAGAAGAGGGGAGCTTTTAGCATTGTCAAAGCACGTTGCATTGCCATACAGCTAGACTATTCAAAGCAATGTATTTTAGAAGTGTTATCACGGCAGCTTTTCAGATGCCTCGTAAACGAATATCTAGAAAGGCGATTCTGCGCCATCGCACTATCCACTATCACCCTTGAGGCAGCCCAATGACCGAACGACTTGATCGAGTCGAAGCAATATTACTTGCAACTGCCGAGCGGCAAAACGAAATGAACGCATCGCTACAGCAAACACAGAGTGCGCTACAGCAAACACAGGCCGTGCTCGATCAGACGGCTCAGCAGCAAGCGACAAATACTAGCGAGATAGACACGCTCTTAGGCGCTGTCTCTACCAACGAAGTTGAGATCCGAGCGCTCATTCAGCAGATGGCCGAAAGCAATCAGCTATTTGAAGTGCTAAGGCAAGAGGCGATCACAGACCGGCAGAGATCAGACCAACGCTTTGAAGCGCTAAGGCAAGAGGCGATCACAAACAAGCAAGCCTCAGACCAACGCTTTGAAGCTATGCAGGAAAACATACAGCGATTGTTTTTAGAACTGCATAGTACGAATCGGCGCGTTGATACTTTGGAGCAGGCGAGCTAACAATGACCTATTTAGAAATATAGACAGCTACCCTTTAAGAGCCTTCAAGAGCGTGAGGGACTATAAGCTAGCCGGATCGATGGCGATCGCACCCATTTAAAAACCGGATAAAAACCGGATAAAAACCGGATCTAGTCAGATCATCTGTACTTCAGATCGTTTGTATTGTTATGATTGAGATCTTGCCGTGAAAGGGCTCAGGGCTCTTCGTAGTGGCCATCAGCCAACCATCTGACGATCTAACTTCATGATCCCGAAGCAGCTTACGCTCCAAAATTTCTTGAGTTACCGAGAGGTAACGCTAGATTTTGACGGGCTGCATGTGGCCTGTGTCTGTGGGCCAAACGGGGCTGGAAAGTCTTCTTTGTTAGAGGCAATTGCTTGGTGTGTGTGGGGCCAAAGCCGGGTTAGCGCCGAAGATGACATTATTCGCCAAGGTGCGACTGAAGCGCAGGTGAGCTTTTGCTTTGAGCACAGCGGCCAGATCTATCGAATTATTCGACTGCGGCGGCGAGATCAAACCAGTGGGTTAGAGTTTCAAATAAAAAGCGGTTCGACTTTTAAAAGTATTACCCAAAAAGGCGTGCGGGCGACGCAGCAATACATTCTCAGCCAGATCAAAATCGATTACGAAACGTTTGTGAATTCGGCTTATTTGCGGCAGGGTAGAGCAGATGAATTTATGCTGAAAGGCGCGAGCGATCGCAAACAAGTTCTAGCCGATTTGCTCAAGCTCAACCGCTATGACCATTTGGCCGAGCAAGCTAAAGAACAAGCTCGTACTTACAAAGCCCAGTTTCAGCCCCTAGAAGCTTTGTTAGCGCGGCTTTCGGCTCAAATCGCTACTCGCGAAGAGACCATGGCCGATTATCAGCAGTTGCAGCAGCAGGTAAAGCAGCAACAGCTCATTCAGCAGCAGCAGCAGCAGGCGCTAGTGCAGCTCAAGCAACAACAGGAACAGCGCCGTCTCATTCAGCAGCAGCTAGCGCTGATTCAGCAGCAGCAGCAACACCAGCAACAGGCGCTGAGCGCCACCGAGACAAATCTAACGCAAGCCCAACAGCAGCTGAGGCAGACAAAAGCCATTCTGGCCCAGGCGGCTGAGATTTGCTATCAGTATGAGCAGTTAGGATCGCTGCGTGCCGCTGAAGCAGAAATGGTCGAGCGTTATCAGCTTTACCAAGCGGCCCAGACGGAGCGCCTTGAGTTGCAGCAGCAGGTGAATGAACAACAGCAGCAGCAGCAGGCGAAAATTGCCCAAATAACCGTTCAGCTAGAGCATCTCGATAGGCAAATGCGGGCGGCTGAGCAAACGTTAGAGAACAAAGCCGAGGTGAGGCGCAAATTAGAACAGCTCAAAACGGCTAAAAAAGAGCTGCATCAGCTCAACCAAAGCGAGGCTCAAAGCTCGCCACTGCGTCTGAGGCTGCGGCAAATAGAGGGCCAAATAGAGCAGGCCCATACAAGGCTTGTGACTCGCATCGAGGAGCTTGATAACCGGCAGATGCAAATCTCTACTCAGCAAACGCAGGTGCCGCAGCTTGTGCAGGCCGCTGTTGAAGTCTCGCATCGGATCGCCTACTTAGAGCAGCGCCGCGAGTATCAAGAAGCTTTGCGGCAAAAGGGCTTAGAGCGCCGCAACTTTATGGAGCGCTTGCAGGCCAATCAGCTTCACCATCAGATAGCAATCGCTCAGCATAACCAAACCCTGACACAGCTAGACGATCCCGACACTGCCTGCTGCCCCACGTGTGAGCAGCCGCTAGACGGTCAGCGCTGGCAGGCATTGCGCGATCGCACTCTAACCGAACGGGACGAGGTGCAAAACCAAGTATGGGCAATTCGTGAGCAGCTAGCCGTCAGCGATAGCGAAATTCAGGTACTTCGCCAAGAATACCGGGTGCTAGATGAAGAGCTGGCCAAATATGCGCCAATTTTAGAAGAACGCGGGCAGCTCAAAGCTAAACTTGCTTCAGTCGGCAAGCTGCAAGATCAGTTGCAGGCAATGACAGCTGAGCGCGCCCAGCTAGAGCGCTGTCTGCAAGCCAATGAATATGCCGAAGTGCTTCAAGCAGAGCGGCAGCAGGTGCAGAGTGAAATTGAAGGGATGAATTATGATGAGCGCAATCACGCCTTGCTGCGATCGCAAGTAGAGAGACTGCGCTGGAGCGAACTCAAATACGCCGAAATCAAGCAGGCTGAACGGCGCTTACAGACCCAACAAACTCAGCGATCTCAGCTAGAAGCTGAGCTTCAGGCGCTGCAACAGGTCAATGAGCAGACTGAAAGTCAGCCCGCCCAACAGGCTTTAGCGGCGGTCGAAGCGCGCTTAGCTGACATCAATTACAGCCTGAGTGAGCACAATCAGCTGAGGGCAAAACTGCGTCAGGCTGAGCGGTGGCAAACCCAGTATCACGCCTTGCAGCAGGCGCAGACGGAGCAAACTAGCCAGCAGGCAAAAATTGCGCAGCTGACGGCAGTTAAAGCAGATCAGACGATCGCCCAGCAAGCAACTACCAGCCAAATGACAGCCCTCCAGCAACAGCTTTTAACGCCAGCCGATCCACAAGTCGCCATGACCGCTCTAGAGAAAACGATAGAGACTCACCAAGAACAGCGCGACCGTCAGCTTTCGCAGCTCGGCAGAGTGCAGCAGCAGATCTCTCAATTGGATACCGTTCAAACGCAATTTGAGCAGCAGCAGAAAACGTTAGATGATATTCGTCACAAATACCAAGTGTATCGGGCCTTGGCTGACGCTTTTGGCCGTAACGGCATTCAGGCGCTCATGATTGAAAATCTGTTGCCGCAGCTAGAAGCCGAAACCAATCAAATATTGAGTCGGCTGAGTGACCATCAGCTGCATGTGCAGTTTGTCACGCAGCGGGCCGGACGAAGGGGCAAAAAGCTGATTGATACGCTGGATATTTTAATTGCCGATGTCAAAGGCACCCGCCCCTATGAAACCTATTCGGGCGGTGAGGCGTTTCGGGTGAATTTTGCAATTCGCCTAGCGATCGCTCGTCTCCTGGCCATGCGATCCGGCACGGCGCTGCAAATGCTGATTGTCGATGAAGGTTTTGGCACCCAGGATCAGGCCGGGTGCGATCGCCTGATTGCGGCGATTGAAGCGATCGCGCCAGATTTTGCCTGCATTCTCACGATCACGCACATGCCTCACTTTCGTGACGCCTTTCAAACTCGCATTGATGTCAGCAAAAGCAGCGAAGGCTCACAGATTACGATTTCCGAATAGTGCCTCGAAGCCCCGCACTATCCCAACCGCTCGATCAGATGATCGCCTACTCGCATTGCATTCGCCATAATCGTCAGTGACGGATTGACCGCCGCGCTAGACGGGAAAAAGCTGCCATCAACCACATATAGATTATCTAAATCGTGAGCTTTGCAGTTGAGATCCAGCACAGACGTCGTCGGATCGGTGCCAAAGCGGCAGGTGCCGACCTGGTGAGCGATCGCATCAATCGGCAAAATCTTACTAAAA
The DNA here is from genome assembly GCA_041745715.1 of Phormidesmis sp. Taxonomy (GTDB): domain Bacteria; phylum Cyanobacteriota; class Cyanobacteriia; order Phormidesmidales; family Phormidesmidaceae; genus Phormidesmis. Next base: position 4,737 of record JBGTIK010000082.1, read on the forward strand.
TACCAAGACACGGGCAGCATTCGCCCCTGATTATCCACTTCTCTGACCATTCGCACCCATCGCCGAATCAAGCGTTGAAAAGAATGCATATTGTTTGGCTGGTAGTTCAGCGTAATCCTGCCCTTTTTCACCGTCACCCGGTTGTTAGCATCCGGTGCATCTTCGCCGGTGAGCCACCAATCTACCGTTCGCTGAGCCGCTATTTTCAGCGCAAACATCGGTGAAAACTTAGGAGCATCCATCGCCAGCATCTTGGAATTCACCTTGCCCAACAGCTGAATGTGACCCATCGGATAGTCATATTCCGGTTCGCCCCAGTAATAATCATTAATCGCTAAAGTCTTTTGAAACACGCTGTGATTTTCTTTCAGCGTTAGTCCAATGATGGCCGCTGCCAAGTGCTTCATAAAATTGCGCCCGACCTGATCGGAGCTGTTGGCGAGCCCTTGAGGATGCTGTTCATTTGCAGAATTTAAAAGCAGCACCGATGAATTCACTGCGCCACAAGCAACGACGACAATATCGCCTGAAAAAACCTGTTTTTCTCCGTCAATTTCTGTTTCTACTGCGGTAATCTCTCGCCCCGAAGCGCTGGTATGCAGCTTATTCACCTTTGCTTCTGTGATCACCTTGACATGAGTGTTTTGCATCGCCGGACGAATGCAGTTGACATCAGCATCTGATTTTGCATCGATTAGACAAGGAAACCCATCGCAGGTATTACAGCGAATGCATTCGCTTAAAAACGCATCTTTTTCATTTAGCTTGACTGACAGCGGCAGATAAAACGGCTTGAGCCCCTTGGCCTGAAAAGCCTTATCTAGCTCCGCAATGCGATGCTCGTGGCTGACTGGCGGATAAAGGTACTCCTGCTTGCGCGGTGGTTCAGTAGGATCTAGGCCTTGCTTGCCATGTACCTGATACAGCGCTTCCGCTTGATCGTAATAAGGCGCAAAGTCAGCGTACTTTAGCGGCCAAGCGGGTGAAACGCCCTCATGCAGCTTGACATCATCAAAGTCTTTTTCTCGCAGTCGAAACAGCGCCCCGCCGTATACTTTGGTGTTGCCGCCCACGCAGTAGTTAATACCGGGATGCACGTCATTGCCAGCGCCATCGGCCCAGACTTCTGGGGTTTGGTAGCGCCCATCGCGAAAGACAGCCTCGGTACTCCAGTTCGCTTTTTCTTTCGGTAAAAAAGAGCCTCGTTCCAGCACCAAAATTTTCTTGCCGCTAGGGGCTAGCCGATGGGCCAAGGTGCCGCCGCCCGCGCCCGTGCCGATAATAATCACGTCGTAATGTTCGCCGCTAGCGCCCGCTACCGACAGATCAGCGGCCGACATACTAGCTGAAGACATACCGGCAATAGACATAGCTACAAGAAAATCCTAGAAGAGTGAGCAGAAAAAATAAGAGATATTTGAGAGATATTAACTAGAGAGGCTTTCCTCAAGCGTAAACGACTTTTTTGAATTACTTCAAATTTTTCGCTGATACGCCCTGAGCGTTAACAATCCAAAATTGAGAAAAAGTGCCAGACTACAAGCTAACGTAATACTAACCGCACCCGCCGCTGGTTCGCCGTTAGCCAGCGATCGCATCGCTTCTGAGGCAATAGAAACCGGATTATGAGTGACAAAGCCGAGCGCCCAGTCAGGAAATCCTGATTTTGGCACGTAGCCAATGCTCAAAAAAGTGAGCGGCAAAATCCAAGGGTTCATCACGGCTGAGACACCTTCAGAAGATTTGGCTCCAACTGCGATATAGAAGCCAATTAGGGCGACCGCTAGGGTAAAGACAACAGGCAGTAGAAAAAAGCCAATTGTCGCGATCGCTCCGCCTCGAAACCGAAACCCCAACAAACTACCCGCCAACACAATCCCCACCACCTGAAACAGCAGCCTTGCACCGGCAGAAACCAGCCTTCCGCCAAGGGTTGAGAGCCGAGCCACCGGCATCGCCCGCAGCCTTCTATCCAAACCCTGGGTCAAGTCTTCGTAGAAAAAATTGCTAATGTTCACGGTATTAAACAAAAGCCCTTGCATAATCGTGAAGGGCAACAAAAACTGAGCGTAGGCGCTATAGCTTTCACCCGGCGCAACGACTTGAGCAAAGCTAGCCGTAAAAACATACAGCAAAGAAATTGCAAAAAAGGTAGAAACCAGCAGTGAAGCAGGGCTGCGAACTTCTAATAAAATATTGCGCCAGCCGACCATGCTGATATCATGCAAACTGCGCCACAAACCGCCTTCTTGCCGAGCGGCGACCATTGCTGAAAGCTGCTGACGATTAAGCGCCGGAGCACTGCCGACAGCAGGAAAGTCTAAATTGTTATCAGCCATGACGACTTTATTTTCCCAAACTAAATAATGAGTGTTTTCCCTGTAATTTTCCAATAACGGGCGTTTGAACGATAGTGGGTTGGCTTTTTTAAGATAATTTTTTGTACAGTCGAGTAGACCACACTCCTAAAATTATCATCAGTCCCACCAGCCAGCCCAGACTGAGTAAAAAGAGAGATAGGCTAGCATCGGGGCCATTGGTCAATTCGGGGCTGACTTTGGTACTCAGCGCCCGTAAGGCGTCACAGGTGACGCTCACCGGCTGATAGCGCACAATCGGCTGTAGCCAGCTTGGAAAGTTTTCGGTGGGGCTAAAGCCATTGCTTAGCAGCAGCAGCGGGGTGTAGGGAATGATCGCCACCGCATCGACTAAAGCAGGACTGCGCAGCTTTAAAGCTAAAACGCTGTATCCGGTAATGCAGGTCGCGGTAAAGGCAACTACCAGCGTCAGGTATCCGCCAAAGTCCACGAGATTGCCCTGAAAGCGGAAACCAAAGCCATAAGCAACCACCAGCAGCACAGCCGTTGCTAGCAGCGCCCTGACCAGGTAGGCCAGCACCAGCGCCGCAATGACGGCCACCCGCGCAATTGGCATGGCCCGACATCGGGTCATCATTCCGGTTTCAATATCTTTGGCCAGCATAATCGCTGAGCCCAGCCCTGAAAAAAACAGCGCCTGTAAGTTGATAATGGGGGTGAGATATTGAATGTAGTTGACGCCTTGAGCGGCCATGAGCTTTTGGCCGATAATCCAGAAGCCTGCGAGGAAAACGGCTGGGAAAATTGCGATCGCGACAATCACAATCGGGTTGCGTTTCAGCCGAATCAAGTTTCTGCCAGTAATCAGCAAACTATCGTCAATTGCTCGCCGCCAGCCAGTTTCTTGACGCTGAGCGATCATGTGTTGGGCAATGGCGGCGACATCATCATTAGAAAACATGATCAAATTAAAAAAACACGATCAAACTCTAACTTAATTCTCTCAACTTAGTTTTCAAGGGTTCGCTCATTTATTTTAGGAGCGTAAACATTTGCAGATTATGGCGTCACAGCACCCAAATCGAAGGGAATTTGGGCATTTTTCCCACTGAATTCATCAAAAATTTGAAGAATGACTTCTCCGGATGAAGCAGGCACCTCAAAATCAAATGCATCACAACGAGCACCGCGTGCCCTTACCGAGTACCCATTTGCATTGGCTTTGCTGGAGTAGTGTTTACTTCAGCACCCCCTTTAAAACTCAAGCTCGCTTCAAACAAGTACCAACAAATACTAAATGGATAATGGCATAGCATTTTGCTTGAGTAAGTAATCGTACAAAAACTTACGTTAAGGCTGGATATCTTTTTTCGGAAAGCTGTCAGAAGGTTGTCAACAGGCTGAAAGTCCATTGCTATCAAAGTATTATTGAACCTTAAATAATTTTGAGCGAACCATGAGTTAATTCTTTGGCTCACTGCCAGTAACAGCGGCCCGTAACAGCAGCCAGTAACGCAAGTTCCCTGGTATAGAAGCCCTACACCAGGGAACTTGAAGATCGCTGTCAGCAATCTTCACTTTTCAAAAACTCAAGCTCTTTAAAGAGGCGTCGCTTTCACGTCACGCATCTCAATCACCTGGCTACCTAACCCATCTCTGATAGACGATAGCTGCTGCGCTCGCCCCGATGCCATTCGCCATCTCGAACACCGCCTGAGAGCACGTTAGAGATACGGTTACGCGCTTTGAGATACTGAGCCTTAGGCATTCCTTCTTCAAAGAGTGCTTCCATGATTTCAATGATTTTGAAAGACTTGTCAGGCTGAGTCTCTAAAACTAGGCGCACCGCTTCCGGGATGGATGTTTGCTTGACGCCCGTGCGCGTGTACTTCTGCCAAGTCGCCGCGCGACCGTCTTTTTTAACCTTTTTCCGCTGCTTGCTGTCAGATTTTGCGGATCCCTTTTTGACGGCAGTTTTCGTTGTTTCTGAATCATCCATATCGTCAAATTCTTCAGGATCTTCAGGATCTTCTAGAGAAGATAACGCTTCCATGTCTGCTGCTGCCGAGCCCGCTGCTGTGGAACTGAGCGATCCCACCTCTTTTAAGATAGAAGTACCCAAGGTAGAGATGCTTTCAGCAGAAGAACCGTCAAACATCGACATCACGATGCGAATGCCTTTCAGCTTTTCTTGAATCGCACCCAGCTCCTTTGTCATCGCAGTTTCTTGTGCGGCTAGCACTGACTCGATTTCTTTGAGTTGGGGTAATGCTGCTTTTGCCATAAATTATTCATTATTCTATTCGTTCGAAAACAATATTAGCTCAAATTTCACTATCCAACAGAAATGATGCCAAAAATACCCAAAATATATTTTGGAATGTAGAGCGGTAGATATTTTTCAACACCCCTTGCTCGAAATTGAGCGTATAGTCAACAATTTTGTCTGAATATCAAACCTTGATATTTCAGCGACCAGATCAAGGGGGTGGCTGAGGGTGTTTGATACATCTCCCTAGGCCAGTGCCAATCGCGGTGATGACGGGCAAATGCCTGATTAAAAGTGAGAAATCCTGTTTGTGAGCAGTCTATAGATCTTCCGCATAGAGACACAGAACCTTCTAAAAAACTTCTATCATTAGACCTGTTGGGAAATAAAGGGTAGTATAAAGCAACTATATCTAAGACCAGCGATGCTAAATTTAGAGCGGATACTCGCCAGTGATCGACTAATGAGAGCGATGACAGGACTGAACCTCAAAGCATTTAAGGCC
>JBGTIK010000083.1:0-2347 GCA_041745715.1 Phormidesmis sp.
TTGTTTTGGCCTTTCACTCGCCCAGTATGCGTAAGTTCACAGAGTTTGCTACTCACTAGCCACTCTATCAGCGTCTTGAGAAATCTTGAAGGGTGATTTGTGTTTGCCGAGGAGGCGATCGCGCAAATGCTTAATCCGATCTCTATAGGTACTGGCTTCCTCAAATTCTAGATTCTTAGCCGCCGCTTTCATCTTAGTTTCGAGCTGACCAATCAGCATTGGAATATCTTCGAGTGGCAGGTCGTCACTGTTATCATACGCTTGCTCTAACTCTTCGTTGTTTAGGCGGCGAGAGACATCGAGAAAAGAGAGAATAGAGTTGCTGTTGCGGCGGATGATGGGCTTGGGTTCGATGCCGTGGGCTTGATTGTAATCAAATTGAATGGCGCGGCGGCGGTCGGTTTCTTCAATGGCTTTTTCCATACTTTCGGTCATGTTGTCGCCATAGAGAATGGCTTTGCCTTCAATGTGACGAGCGGCGCGACCAATGGTTTGAATGAGCGATCGCTGAGCCCGCAAAAAGCCCTCCTTATCCGCATCAAGAATCGCGACTAAAGAAACTTCTGGTAGATCCAAGCCTTCTCTAAGTAAGTTAACCCCAATCAGCACATCGAACACGCCATTGCGCAGATCTTGAATAATTTCAATGCGCTCAATTGAGTGAATTTCTGAGTGAAGGTAGCGCACTTTAACGCCGTGCTCATGCAGATAATCGGTGAGATCTTCCGCCATGCGTTTGGTTAAGGTGGTGACGAGGGTGCGCTCTTGTTTGGCAGCGCGATCGCGCACTTCACCCAGCAAATCATCAATTTGCCCTTCCGTAGGCCGCACGTCAATAATCGGATCAAGCACACCCGTCGGACGAATAATTTGTTCAACAATGTTGCCCTTAGACAGCTCTAGCTCCCACTCACCAGGCGTCGCTGAGACAAAAATGCATTGATTCACTTTCTCCCAAAATTCTTCTGACTTTAGGGGGCGATTGTCAGCCGCACTCGGCAGCCGGAAGCCGTGATCGATCAGCACCTTTTTACGAGCCTGATCGCCGTTGTACATTGCTCTGAGCTGCGGCACCGTCACATGCGATTCATCGACGGCTAACAGCCAGTCATCGTGAGGAAAGTAGTCGAGCAGGCATTCGGGCGGCGCACCGGGTATCCGACCGGCCAAGTGGCGGGTGTAATTTTCAACGCCATTGCAGTAGCCGACTTCTTCGAGCATTTCCAGATCGTAGCGGGTGCGCTGCTCTAGGCGCTGGGCTTCGAGCAGTTTGCCATTGCTTTCTAAAAATTCGAGCTGTTCTTTGAGTTCGGCGCGAATGCCCTGGCAGGCAGCTTCTAGTTTGTCATCGGGGGTAACAAAGTGACGGGCGGGGTAAATGTTGAGCGCGTCCATGCTTTGCAGCGTTGCCCCCGTGACCGGATCGACGTAGCGAATGGCGTCAATTTCATCGCCAAAAAACTCTACGCGGATAATGCGATCTTCATAGGCGGGGCCAATTTCGAGCACATCGCCTTTGACTCTAAAGCGACCTCGGCCCATTTCCAGATCGTTGCGGGTGTATTGCACCGAAGCCAGATCGCGCAACACCTGCCGCTGATTGTTTTCGGCCCCCACTCGCAGCGGAATCGAGGCATTGAGATATTCAGAGGGAATGCCCAGGCCATAAATGCAGCTAATGGAAGCGACGACAATCACATCTTTGCGCTCAAAGAGCGATCGCGTGGCCGAGTGCCGCAGCATGTCAATTTCATCGTTAATGGAAGCCGTTTTTTGGATGTAGGTATCGGTTACCGGAATGTAGGCTTCTGGCTGGTAATAGTCGTAATAGCTGATGAAGTATTCAACGGAATTATCAGGAAAAAATTCGCGTAGCTCGTTACAAAGCTGCGCCGCTAAAGTTTTGTTATGCGCTAGCAGCAGCGTTGGCTTGCCGATGGCATCAATCGTGCGAGCAATCGTGTGAGTTTTGCCAGTACCGGTCGCGCCTAGTAGGGTTTGATATTCTTGCTTGGCTTTTAGATTTTTGACTAACTGCTCGATGGCTTTGGGCTGATCGCCTGCGGGCTCAAACGGGGCTTGAATATGAAACTTTTTGCTCATGGGTGCAGAGAACGCGACAGTGACCAGATCGAGCGCGATGTTCACAGCGCTCTAGTGATTAATGGTAGACGATTTGAAAGGGAGCGATCGCATCTTTCGATCAGAGCAATCCGCCCAAAAACCGTACAGACGTTCTATAGGATAAAATAATAGCAATCATGGCTTTCACTTAAAATTAAAAATAGTTCGCTAGCTCAATCTATTGGCCTCACTCTGGCCTAAAATGATGCCTTTTCCGACAGCC
>JBGTIK010000084.1:0-27988 GCA_041745715.1 Phormidesmis sp.
GGTGGACTCGTAGAGCGATCGCGCTGCCACAAAAAAATCAGGAATCTGGTCAAAACGCTGCGTCTCACCCTCTGCTCCCAGCGGAAAAGTCGCCATCACTTTCAGCGGATGCTCTCGAAACTGGGTCACACAGTTCGGGTAAAAACCCCGCACCTGATCGTGCAGCGCCTGGGCATCTTTATTCCAGTCCAGCCCATAGTCAGCTTTTTGAATCAGCGGCGCATAGCTCGCTCTCGCATCATCTTGAGGAACCGGACGGATCATTTGCTGCTGTAGCTTTTGCAGCGTTGTCGGCAGTAGATCGGCGCTGAGTACGGCCAGCTTTTCGGCCACCTGCCAAGCATTATCCACTGGCCCAATCGGCACCGTTTCCTCCATCAGCATCGGCCCGGTATCCATGCCCGCATCCATCAGCATCGTCGTTACCCCTGTTTCCACTTCACCCTGGTATAAGCACCACTGAATCGGCGCAGCCCCACGGTAGGCCGGTAGAATTGAGCCATGTGCGTTGACACAGCCCAGCCTGGGCATATTCAGCAGGGCTTGAGACAGCAGTTGTCCGTAAGCAATCACCACAAAGGCATCTGCGCCTAGCGCGGCGAGCTGAGCAAGCGTTTCGGGGTCTTTTTTGATCCGCTGCGGTTGCCAAATTGGGCAGGTAAGGGGGTTATTAGCAGCGATCGCGGCTGCCATCGCAGCGGCTTTGACCGGCGAGGGCGTAACCTTGCTGCCTCGACCCCGACGCTTATCCGGCTGGGTGACAATGGCTACCACTTCAAAATCAGGGTGAGCCAGCAGCCGCTTGAGGCTAGGCACTGCAAACTGAGGCGTGCCAAAAAAAACAATTTTCATGAGCGGGTATCTACCAAAATTTCTATGCGGCGGTTGCGCTGACGATTAGCGGCGTCTTCATTGCTGGCTACGGGCTGAGCTTGACCGCCTCCTAGCGTAACCCAGCGGTAAGGAGTGGGCAATGCCGTTTGTAGGTAAGCGCTCAGCGCATTCGCTTGGGCCAGCGTAGAAGTGCGACTAGCCAAAACGTCAGTTTGATCGTCGCTGTAGCTGCGAATTACAATCGTCGCCTGAGGATAGTTCACAAGCTGATCGAGAACTTGGTTCAAAATTGCGGTGTCTTTAAGCTCACTGGCACCGGGAGTAAAAACGGCGTCTGCAGGCAGGGTGATTTTCAGCGCTGCAACGTCTAATAGGGTTTGGGTGCGATCGCTCGGCACCGGCTGATAAATCGGCTCTACTACTTGTTCCGCTCGTACGGGCGGCTCGATGGCCGCTCGTAAAGCCTTGAGCCGGTAGTCAATATCTGCGCCCTGATAAGGCGGATAGCCAAACTGTTTTTCTAAACTTTTGAGCCGCCTATCGAGGGTAATAACTTCTGTCTCTATAGAGTTGAGTTCGTCGATTAAAGGCTGTCGCTCAATCGGCGGTAGCTCAACAGGCGCTAGTAGTGGGCCAGTTTCAGGTAAGGGAATAGCCTGTATCTGGAACTGATGAGGGGGCGTTTGCCAGAGCTGCGGAAAATGCCATAGGCGAGTCGCTAAACGACTGCTCTGGCGCAATAGCACCTCAGTCAGAGGCGGCTGTGCAATCCGACCGGGCAATAGCTGCGCCACTAAAATGCCTAAAAACCAAGCAGCGGTTACTGCGCCAGTGATAGCCATCAGATGAGCTAAGGCGCCGTAAGGTTGCTTTTGCCAAAATCTGGGCTTTTCGGCTGGGGCGATCGCCTCATCAGGATCGATATTTTCAATCGAGTCAACTCCCTCCCCTCCCCCAGACAAATTGTGAGGCTGCGGTGCCAACGCCCTGGTGTAGGACGTGCCTTGTTCTGTTGGTCGAGAATAGGGCAGTTGAGAATGAGATGGTTGTGGATAAGACGGTTGTGGATAAGACGGCGGGCCATAAGACCCCAGACCATAAGATCCTAGATCGGGGTCAGACTCAGATGAATACTCGTCTCTAGGTAGTCGTGTGGAATCTTCTAAGCCGCGTGGAAGCGGAGCCCGAGGCGCATAAAAGCCAGTACCAGCCTCTTCACGATCCCGATTGTCTTCTAAATCGCGCCCATCCAAACCTGACTCATTGTTTGCCACAGACCCGCCTCCTGCCACCATTCATAGCATTATCGCACTGGCCTTACTTGCGCTGGACGCGCGTACTTACTCGTACTTACTCGTACTTACTCGTAGTAGCTCCACCCCCACCAAGGGCTCACTTCCACGACCCCACGCTCTGTAAATACCACCTGATAGTCCACTGCTGGCTCATCGGTGGGCGCGGTGGCTAGCAGCTTAGGCAAAGGCGTTTCATCCGCCGAGGTTGAAGCTTCTGGACTAACAGGCGAATAAGCAACCACTTCTCCCGATTGACTAAATCGCACGCGATAGGTAGTGGCGCTACCCACTCTTGGCTGATTTGGCTTTTCCACAATGGTCTGCCTGAGCTGGTCATTGAGAGCTTCTACTTCTGATAAATCTAGCAGCGTAGCCGGTGGTTTATCATCAAAGGCGGCGTTGTCTTTGGCTGGCTCAGTAGCTTTATCCGGCTCGATGGTTTTATCCGGCTCAGGCGCTGACGGTGCCTCTTCTGGGGCAGTCGCAACAGCCGTACCGTATTGCCAAGGGCTGACCTCGACGCCATCGGCATTAAAGGCGACTTGGTATTGGGCTACAGCGTCTTTTTCTAATCCTTCGGCATTGGCATTAGCACGCGCTAGCTGAGGCAGCGGCGTATTATCCACATCTCGCAGGGCTGTATCGTTACCAAACTGATAGCCCACCAGTTCACCGGCTTCATTTACCGCGACTTGGTAGTCGAGCGTTTCGGTAAAGCTAGCATCTGGATCTAAACTGCCGGTAATTTTGCTTTCTAACGTTTGCTGAAGCGCTGCTAGCTTAGCCTCATCGGTAATGCGGGGTGCTTTCTCCCACAGCGGACTCGATAGATTTGCCGCCGCCAGACCGTCGGCAGCCGGTTCGGTGCCATCTCCAGTAGGCGGCTGATCGCTAGCGCTACTCGTGCTAGCTGCATTACTGACCGGAGCGGGCTGATCGGAGCGATCTGATTTGGCGGGCGATCGCACTTCCGGCACCGGCAATAGGCCAATCGCCAGCGTCGCTGCTACTAAGCTGCCAATTCCTAACACAGCAGGCAGGGCGCGATCGCTCAGCGGCTCTTCGGTGCGCACAAAGCGGCGAGGCAAAGGCGAAAGCAAAGGCACTAACTCAGGCAGCGTCTGCGTATCATCAAAAAACTGATCGACTGCTTCGGCCAAGTCAAAGAGCTGCACCGAAGAAAGCTTGATATCAATCGCTCGGCCATCGTCAGATTCGCCTAAGTCGGCAATTTCGGGCTGAACCACCAAGTGATGATAAGGGCCATCGCCGGGATTAATATGCACCAGCAGCGGCTCGCCTTCGGTTACCTGTGGATGGGCAAAGCCGCTAAGCAGCTCCTGGCTGTACTGACTGACGGCACGCACCAAAGCCGCAAAAAAGTTGTAGCCGCCATTTAGCGATCGCTCTAAACCACTAATCCGGCACTCCGCATTCACCAAGAGCGACATCACCTCTTCAGAACCGGACGTCGAATCAATGCTCAATCCATCTAAAATCAGACTGCAATTCGGGAGCTGATACTGTCTGCGAATGGTCATGACACTTCTCCATCAAAAAGACTCACCCACAGCCGATTAGCGCCGTCCGTTCCGGTGCAAAACAACAATTTCGTCAGTAGCTCAATCGCCAGCTTGTTGAGCTTTTCATCCGCAGCATACTCAATCACCCCAGAGCGCTTAGCGTTCATTCTGGCGCGAAAGTGAGAGCGAAACCGGGCCAAATAATCACTCAGCCGAAAGTGATGCTCAAACGACAGATCCTGATCGTTGAGCTGTTGATAGCCCAACAAGAGCTGCCGAATCAATACCGTCAGCCGCTTCGCCAAAAAACAAGTAATCAGGACCAGCGCTTTGCCTTCTGCCAATGACATCGGCTGCCTTTGGCTAAATCGCCTGAGCGGATTACTGCTGCGCAACAGCCACAGATTCACCCGGCCGCGCACCACCGCTTCTAAGCCTAGCTCTTTGGCGGCAGCGAGCATCGCTTCAGATCCACCCAAATCCAGCGCCTCAATCGCTAGTAACAGTAAGTCTATTTGGGTTTTAGCGCGCCGAGAGCACTCGTTAGCAATGCCATCGGGCGTCACTAGCTGAGCGATTAACTGCGGCTCGGAAGGTTGAACGGTGGGAGGGCTCTGCACTTGCATACGTTGGCGGCTATTCACTCAGGGGTTTTATCAAAACACAAAACATACTTACAAACGATTGAACGAACGATTGAGGTACCCCTCAATATAGCTGGTATAGCCAAAGATCCTCTAGCTCTATAGGCTCCATCTAAAATTTGCCCCAAATGTTGCCTTAACCTAACAACTTCTATTGATTTGCTTTGGTTAAGCTACTGACCAGTCCCAGATATCTAGAAAATATTTGCAAAATCTCTAGAATACTAACAAGCTATGGCTCCAGAAATCGCTGTATGGTTGCGACCCCTCCGTATGTGCAAAAGAACGTCATGTGCAAAAGAACGTCGGGAATTTTAATTATCCCAATGTGGTTACTCATAATTACTTAGATGCCGCCTAGATGCAATCTCTAAGTCGAGGCTCAGCAAATTTTGGATGCTATTAGAATTTTAGAGCTAATTGTTAGAGCTAATTGATAGGAGCTGATGTGAAAGCTCAGCTTGGGCGTCAGCCTTGAATATTCTCAATTAGCCAGCGATCGCCTTCTTTCACCAGATCATAGCGAGCCGTCACCGCTTCATCATAATCAAACTCACTCGTTGGTTGAGAGCCCTCATAAAAAGTAGCCGTTTCTTGAACCTGCGCCTGCACCGAGAGCCGCTCCGCATCAGTCGCGTCAGTCGGCTCTACCGAAATCACCTGGAGTGGCCCATGCGTATACTTTACATTCCAGCCATCTGCTTGGGCTCCCTGTAGCATAGTTTGCACGTCGCTTAGAGCTTCACCGGTTAACACATCGTCAATTCTGTCGGTTTCATAGTTTTCAGAAAAAGCCGCCGTCTTAGCTTCTAGCCATTGATTAATCGTTGTCTCAGCAATCCCCGAAGCATCACTCGCTGAGGGTGGTTCGGCAGTGCTATCGGCAGGCGCGATCGCAATTGGTGGCTGATTGATCTCTAGCGAGAGCGGTTCGCCCTCAATCGCTGGCTTGCCACTGCCATTGACTAAGCCAAACATCGCCCGGATGAGCAAGAATGCCAGAATTAAACAGCCTAGCCCTGCTAAACCTAGCAACAACAGCCGATCCCGCTTAATGGAAGAGCCTTTAGCGGGCTGGCGACGCTGACGGCGATCTCTTAGACCAGATCCGCCACCGTCGAGATTCTCACCAGTTGCCTGAGAAACAGACGCAGTGCGGCTAGAAGCGGCGACCTCAGAATTGTTATTGGCCCGATTGAGCTGACCAGCAGGAGACATTTGCGCAATTCTTTCGGCAATACTGGTAACTCCCATTGCGCCAACTAAGCCAGCGAGGCCAGTAGATCGGGGGCGGAAGCGATCGCCGGCATCCGGCTGGGCCAAAATCGACGAACCGCTGTAGTCACCCGGCCCGCTGCTGCTCCCCGGCGACTCTAGAGGGGGCGAGCCTAACGGCGGTTCGATGGTGAAGCGATCGCTCCCGACAGCGCCCCCCAAATTACCGCCTAAGCTTGCACTGCCTAAGTTAGGAGGCGTAGCCCAGTTCGTTGGACGGCTGCTGCGACGACTGCTCTGACGATCGTCAGGGTCGCTCTCCAGCGGCAAATTTTCTAAATAGCTTTGCACAGCGCTGTCGGCAAAATAATCTTTTAGCGTGGCTGTCGCCTGATCGAGATCTCGAAAGAAGGGAAAGACTTCTTGCTGAAGCCAGTTTTCGGCATACAAACACAGACCGGGCAACAGATCGGGAGAGCCCTGCGAATGTTCGCGAATAAAGGCCAGCGGATCATACTCCTGCGATAGCTCCAAAGCGTGGCTAGCTTCTTCGGTTTGGCCCAGTAGCATCGCACAGACGGCCTGCTCCAAGTGCACATCCTGACGACCGCTCAGCCGCAATAGCATTTGCTTAGCGCGGCGAATGAGCGCGGGCTGATACTCTGCAAAGCCGCGTGCTAGTAGCGCATATACGGCCAAGTAAGTGCCCACTGCCGAAGGCCGCTGAGCTTCAGCTTCAAAGACTTCCTGCTGCTCGGCGGCGGTTAAATAGCCGCGCAGCTGCTGCACAAACCGCAAAAAGTCGTCTACGCCTAGCCCAGAGAGATCGTCTTCAGCGCCATCAATGCCACCCCGATCTTGCAGCATGCCGCGCAAGAGGCCAATGCCCTGCTGACGAGAGGGCTTTTGATCGAGCGATCGCGCAATCAGCTCCAGACATCGGTAAGGCCGCAGCTTGTAGAGATCGGCCTGAATTTCGGCCCTTAAAACCGGCAGCAAATCCTCTTTGAGCAGCAGTTCTCGGCCTGTTTCGAGCGATTCAGCCGCATGTTCATAATGGTTTTGCTGCCACTCTTCGCGGCCTAGCTCCAAGCAAGCCACCGCCAGCGTCAAAATAATATCCGGCAGGGCGGGTTGCTCTTTGAGCTTTTGGCCTTCAGCGGTGCGAACATCACGCTGTAAGTAAGGTCGGCCCAGTCTGAGCACCAGCTCATATTCGCCTAGCTCTAGCAAAATCAGCAGTGCGCCCACGAGCTGATGATTTTCAATCTCAATGGTCGGGACATTGACATCGGTTGGATTGATGCCAGTAGCGCTATCAGCGTCTTGAGGCGGCAAGCTGGGAACGCTGCCAATGCCAGTCAGACTAGCTGACTGGCTGGCCGTCTGATTAGTTTGATTAGTTTGATTAGTCTGATTAGATTCAAGCGCACTCCCTGCTTTGGAGCCTGCTTCTCTAGAAGCAGGTAAAGCCGCCGCCAAAAATTCCTGATCGTACTCACTCCGGCGGTTGCTATCACCCAAAACCGCATAAGCCGCGTCAATCAACTGACGGCGCGCATCAATGGCCAGCTCTGAATATTCCCGCCGGGGCACTTGGAGCGTGCGATCGCGGTGCGATTGCTTCAGCTGATCGGGCGTCGCCTGAATCGGTAATCCTAGAATTCGATAGTAGTCCAGCGGAATTCGCACTGTTATGTATCCCCAGTCGTTAAGCCAGTCGTTAAGCCAGTCATTATCATAAAAATCGCCGCTGCCGCTTGAACCTACTGAGCCGACCTTTGACGCGAAGACACAGCAAGCTTACAAGTTTAATTGAAACAGGGGCGTGCGCATAGCGTTAAACTCAGCGACTCATTTGTCAAGTCCTCTTCCGGTTGATATCAGGCTGATATTAGGGCTAATACGAGGTCTTAATTTAGAATTTGATTTAAGCTCCACCTCGGCTTTGCCGCTACTCAATTTTTCTAAATCCTTCCTGACTATTCGCCCCCAGAGCCGTTAAAGAGAGCTATTAAAGATGACGTTAAGTTAGTCAGGTTCAAACTTACACCAAGTCAGCCTTTCATATATTTTCTCAATATATCTTGTTAGCAAAAGCAAGTATCATTAAGCGAAACTTAAGCAATTTTTATCAAGTCGAGCAACGCAATAGATTGCCTGTTTGGCACTTTTGCGCGAATAATCAGTAAACATTCAGTCAGAATTCAGTCGAAATTTTCGACAGTTGCTTAGAAACACGGACACAAACCTATGTTTCAGGAACGACCACTGCCAACTTTTAAGGCATCTTCGCCGCCGGTCAGCAAAGAGCAGGCACTCACTATTTACGAAGATATGGTGCTCGGTCGCTACTTTGAAGACAAGTGCGCCGAACTGTATCAGCGCGGCAAGGTCAAAGGGTTTGTTCACTTATACAACGGTCAAGAAGCGGTTTGCTCAGGTGTGGTCAAAGCCATGCGCTCGGATGATTATGTGTGTAGCACCTACCGTGACCATGTTCATGCGCTCAGTGCTGGTGTCAGCGCGCGGGCGGTAATGGCTGAGCTATTTGGCAAAGAAACCGGCTGTAGCAAAGGCCGGGGCGGCTCGATGCATATGTTCTCTAAAGAGCACAATATGCTAGGCGGATTTGCCTTCATTGGCGAAGGCATTCCGGTCGCGCTAGGGGCGGCTTTTCAGAGCCGCTATCGACGCGATGCGATGGGCGACGCCAATGCTGATCAGGTCACAGCCGCTTTTTTTGGTGATGGCACGACTAACAACGGTCAGTTCTTTGAATGCCTAAACATGGCGGCGCTGTGGAAGCTCCCGATCCTTTTCGTGGTAGAAAACAACAAGTGGGCAATTGGCATGGCCCATGAACGCGCTGCCTCTCAGCCCGAAATTTACAAAAAGGCCAGTGTCTTTGGGATGCCCGGTTATGAGGTCGATGGCATGGATGTGATGGCCGTACGCGCCGCTGCCGAAACCGCTATTGCCCGCGCCCGCGCGGGAGAGGGGCCGACTTTATTGGAGTGCTTGACCTATCGGTACAGAGGGCATTCGGTGGCTGATCCCGATGAACTGAGATCGGCAGTAGAGAAGAAATTTTGGCGCGATCGCGATCCCATCAAACGCTTCGAGGCTTATCTGCTAGAGCAATCCCTCACCAGCGAAGCCGACCTCAAAGCCGTGCGCGACAAAATCACCCTCGTCGTCGAAGACTCACTCACCTTTGCCGAAGAAAGCCCCGATCCTGATCCGGCTGATTTGTACAAATACATTTTTGCTGAAGATTAGCCTCAACTCTATCCATATTCATCATCTATAGTCCTTTCCACATGGCACAAACCTTTTTATTCGACGCCCTTCGTGAAGCCATTGACGAAGAAATGGCCCGTGACCAAACCGTCATGGTGATGGGTGAAGACGTCGGCCAGTATGGCGGCTCGTACAAAGTCACCAAAGACTTGTACAACAAGTACGGTGAGCTGCGCGTGCTCGATACCCCAATCGCTGAAAATAGCTTCACTGGTATGGGCATCGGCGCTGCCATGACTGGCCTGCGCCCGATTATCGAAGGCATGAACATGGGTTTTTTGCTATTGGCCTTCAATCAAATTTCTAATAATGCCGGAATGCTGCGCTATACCTCTGGCGGCAACTTCAAAATTCCGGTGGTCATTCGTGGCCCAGGCGGCGTCGGCTCTCAGCTCGGAGCCGAGCATTCTCAACGCCTAGAAGCCTATTTTCAGGCCGTTCCAGGGCTCAAAATCGTCGCTTGTTCTACGCCGCGCAATGCCAAAGGGCTGCTCAAAGCCGCTATTCGCGATGACAATCCGGTGCTGTTTTTTGAGCATGTGCTGCTGTATTTCAACAAAGAAGATCTGCCCGATGATGAGTACATTTTGCCGCTCGATAAGGCCGAAATGGTTCGCACTGGCAAAGACGTGACAATTTTGACCTACTCTCGGATGCGCTATCACGTCATGCAGGCGGTCGCGTCGCTAGAGAAAAAAGGCTATGACCCTGAAGTAATTGATCTGATCTCGCTGAAGCCGATTGACTACGACACTATTGGTGAATCGATTCGGAAAACGCATCGGGTGATTATCGTCGAAGAATGCATGAGAACAGGCGGCATTGCGGCTGAAATTATTGCTTCTATTAACGACCGCTTTTTCGATGAACTCGATGGGCCGGTGATTCGGATGTCGTCGCAAGATATCCCAACGCCCTACAATAAAGGGCTAGAAGATCTGACCATTGTGCAGCCTGCGCAGATCGAAGAAACCGTCGAGAAAATTATGCAGAGCCGCTTGTAATAAAGGGCACCTCTAAATTCGGCCTCCACCGAATCCTGGCGATCCTGGCTCAAAAATCCAAATCACAATTCATCAATCTTTCTGCCTCAGTCGTTACGATTGAGGCAGTTTGGTATTAGGATACTTAACTGCACTGGGCTCAACTTAGAATTTTTGTCCCAAGTCATTATTAAAAATGGACTCTATGAGTAAGCAACGCTCGATATTAGCCGCCTTATTGGCGCTTGTGATTGCGGCGGTCGTGATTATTGTAAATGTCGAAACCCAGCTGGGCTTAGACTTGCGCGGCGGGACGCAGCTCACCATGCAGGTGCAGCCGAATGAGGAAATTACTCAAGTCGGTGAGCGCGAGCTAGCGGCTGTACAAAGAGTCATTGAAAACCGGGTGAATGGCCTCGGCGTTTCGGAAGCGGTAGTCCAAGGCGTAGGGCAAGATCAGCTCTCGATTCAGCTGCCGGGAGTGAGCGATCCCGAACAAGCTGAGCGGGTGCTAGGCGGCACGGCGCAGCTAGAGTTTCGCAGCCAAAAGCCGGGTACTGAAGGCCCGCTTAATGCGCTACAAACGATTAATCAGCAGCAGCTAGCTGAACAGCAAGCGCTGAAAAATAGTTCGGATGAAGCAGCGATCGCGGCTAACCAAACAGCAATAGCCGCCACCCAAGAAGACATTTTGGCTCTATTTAATGAATCTGAACTGACGGGAGCTAAGCTTAAAGACGCGATCGCTGGCCCGATGGGTGGCCCCGGCGGCGCTTGGGAAGTCAACATCGAATTTACCAAAGAGGGCGGCGATCTCTTCGCTCAGCTTACCCGCGACATTGCAGGCACCGGGCGCGGCCTCGGCATTTTCTTAGATAATCAGCTCATCAGCGCCCCGGGCGTAGATGTGGAATATGCCAAAAACGGCATTACTGGCGGTAGCGCTAGCATCTCCGGCAGATTTGACGCTGAATCAGCCCGCGATTTAGAAATTCAGCTACGTGGCGGATCGCTGCCTTTACCGGTAGAAATTATTGAAAACCGGACAGTCGGCGCAACCCTTGGCCGTGACAGCGTACAGCGCAGCCTCTATGCTGGTCTGTTTGGGATCGCCTTGGTGCTGGTATTTATGGGCATCTATTACCGCTTACCCGGCATCCTTGCCGACATTGCTCTGGTGGTGTATGCCATTCTCACCTGGGCCGCTTACGATTTGCTCGGAGTGACGCTCACCCTTCCCGGCATTGCCGGATTTATTTTAAGTATTGGGATGGCCGTTGATGCCAATGTGCTTATTTTTGAACGAACTAGAGAAGAGCTTCGCGCCGGTAAATCCCTTTATCGCTCCGTTGAGTCGGGATTTTTTCGAGCCTTCTCTAGCATTCTAGATAGTAACGTTACTACGCTGATTGCCTGTGGGGCGCTGTTTTTCTTAGGTACTGGTCTAGTTCGGGGCTTTGCGCTGACCTTGGCGATTGGGGTGACCATCAGCATGTTTACGGCGGTTACCTGTACCCGCACCTTGATGCTTTTCACCATTGGCTTTCCGCAGTTTCGTAAGCCTAACCTCTTTTGCCCCGGCGTAGATACTTCACCCAAAGGGGCTGCACCGCCTGCGAGTGCCCAGTAATTGCCTTCCCGTTGCCTTCCTATCGCCTTCCTATCGCCTTAAGAGCTATCACTTGCATCCATGAAACTCAACATCACTAAGCAAAGAACCCTGTGGTGGTTCATCTCTGGGACGATTATTCTCGTCGGCATCGTCTCGATGGCTCTGTCATGGCAGCAGTACGGAGCCCCGGTTAAGCCGAGCCTTGATTTTGTCGGCGGCACTCGTTTACAGCTCACGCGTGACTGCGATGTGGCGGCAAACTGCGCCCAGCCCATTCAAACCTCGATGGTGCAAAAAGTGCTGGATGAGCAGGGCTTAACGGGTGGCAGCGTCCAGCTTTTGGGCAGCGATCGCCAGTCTGTGGTGGTGCGTACCCAAACTTTGGATGTGGATCAGCGTGACCGGCTCCAAGCAGGCATTGAAACCGCGATTGGCCAAATTGATCCGCAGCTGACGCAAAATGACACTGTTGGGCCTGCGCTGGGCAAACAGCTGCTCACGACCGGATTGCTGTCGCTGATTGTGTCTTTTGGCCTGATTGCCGCTTACTTGAGCCTGCGCTTTCAGCTCGACTATGCGATTTTGGCGATTGTGGCGCTGCTGCACGATGTGGTGGTGACATTAGGGATTTTTTCGCTGCTGGGCTTGCTGATTGGCTATGAGGCCGATAGCTTGTTTATTGTGGCGCTGCTGACGATTGTGGGCTTTTCGGTGAATGACACGGTGGTAATTTATGACCGCATTCGCGAAACGCTAAAGCTCAATCCAAATCAGCCGATCAATGATGCGGTAGACATCTCGGTGAATGAGACATTAGCCCGCTCGATCAATACGACGCTGACAACAGTGCTGACGCTGGTAAGTATTGTGCTGTTTGGCGGCGGGTCTTTGAAGTTTTTTGCGCTAGCGCTGATTACGGGCTTTATTGCGGGCGCTTATTCAAGTATTTTTATTGCCAGTACGTTGTTGGCTTGGTGGCGTAGCCGCTCGGAAGGCAGTGGTTTTGATGGTGGTGACGATTCGGGTGGCGATCGCGCCACCAACGATGATGCAGCTAATGATTTAGGTGATAAGGATTACTCAGAGCCGCTCGATCCTATGCCGAATGCACTTTAAAATTTTGACTGAGAATTTTGACTGGGGATTTTGACTGAAAATTTCGATTGAGCAGGTACGGAACTTTCTGTGGTAGAGCGTAATTTCTTGGATCAAGCTCCAGCGCTTGAGGCTTTGCGACAGGCAATGATGCGCAGCTGGTGGTGGATATGGTTGGGATTGTGGCTGAGCGTTGGGGCATTGAGCTTGTGGTCGCTTCGAGCTGATTTGCAAGAGCTGCGCGAATATTTTACTTGGGCAGCAGTGCGCTACATGCTGGTTTATGGACGCTTAGCAGCAGTTGGCTTAGGGCTATGTGTCGGGCTAACGTTGGCGTTGTTAATTGCGGAAAGTTGCCATATTTTGTGGGGATTGTCGGCAGAAGAGCGATCGCGCCTTCTCACTCGCCTGAACAAAATTAATGAACAAGGCTCCTCTCATCCGCAGTGGACGCTCATTCATCCGGCTAGTGCCGACCATCCATCGGAAGAATAGCCGCTCTATGCGCTAAAACCTGTCCGTTAGCTTTCTATTCCACGGCTTTCTATCGAGCGGTTCCTGAAGCTTGAGCTTCCAAAGCCCGCACTCGCTGATTAATTTCAATCACCAACGTTGCGAGATTATCGAACTGCGCATCTAAAGAAGGATCGTAACTGCCAGCCGTCGCTTCAAGTCTAGGTGCAGGGTCACTACTGCTGCTAGCAGCCCCCGGCAGACGCGACTGAAGCTGACTGACTTGAGTTTGCAGCGATCGCACCTGATATTCCAACTGATTAACTCGCGAATCAGTCAGAGAAGAAGCGGTCACCGGGCGCAGCCAAACGCTCCCTAGCAGTAAAAGCGCGATCCCAACCCAAACCAGCGGCTTAAAAAAGTGCTTAATCATTCCTTTGCTCACAGTTTTCTCTACGATTTCCTTGAAAGTCCCCTCTAAATTTTACTGTTTACATTCCGGTTGGTAGAGGATTTAGAGGAAACGCACTGGCAAAAATTGGTAGCAAGAGACAAACACTCTACTTACAAACAAATGGCCTGTGTGAAATGACCTGTGAAACGACCTGTAAACGACCTGTGAAACGACCCAAAAACCACTAAACCCGGCTGCTCTAAAACTCAATTAGTTCCTGCCCCCTGGCCCCCGGCTCCCCTGCCCCCCAAAAATCACTATCCTAGAGAAGTGCCCTGACAGCATCTAGCACATCCCATCCACGCGTTTACAGCCGCAACTTTTCTTCATGCCTTTGCTTCTCCTGATTGGTCGTATCAAGTTCGGTCGCATCAAGTTCGGTCGTATCAAGCGCCCTTGGCCCTGGCTGCTCTCGATTGGCCTTGCTGGCCTCATAGCCGCAGGCGCGATCGCCTTCTCCCTCTCCCGCCGCCCGCTTGACTACGACCTCGACACCCTCACCGTCCCGGTTACCTCTACTCAGCTCACCGTCCGCATCAGCGCCAGCGGCAATGTCTCCCCCATTCGCACCGTCAACCTCAGCCCGCAGTCAGCCGGAACGGTGCAGGCGCTGTTTGTTGAGCAGGGCGATCGCGTCACTGAAGGCCAAGTAATCGCCCGCATGGACAGCGAGCCGATAAACGCCCAAATCGCTCAAAACCAAGCCAGCGTAGCCGAAGCTCAAGCCCAACTAGACGAAGCGCTACGAGGCGCTTCGGGTACCGATGTCGGCCAAGCTACTGCTAGTGCCGAAGCCGCCCGCGCTCAGCTCACTGATGCCCGCGCCCGCCTCACCCTCAGCCAAAACGAACTCAACCGCAACCAAAGCCTGTTTGACCAGGGCGGAATTTCGCGCAGCGATCTAGATCGCGCGCTCAATGACAGTCGCAGTGCAAGTGCAGGCGTTAACCAAGCCGAGGCCCAGCTAGCCGAAGCTCAAGCCCGCTTAGCCGATCAGCAAAACGGCAGCGACAGCGAAACTATCGCCCAAGCCCAAGCCCGCTTAGATAGGGCGAAAGCGCAGCTTCAGACTGTTCAAATCCAGCTCGAAGAAACCTTCATTCGAGCCCCTTTTGACGGTATTGTGACCCAGCGTTTTGCCGATGAAGGGGCTTTTGTAACGCCAACAGCGACCGCTTCAGAGGTGACCTCAGCAACGTCCACCGCGATTGTGGCGATCGCCAGCGGCCTAGAAGTAGTAGCAGAAGTCACCGAAGCGGATATTGGCCGCATCAAAGTGGGCCAAACCGTCGAAATTCAAGCCGATGCCTTTCCCAATCAAACCTTTAAAGGCAACGTCAGACTAATTGCCCCTGAAGCGATTGAGCAGCTTAACGTGACCGTGTTTCAGGTGCGAATTCAGCTCACGAGCGGCCTTGATCAGCTGCGTTCTAATATGAATACAACCGTTTCCTTTATTGGCGATCAGCTAGATGATGCGCTCGTGATTCCCGCTGTTGCAGTGATTACTCAAGGGGGTGAAACCGGCGTACTGGTACCCGGTGAATCCGGCCCAGCTGAGTTTAAGCCAGTCGTGTTGGGCTCCCAAGAAGGCGATCGCATTCAAGTCCTCGATGGGCTCAACGAAGGCGATCGCATTTTCATCGATTTACCGCCGGGACAAAATCTAGAAAACCTCACCTTCGGACGAAACCAGGAGTAAATTAAGTACTAGATTAAGCGCCGTTTTTCCGGTCTAGCGTTCCTGCAAACTACGCGGATCTAGGGCATCGCGCAGGCCGTCACCGAGCATGTTAAAAGCCAGTACCGTGATCACAATTAGCGCCGCCGGAGGCCATACTAACCAAGGATAAAGCACGAGCACAGAGGCATTAGTACCCGCAGAAAGCATATTGCCCCAAGACGGATCGGGCGGCTGAATGCCCAAGCCGATGAGGCTAAGTACGGCTTCAGCAACGATATATCCAGGAATCGCCAGCGTCGCTGAAATAATCACGTAAGTAGCCGTTTGCGGCAGAATGTGGCGAGTAATAATGTGCAAACTGCGTCCGCCCATAGAGCGTGACGCCTGTACAAATGTGCGCTCTTTAAGCGAAAGCACCTCACCGCGAATGACCCTTGCTAGCCCTGCCCAGCCAATAAACGAAATAATCAAAATAATCAGCAAAAACCGCTCAGCGCTGCTTAATTCAACCGGCAAAATCACCCCCAAAGCTACTAGTAAATAAATCGAAGGAATCGTCATAATCACTTCGACCAAGCGCATCAGCACCGTATCTACCCAGCCGCCAAAATAGCCAGAAATACCGCCCACCATCAGCCCTAGCGGAAAGGAAATCAAAATGCCGACAAGGCCAATGCTGAGGCTAATACGTCCGCCATACACCAAGCGGCTAAAGACATCGCGGGCGTCGTTATCAGTGCCCAAAATATTGAGATAGGGCTGAGCTTTATCGATGGCTTCTAAGCTTTCATCAGCCGCTGGCGTACTATCAGCCGGAATCTCTGTGGTCGTTTCGGCAGTAGGCGAAGGGGCTACCCCGTAAAGGTGAAGATTAGCGGGAATGCCTCTAAATATCTGAAGGTTTTTGAGGGTGATTTCACCATCAAACGAAAAGCTGGTAATGATTGGCAAGGTGAATTCAAACAGGTTATATTCATTGCCCTTTACCCATAGCCGAATCGGCGCAGGACGGCTGTAATCGACCGCTAGCTCCTGACGCCCGGTGTCTAGATCAATCGGCCCTTGAATGGTGGGATATACATGCGGGCCAATGAACTGATTGGTTTCGTGGTTGCGCCAATAGATCTCTGTAGGGGGCAGCAAAGAACCGCTAGGCTGCTGTGCGATGGGGTCGTAAGGCGCTACGAAGTCTGCAAAAATCACCGCTATATAGAACAGTACAAGCACAAGCAGCGCCATTTGCGCTAATGGATTTTTTTTGAGCTTTTGCCACCAAGAGCGAGTTTCCATAAGCGCAGGTAAGGAAAGAAGTGGAATGAGAAGAATGGATATTTGGAGTTTAGAGTAGCAGCAATTTAGTCTTCTGTGCCGCTTGTTTACGTCGTTTGATAGAGGTGGAGGGTAGATCTGTGAGTTAGCAGTGCAAATTAATCCGTACAAATTAACTGTGACTGTTTTGAGGGTGGGTAAACCGATCCCGCACTTTAAAGATTCGTACGCAATAATAAGAATGTTAATTTTTTGTAATGAATAGCTTCACACAGCCATTGATTGACGACTGATTGCGACCGTTTCCTTAATATACTGACCTGTGACCTACCAAAATACGCAAGGCTCCAGTACTCAAGAGCCTAAGAGCAATCAGGATACTTCACTGAGTCCTCCACTGCCGCTGAATTCGCCGCTGAATTCAATTGTGGCTAAGCGATCGCCCGCTTCCGCCAAAGATTCAGCTAAAAGCTGGAAAAAAGGTTGGGAAAAAGGGGCTAGTAGGCTCAGTGGTCCCAGAGGACTATTAATTGGGTTGGGCCTCGGCCTTGGCCTAGCGCTGATATCGTCGCGATTGATGCCGAGCGAGACGGCTGTCGGGGTTGACGCGCTTCAAGCTGAGCAGGTGGCGAGTGCGAGTGTGACAGTGACGCGATCGCAAATCGCCCCCATCACGCAAACCCTGACCACACAAGGCACCGTAGAAGCTTTCGATTTACTATCTGTCTCGCCTCGAGCCAGTGGCTTGCAGATTCAAGCCGTGAATGTTCGGGATGGTGACTCCGTACAGGCCGGACAAGTGCTAGCGGTCTTAGATGACTCCGTGCTTCAGGCCGAAATCGATCAATCCTCCGCGCAAGTCGTCTCAGCGCAGGCGCAAGTAGCCCAAGCGCAAGCCCAAGCCGCGCAAGCCCAAGCCGCTTTAGCAGAAGCTCAAGATAGCTTTAACCGCTACGCAGCTCTGTTTAGCCAAGGAGCCATTAGCGAAGAAACCCTCACTAGCCGCCGGACTGAGCTGACGACGGCGGATCAAAGCGTGGGGGCAGCGCTAGCCGCCGTCGAAAGTGCCAAGGCCACCGTCAGCAGCCGTCAGGCGGAAGCCGATCGCGCCGTTACTCAGCTACAGCAAACTCAAGTATTGGCCCCGGCTAGCGGTGTGATCACCGAAAAAAGCGCCACGGTGGGCGATGTCGCCGCCGCCGGAACTCCTTTGTTCAAAATTATTAGCGGCGATCAGCTAGAAATTTCTGTGCAGGTGCCGCAAACCCAGCTCACGCAGATCAATGTCGGAACCCCTGTTAGCATTACTTCCAGTTCAGATTCGGCTCTAAAGCTACCGGGCAGCGTTCGCAGCATTGATCCAACGCTCAATGCAACCCGTGAAGCGACTGTTAAAGTCGGGATTGGCGAAGCTAGTAGCGACAGCAGCTCAGCGCAGTTGCGGCCTGGAATGTTTTTGACGGTAGATATTGTTACCGGTTCACGTCAAGGCGTGGTAGTTCCGGCGTCAGCCGTATTGCCTCAAGCCGACGGTAGATCTTTGGTGTATGTGCTGAATGCGGATAGTACGGTGAGTGCTCAGCGGGTGGAAGTGGGCGATCGCATCAGCGCCGGTCAAAACAGCGATGGCGGCCAGATCGAAATCATTAGCGGCCTAAAAGCCAACGTCCCAGTTGTCGTCGAAGGCGCTAGCTACTTGCAAGACAGCGACAAAGTTGACGTCGCCTCAGACCAACCCTTTGAAGCCTCTGACTCATCTGGATCACCCCAATCAGCCGCACCCGCCAAACCAAAAGAGCCCGCTAAAGGCCAATAACCCCTATGTTTAATGTTTCCGCTTGGTCGATTAAGCGCCCGGTGCCCACCATTGTGCTTTTTTTGGTGCTCACCATTACTGGGCTCGTAGCCTTTACCCGTTTGGGCATTGACGCTAACCCCAATATCGACATTCCAACTGTGCTAGTAGAAGTGCAGCAAACAGGCGCTGGCCCCGAAGAGCTGGAAACTCAAATTACCAAAAAAGTCGAAGATGCGGTTGCGGGCCTGGGCAACATCGACAATCTCGTTTCGACCGTACAAGACGGATCTTCGCGCACGGTAATCCAGTTTGACTTAGGGGTCGATACCGAAAAGGCCACCAACGATGTGCGTGATGCTGTTACCCGCATTCGCCAAGACCTGCCTCAAGACGCGCAAGACCCCACCGTGCGGCGATTAGAATTTTCCGGCGGGCCGGTAGTGATCTATACCGTCGGCTCTAATCAGCGCTCGGTCGAAGAGCTGAGTGATTTGGTAGATCGCACCATCAGCCGCAAGCTGCTGTCAGTCGATGGCGTCGCGAGTGTCAGCCGAGTCGGCGGTGTAGATCGTGAAATTCGCGTGGATCTCGATCCGCAGCAGCTTAATGCGCTAGGCATTACCGCTACGCAAGTTAATGATCAAATTCGTCAATTTAATATCAACTTGCCGGGGGGGCGCAGCGATATTTCTGGCAGTGAGCAGGGCATTCGCACCATCGGTAGTGCTCAGTCAATAGAGGCTCTGCGCGCCATTGGTGTGGTGCTACCCAATGGCAATACGGTGCCACTTTCGAGCTTGGGTACGGTAAAAGATGACTTTGCCGAAATTCGCGCTGCTGCCTATAGCGACCAGGCTCCGGTCGTGGGCTTTGAGGTCTATCGCAGTAGTGGCGCAGTGGTGGTCAGCGTAGAAGATGGGATTAAAAAGGCAATCGCTGAGCTAAATACTAGCCTGCCGGAAGACATTACCTTTCAGCTCGTGTTTACGTTAGCCACTGACATTCGCGAGTCTTACCAAGCCTCAATTGACTCGCTGATTCTGGGCTGCATTTTAGCCATCATTGTGGTGGGCGTTTTTCTGCGTGACTGGCGCAGCACCTTTATTACGGCGATGGCGCTGCCGCTGTCGATTATTCCAACGTTCTTAGTTTTGCAGGCGCTGGGCTATACGCTCAACAGCATGTCCCTATTGGCGCTGACTCTAGCAGTCGGCAACTTGGTCGATGATGCCATTGTCGAAATTGAAAACGCTGAGCGCCACATTCAAATGGGCAAGTCGCCGTTTCAAGCATCGCTCGATTCAACTGCTGAAGTTGGGCTAGCTGTGATCACAACAACGGCGACGATTGTGGCGGTATTTTTACCTGTGGCCTTTATGGGCGGTATTCCGGGTCAGTTTTTTAAGCCCTTTGGCGTCACAGTGGCCGTTTCTACCATGTTTTCAACGGTAGTAGCGCGGTTGGTGACCCCGATGATGTCGGCCTACATGCTTAAGCCCAAATCTGAGACGAGTGTAGATAATACTGTCCTTGCTGCCGATGGTCTGCGGGTGCCACGGGCACTGCTGCCCTATCACGGTTTACTCAATAGTGCGCTGAAGCATCGACTGCTAACAGTGGTATTAGCATTTGCTTTCTTTGTTGGCAGTCTTTCACTGGTTCAATTCATCCCTACCGATCTTTTCGACTCTGGCAACACCGATCTGGCCACCGTTGGCATTTCGCTTCCGCCCGGATCGCCCTTGGCCAAAACCGAGCAAATAAGCGCCGAAGTTACTGACTTACTGCTGGCTAACCCGGCGACTGAGCGGGTGTTTGTCACCCAAACGCCCGCAGCAGCCACTGCCTATGTGCAGCTTAAGCCGAAGAATGAACGGATTGATCGCGCCGCTTTTGAGAAGGAGATGCGCCAAAAGCTGCAAGTGATTCCGGGGACGCGGATTAATTTTGTCAGTCAGGGAGCGGGCGGCGGCGGCAAGGGCATGGAGATTGTGCTCACCGGCGAAAATCCGGCTTCACTGGATCAAGCAGCGCAAAATCTGACTCAGCAAATGCGCCAAGTGCCGGGACTTGTGGAAGTGAGTTCGACCGCGGCCTTGGTAAAACCAGAGATATTGATTAAACCCGATCCGGCGCGGGCAGCTGATTTGGGCGTTTCGGTCAGCAGCATCGCCCGCACGGCTTCGCTGGCAACCTTGGGTGATGCGGAATCGAATTTGGCTGATTTTGATGTGGGCGATCGCCAAATCCCGATCCGAGTGCGCCTCAGCCCTGAGACAACCAATGATTTGAGTACTTTGCAAAATCTTAGGGTGCCTAGTCAAGACGGTCAGCTCGTGCCGCTGATTGCCGTGGCCAACATTGAATTTGGCAGCGGCCCCGCCCAAATTGATCGCTTTGATCGTTCGCGGCAGGTCACAGTTGGCGGTAACTTGCAAGGCATTACCTTAGGTCAAGCCATTGAGGCCGTCAATGAGCTACCGGCTCTCAAAAATCTGCCCGATGGCGTGCAGCAGCAGCCTACTGGCGATGCCGAGATTCAGCGAGACATTTTTGCCCGCTTTGGCCTCGCCGTCGGCACCGCTGTCATGATGATTTACGCTGTGCTCGTGCTGCTGTACAACGACTTTTTGTATCCGCTAGCGGTGATGGTGGCGCTGCCTTTGTGTGTAGGCGGAGCGCTGATGGGGCTGCTGCTAACTCAAAAGCCTTTGGGTTTATTTGCGCTGATCGGCATGGTGCTTTTGATTGGTTTAGTCACCAAGAACTCGATTTTGCTGGTGGACTACGCGCTCATTGCTATGCAAGAAGGCAAATCGCGGCGGCAGGCGGTGATCGAAGCGGGTATTACCCGACTTAGGCCGATTTTGATGACTTCGATTTCTACTGTGGCCGGGATGGTGCCTATTGCGCTGGCGATTGGAGCGGGCGGAGAAACCAGAAGCCCGATGGCGATCGCGGTTATTGGCGGCTTCTCCACCTCCACGCTGCTGACTTTGGTTGTGGTTCCGGTCTTTTTCACCTACATCAGCGGAGCCCGCAGTCGTACCGCTAGAGTGCTGAGTCGAGCTACCGGCATTGGCAAGTCAGCTCATCGTCGCTCCAGCGCCATGAGCCCCTCGACGGCTTCGACCGTAGATCCATAAAAGATCTATGAAATCCGATATACAAAGGTATTTGGGTAGATTTGCTAGCTCAGCGGCGACAATTTATCAAAAGAATAAAAACGGTTGATGTAACGGTTGATCCCACATTCCGCCCTTTGAAGTGTCACACTCAGGTATTAATGATAGAGCCCTGTTTTGGAAAGACTTTCATGGCTTAGCAGTTCAAATGAACTAAGTCATAAAAATTCTCAATTAAGGTTAACTATTGAGAACCATGCAGAAAAAATGGCTGTGATTCTTATTGCTTCGTTTAAATACCCAATGTGCCAATTGGAAGTGCGGAATGTCGGGTTGATGTTTTGCTCAGAAAAGTAGAGTTTTGGTTTATTGGGCAGATCAGCCTCTATAGCTCGGCCATTTCCTTCTAAAGTGATAGTCTTGGTGGCACTAACGAGCTGATCGTCCCTGCCTTAAGACGGACAGAACAGCGACAGAGAGATTAGTAAACTGGCTACGGCGATAGCTTTGGACAAACCGGTGGAAGATCAACTTTCTCTATCAATCGCGACGGATAAAATTACCAGCATGATAGAGGGTGCGATCTCGCTATTGCCTAACATTGTTATCGGTACGCTGGTCTTTATCTTGTTTTGGTTTGTTGGCCGCGCGGTGCGTAGCTTTGTGCGCAAACAAACCCGAAACCGTGGCACCCGTAATGTTGGCTTAGTGTTTGGCCGACTCTCCCAAGGCGTACTGGTAATTTTAGGCTTTTTAATTGCCGCCACCATTGTTTTTCCGAGCTTTAATCCTTCAGATGCGCTGGCGACACTGGGCATCGGTGGTGTCGCCATTGGTTTTGCTTTTAAAGACATCTTGCAAAACTTTTTAGCCGGGATTTTGATCCTGCTGACTGAGCCGTTTCAAATCGATGACCAAATTGTTTTTAAAGACTACGAAGGCACCGTCGAAAACATTGAAACGCGGGCGACTTCTATTTGCACCTACGATGGTCGCCGGGTGGTGATTCCCAATGCCGAGCTGTTTACCAATGCCGTGACCGTGAATACGGCCTACGAGCGCCGCCGCTTGCAGTATGACATTGGGATTGGCTACGGTGACGATATCGCCAAAGCCAAAGAAATTATCTTAGAAACGCTCAACAGCCGTGATGAGGTGCTAAAGAACCCAGGCCCAGAGGCTATTGTCGTCGAGCTAGCAGGCAGCAGTATCAATATTCGAGCCCGTTGGTGGATTAACCCACCGCGCCGCGCTGAAGCCATTGACTCGATGGATTGGGTACTCGAAAATCTCTGCAACAAGCTAGTCGCTGCCGGGATTGACTTGCCCTTCCCCACCCAGCAAATTCTCTTCCACGACCAAACCGAAGAAACCGACGGCGATCGCACCCGCCAGCGCGAAGGTTGGCCGATATCACCTAATAGCAAACCCCCCAGAGCGCTTAACCTATCTCGCTCAGTGCTAGCCACGGTGCAGCGGCAGCAGCCCAACCAAACCAAGGGTAAAAATCATCACAACGGTGATAATAACAGCTATAACAACAGTCAAGATGTCCCACAAGCTAGCGAATCGTAGCGATGCGATGTGGAACCGTATCCATCAGCCAAGTTAATCAGCCCAGTTAAACTTTACTTCGCTTTGAAGCAAAAGTTATCCAACAACTTCTAAACAATTTTGACCTCCAATAGACTTAATCGGCAATAGTGGAAACCCTTGCTACATAAGGGTTTCAGCGATCATTTAAAAATCGCCCAAAGTGCTTGCTGCACAAGGCTTTGAGAGCATTTTTACCCTCTTATTGCCGATAATGTCTATTGCTTAGAGTTGTTATCAAGACCCGTGTTCAGCCGTTAGATCTTTTCTAATCTAGAAAGAGCAACAAAATCCCTCTTCTCAATCCTATGCTCAGATGTCAAAGCCTCGTTGACTCGTCGGTTATCGAGGGCTCTTGAGGCAATTGGAAAGACGGCTGCGTAAAAGACTGTAGTGCGCGAGGAGATCGCTCCACCCCTTCTAGAGGCTCAATCGCATCACCGCCGCCCGCCCCCAGATCTTGCAGCTTACGAGCACTCACCAGGACTCTGCCTTCGAGCGAACCGACCGCTTTATTAATGTTCTCGACCGTCGAATCTAGCCCTTTGCGCATTTTTCCCATATGTTTGGCAAAAGTGCGCACTCGGTCATACAGCTCTTTGCCAAGGCTGCTAATCTCTTGCGCATTGGCCGTTACATTTTCTTGCTGCCATCCATAAGAAACCGCTTTGAGTAGCGCAATCAGGGTTGTTGGTGTTGCCAAAATCACCCGCTGTTCTATCCCAGCTTCAATCAGGCTAGGATCTTGTTCTAACGCGGCACTAAAAAAAATCTCTCCTGGTAAAAACAACACTACAAACTCTGGCGTCGGCTGAAACTGATCCCAGTAGGCTTTTTGGCTGAGCTGCGTTAGATGGCGCTTTACCTGCTTGGCGTGCTCACGCAATTTGCCGAGGCGATCGCTCTCATCTACCGCTTCTAACGACGCCAATTAAGCCGACAATGGCGCTTTAGCATCGACCACAATCTGCCTAGCACCCGGCAAATGCACCAGCAAATCGGGACGCAACCCCTCAGCGTGACTGGTCTGCTGCGTAAAGTCACAGTGCTCCGACATGCCCGCAATTTCGATTACCCGCTTGAGCTGAATTTCGCCCCAGCGACCGCGTACCGTGGGCGATCGCAACGCCTTTGCCAAATTCGCCGTTTCCATTTGCAACTGCCCCTGCGCGCTGGCTAAGGCCGAAATTTGCTCCGTCAGCTGGGCATAAGC
Source organism: Phormidesmis sp. (assembly GCA_041745715.1). Classification (GTDB taxonomy): domain Bacteria; phylum Cyanobacteriota; class Cyanobacteriia; order Phormidesmidales; family Phormidesmidaceae; genus Phormidesmis. Next base: position 24,094 of record JBGTIK010000084.1, read on the forward strand.
GCCTACCCGCTGTCCTTCAATACTTTGCAAAAAAGTCTCCACCTTACTCAGCGATGACTGCAACGGCTTCACCACCTCTGCTACAGCCTGCTGCTTGAGCGCTAAATCTCCTTTTGCCGCCGTTTGAAATTCACTGAGTCGAGTTTCGGCCAGCGCTAAAAAAGACTGGTTATTAGCTTGCAACGCCTGTGATGAAAGCGCTTGAAAGGTGTCAGAAAGCTGTTGCTGCATAGAGTGCTGCATTGAGGTTAAAAGCGACAGCTTTTCATTGGCCTGTTGTTGCGTAGCTAGCAATTGCGCTTCGGCAGTGGCCAGTTGGCTAGCGGCTTGGGTGAGCCTGTCTTGATAGGTAGTGAGGGTTCGCGTGCGATCGCTCCCCTCCTGCCGCAATTCCTCAATCCGGGCATCCTTACCCCGCAACTGCTCCACCATACTCGCCCGTTCAGCCACCAGCTCATTCCTAATTTTTTCCCGCACCGTCTGCATTTTAGCGCCCCACAGCACCCACACAACCGCTCCACCTAACGCCCCGCCCGCCAAAAATCCGAGAAAAAATTGCATCGTGCCGATCTTGCCAAACAGGTACATATTTACCAACGCACAGTATCACTCTTCTTCACCCAGCGCAAAACCCACAGGCCACACAGACCTGACCCCCCCAAACCTCAGACCCAAAAACCCACTAAAATAACAACACCTTCCCCGCTCTGCCTCCTTCCCATGCAACTGCCCCACTACAAAGCCAAACAAGTCTCTATCAGTCGCAAGCGGCATTACGAAATCGAAGGGCACTGCTACCCCGGCATCACGACTATATTGTCAGCGACTAAGCCCTACGAAGACAAAAAACGACTGTGGGACTGGCAAGATCGCATTGGTCACGCCGAAGCTCGTCAAATTACGACCACCTCTGCCCGCTCAGGCAGTCGCATTCATAAAGTTATCAAGTCGCACTTAAAGCAAGAGCCGTACGAGCTGCCAGAAGGACTAGACGGCTTTTGGCGCTCAATTGAGCCGATGCTAGCGGGTATCGATGAAGTGCTGCTCGTCGAAGGAGCGGTGTGGCATCCGCTGAAGTTTGGCGGCTATCCCGATGCCGTCATGCGTTACGACGGCGAGCTATGCGTCTGCGATTGGAAAACCGCCCGGCGACCCAAGCGCATTGAATGGATTGAAGACTACTGTCTGCAAGTAGCCGCCTACTGCTACGCAGTGAACTGGGTCTATCGCGACACCGGCATCCATCTAGATCGAGCCATGATCGCCTTAGCCCTAGAAGACCATCCCGCTCAGATCTTTACGCTCAACGCCGATGACGTTTTTCACTATTGGCGGCGCTTTCAGCAAAGGCTAAAACAATACTACGCCAGCCGAGCAGCTATGCAGCCCAGATAGCTCCTTACCCAAGGTTAAAAAGTGTCCTTTTTTGAACGCAGTGGAGAAGTGGTTGAGTTTGATATATTACGAGGTATCGTAAGCAGCCTTAGGTGGCGGGCAGTGTGGGCAGTGTGTGGACAACAATAGTAGTGCCAATCCGCCAGATATCGTCAGTTTAAATCCACTCATGGTGACGATATTATCTAAAGATGCAGTAAAGTGAGTGGCACAGCCGCAGGTACACACTTCGTTCGTCTTTTGCTGACGTCACGAGCCTATGAGCTGATGAGAGTACCACCAAAATAGCTAACTCTCACTAGGAGACCCCACAGACGGCGTATTGAACTAAGCTTGTAAATCATATTCACTGAAACCTTAGAAAGGCATTAGGCATTACAAGGAGTGACACTATGAATCATGGCGTAGGTTCGGACGAGACGACGATCATCTCAGTGATTATTCCCTGTTTTAACCATGGAGCATTTCTGGCGGAGGCAGTAGCCAGCGTAGAGGCTAGCGATCACATCCCCTACGAAATTATTATCATCAATGATGGCTCAAGCGATCCTTTCACCTGCCGCGTCCTTGACGAGTTTAAGTCGAATGGGTATCACGTTATCGATCAAAAAAACAATCAAGGGCCAGCCACTGCTCGCAATACGGGCATAGCAGCGGCAAAGGGGCGATACATTCTGCCGCTCGATTCTGATAATAAAATCAGACCTGAAATGCTAAGTAAAAGCACAGCCATCTTAGATAGTCATTCTCAAATAGGCGTTGTTTACGGCAATATTTGCTTTTTTAGTGAGTAGGGAAAGGTTCATACTTTTCCCATTCAGGAGGGCTACGGCTTTAAAGAACCTATTAGCGAATCGGAGGGGATCTGGCGGCTACCCGATTTCGACTTGAATCGCCTGATGATTTCCTGTTATTTAGACGCCTGCGCAGTGTTTCGTAAATCTGCCTGGCAGGACTGCGGTGGGTACGATACCCAAATGCCTATTAATGGCTTTGAAGACTGGGAAATGTGGTTAAATATTGCTAGAGGCGGATGGAAGTTCCAACATGTTCCCCAAGTTTTTCATGACTACCGCTTCATTCACGACCTTAGCACGAAAGAGTGGCAAGTGCCAGAAAAGCGTCAGCTAGCAATAAAATACATTCGTAAAAGTTACTACTCAAGCCTTTATATATGACATATGGACAACTTACCCACAGTAAACAACGTATACGGAGAACTCTACGTTGAAGTAGGCTTACAGGGCGTAGCGAAGGTTCTTGAAGACTATTTAGGGTTGTCCGAAGAACAGGTATATGTCTACAAAAGCCAGTTTGATGAAAACGAAACTTTAAAGGTTAGAACAGAAACAGGGTACCTGCACAAGACGCTATTTAGAATGAAATAGCCCTAGCCTTCCTCCACTTGGGTATGGAAATGTTCGTCGCTCGTAGCATTGGCTTTGTCTTTCCTTTCGAGAATCGCGCTCCAGGAATAGAGAAAAACTTCGCACTGTCTAGTATCGTAGGTACTGGCTTCTTTCCATTCTATGTTCCCACGCGCTCGGAATCCCAGTTGAATGGAAACCAAGCAACACTCTTGAAGATCATTAGAGGATCAATTTCCTATGGCTAATCATTCACACTGGCAATCCGGGAGCGCGCTGGCGGCAGCACTGGGAACTATCGCTGGTGCCGCAGCCCCTCTCGTTGTTTCTGCCCCTGCGGCTGCTCAAACCACCTTTGCAGATGTCAGTTTTAGGTACTGGGCACGTCCCTTTATTCAGGGGTTGGCAACAGAGAATGTGATTGCTGGATTCCCAGATAACACATTCCGACCTGAACAGCCCGTCACCCGAGCCCAGTTTGCTGCTTTGATTAACCAGGCGTTCAGCGGACAGGCGATTCGCTCTGCTCGTAATTTCTCAGATGTGCCAAGTGGCTACTGGGGGCAAGAAGCGATTCAAAATGCCTACCGCAGCGGCTTTCTCTCCGGCTATCCCGATGGCACCTTCCGGCCCAACCAGCCAATTACCCGTACCGAAGCGATCGTTTCGCTAATCAATGGACTCAACCTCCGTGCCAGCGGTTCGATTGACACCACCTTGAACACCTACCGGGACGAAGATCAGGTCCCCTCCTACGCCAGAGACGCACTGGCGGCAGCCACCCAGAGCAATGTGGTGGTTAACTACCCCGACATTGACTTCTTCAGCCCATTGCAGCCAGTAACTCGCGCCGACGTCTCGGGATTTGTTTATCAGACGCTGGTTTCTCAAAACAAGTTGCCCCAGCTCAGCTCTAGTCTGGATGCTACCAACTATATTGTCGGATACTCTGCTACCGGCACTGACATAACGGGAGGAACAACCGATGGTGACACCACAGCAAATGCTAATCTGCGGGTGAGTTCAGGCACCCCCATTGATGTAAAGTATCCAGGTGCAAATACCCAAGACTTCAATATTGTTGTGGCTCCTGGACAAACCGTGGCAACCTCTCTGGAAGTTTCTGCTCCTGT
>JBGTIK010000085.1:0-1678 GCA_041745715.1 Phormidesmis sp.
CCGCACCAAAACTTGGCAGCAGCGCTTCAAACTCACTTGGGTTTAACCCGGTCAGGCTTTGCAGGATGCGGGGTCTATTCTTTAGCTCTGCATAGTTCACTTTCATCGAACAACCTGCCTCTCGATATTCCTTTACTCTATTTTAGCGACCTATTTCCGATTAAGTCTAATATCTAGGGGCTCCAAGATGATGGGCACATACCAGTACCGTCTGAATATCAGCTATCACTAGGGCTAGGCAGTCTTCCAGGATTTCCTGCACAGTAGCGCCTTTGGTCAGTCGTTTCAAAATCAAGGTAGGGAATGTACTAAGCTACTCTATAAGCAGTTTTTGCTGCGCCTTTTACCCTCACGATATGCTGTGCCCTTGACCCATCGCCGCGAACGTAAAAAATCGGCTGTCAAAACGGCGGCAATTCTAGATGGGGCGATGCAGGAATTTTTGGCGAATGGCTATGCGGCAACTAGCATGGATCGCGTGGCGGCAACCGCTGGGGTTTCTAAAGCGACGGTGTATAGCCATTTTAATGACAAGGCGAGCTTATTTGCAGCGCTTGTACAGCAGATGGCTGAGCACAAATTTCGTACGGTGTTTGATCCGCGAGATGAAAATGCGCTGCAAGGTGAGCCCCGAGCCGTGCTGAGTGATATAGCCGCAAGAGTGTTAGATGACGCCGCCGTTGACTCGCAATATTGCGAATTTATGCGGCTGATTGTCGGTGAGTCGGGCCGGTTCCCAGAGCTGGCTAAGCCTTATGTACAGTATGTGGCGAAGCCTTTGCTGGATGGCCTGACCCGCTATCTTACTCGTTGCCAGGAGCTTCATCTAAGCGATCCCGAAGCCACTGCGCGTACGTTTGCAGGGACGCTGATTTATTTTGTGATTTTGCAGCGGGTGTTGGGCGGCAAAGACGCCATGCCGATGGAGAGCGATCGCTTAGTCACCACCTTGGTCAATTTGGTCATGTCGTCGCAAAGTGCCACCTAGCGATCTGGCGCTCTAAGTTTGAGGGCGATTTTGGGTAGATCTATATAGTATCTGGCTCAGAGAATCGTTCAGGAGACTACCGTATGGATAGGCGTATGGATGGGGTGTCTAACCTTACAAGCTCATTTGGGGGGCATTGGGATCTTTCCCTGGGCCTCTTGCTGGGGCTAGCTTTCTATGGTGCGGCAGCGATTGCCTACCCGCTATATCGTCTCACTGTTAGCCTGAGTCAGCCGAAAAAGAAAGCAGAGAATGCCCAAATTGATATCTCTCAGTACTTAGAAACCTTTAAAGCGCTGCAAGAAAGCGAGCAGCGCTACCGGCATCTTTACCAAGAGACGCCCGCTATGCTGCATTCTGTAGATCGGCAAGGTCATTTTGTCAGTGTCAGTCACTATTGGTTAGAGAAACTGGGTTACGACAAATCGGAGGTGATCGGTAAGCCGCTGTCTCGATTTGTTGCTGACGAGTCTAAGCAGAAAGTTGAAGATATTCTGTTGGAACTAGAGGCGAATGTCATTTGTCGCGATCAGCTTTGTTATTTTCTGAAACCGACATTCCGCACTTCCAATTGGCACATTGGGTATTTAAACGAAGCAATAAGAATCACAGCCATTTTTTCTAGCATGGTTCTCAATAGTTAACCTTAATTGAGAATTTTTATGACTTAGTTCATTTGAACTGCTAAGC